>CALVSR010000039.1 GCA_944359075.1 uncultured Bacilli bacterium
TTAGTTTCTAATTAAAGTACTTAGACTTCATATTTTTATACATTTTCATTATATCAACTTCCTATTTTAAAGACAAGAAGGATAATTGTCCCAAAAGAAAAGACTATCATGAAATAATATTTTAATGACAATCTTTTTTTTTAATAATAAACTCTACTTTTTAAATTTAATATTTTTTACAAGTGTTCTCGATGGAACATTTTCCTGTGCATATTCATTCATGTCATACAGGATGTTAAAAAACTCTTGTCTCTTCTGCATTAATAATTCCTGCTCCTGAACTACTTTTTCTAAATCTTGTTTTCTTTTTTCAATTTCCTGTTCAATATCTGCTAATCTTATAAACAAATTAGCAAATTTCCTTAACTCTTTATATTCATTTTTATTACTAGCTTTATGAATAATAGCATCTTCTATTTTCCTAATTTCATTCTTTCTTTTTTCTTTAGAATCAATAAGTATATCAATAGCATCATTCCTAGAATCTTTTATAATTCTAGAGGCGAGAAATTTTATTTTTTCTTCTGTCACCTCAAAATGAGATAACTTAATAAAATCACACATTTTCTCTAAATCTAAAGAACTTAATATCAATAAATCATTATTTTCTCTTATAATACTAGATACTTTTGGATAACTATCACTTTCATATAAATCTTTAATAGATGATATAGATTTCTCCCTAGTAAATAATGTACCAACAGCAGAAACCATTTTACCATCTAAATTGGAATTATCCTGCAAATCCACTTTGTAATAACAGAAGTTAAAATCAACGCCGTAATTTTGTAATCCTCTAATAAAATTAAGACAATTATCTTGTAATAGATGATCTAATAAATTTTGAACAGTATAATTTTTACATTCATTACGATTAAATGCATCTAAAAGCTCTTGTTTTTTTAAAGGGAGTTTATTGTATTCTTCTTTTGATAGATAATCTCTACAATCTGCATTTAAAAAATAATTAAAACCATAATGATTATAAGAAGCTAATACACAAGCAAACATATCTAGTCTAGTATTAAAAGAAATTTCAGATACTAAAAACTTATAAACCAAATAAGGAGATTGATCAAGCAATGATTGAATCAAATTAAATCTGATATTTTCTTTTCGATATAATAAGCTAGTCATATCTCTTTGGGCAACGATATCCTTATAAGAAGAATTAAATTCATCACAGTTTTTTTTGCATTCTTCTATATCCTTATATTTTATTATAATTGCATAAAATCTATCTGTTAACATACGAAATAAATCATTAATATTATCTGTTTGAAAAGGAACCGTAACTTCCGGTTCTTCTAAATCGTGTATTACCTTTTCTGTTAAAGTAATGCCAATTAAATTATGAATATTAGTATTTTGTAATAGTAGTTCATATAGTGCTAACATATCATAAGTAGCTTCTTCATTTTTTCTAAATATTCTAATTTCCTCTTGTAAGCACTCTAATGAAGTCCTTTTTTCAACCTTTTCCATATTTATCCACCACCTGTACCATTATTATATAACTAGCAGTAACTTTATAGCAAGCATTTTTCCTTAAAATACAAATTCTTCAACTCTAGAAAAATCTTCATCGCGATCACTAAGAAACAATGTGGTTCAATTCAAAATTGTTCTCTTTTTTATCTGAGGAAGTATCCTATATTAAAACCATGTATCAAGATGAAAAATGCTATCTCAATAATTACATTTGTTAGAAAATACAGGTGCTTCAAATTCTAATAGTAAATGCAAACTTAATGAAAAATAATCTTTTAAGTATAGGCTATCTAAAGCGATCTATTATGAAACTTGTTTTAAATATTCCAAAGCATTTTCAATCATTGTTATCTACATTTCAGTACGATACCTATCTATCAATTAAAATACCAAATCCCCCACTACAATATCTCTTATATTATCACAAAATAATTTCCAAAAACTTTTTTTCTTTACTTCTTCACTAGATACCAATGAATAACTACCTATTTGATTACTACCATCATAGATTTCAATGGTACCAACCTGTTGATTTTTACTAATTGGCAATTTGATTTCATCTATATTTATTTTTTCCGTATATGACTTTTCAGCATCACTTTTCTTGGAAAGAACCGTAACATCTTTTTCTAATACAATGTTAACACTTTTCTTATCACCTTTATCAAATTCGATGGTATCTACTATATCTCCTTGTTTTTTAATAACATCGATTTTATATAAGTTAAAGCCATAATCTAATAAAGCTGTTGTTTCAGCATTTCTTACTTTACTTACCTCTTCTCCTAAAACAATTGCAATTAATCTCATATCATCTCTTTTCGCAGTAACTGCCATTGTGTAACCAGCATTATCTGTAAATCCTGTCTTTAATCCATCTGCTCCATCGTAAAAACGCACCAACTTGTTCGTATTTACTAACCAAAACTTATTAGGAGTATCTACACGTAAGTAATCTTCATAAACAGATGAAAACTCTAATATTTGATCATGTTTTAAAAGTTCAATTGCAATCAACGCCATATCATATGCACTAGAATAGTGATTATCTTCATCAAGCCCGGTAGGATTTACAAAATTGGTATTTTGAAGACCTAATTCTTTAGCTTTGTCATTCATCATTTTTACAAAAGCTTCTTCACTACCAGCAATTCTTTCTGCTAATACAACAGTAGCATCATTAGCAGATGCCATACTAATTCCTTTCATCAAATCTCTTACACTCATCATCTCTCCTGGTTGTAAATAAATTTGTGTTCCTCCATACCCCGCGGCATTGCTGCTAGCCTTTACTTCTTCTTCCCATGTCAAATTACCAGACTCAATTGCCTCTAAAATTAAAATTTGTGCCATCATTTTCGTAAGTGATGCTACCGCTACTTGCTCATCCTTATTCTTTTCAAACAAAATACTACCAGTTGATACTTCCATTAAAACTGCACTTCTAGCATTCGTTGCTAATTCATCTTCTGCATAAACAAAGTTTGGAATCAATAATATAGCAATTAAAAAAATAGTTATGATTTTTTTCAAAACATCCACCTCTAATAAAAATTATGTCAAATAGTAGAAAGATATTATCAAATAGTAATATTTTTTTTTCGCGAAAGTAAGATAAACTATAAGGAGAGTTCTATGAAAAAAATATTTTGGTATGTATTACTCATTTTTATTGTAGTAGTAACCCTAACTTTAGTAGTGATAATCAGTAAGAAAACAGATATAAAACAGGAAAAACCACAAGATGAAAAACAAGAAAAATTAAAATTATTAAATAATATTGATAAAAAAATTGACTATTTTCATTATACTTATTTAGATCGTTATATTGCTTACAAACAAAAAAATTCACTTCTTTCTGATATGGATATTGTAACAAGAGTGAATTTAGGTCTTGATCAACCATTCTACCAAAACACAAGACAAAGTAATCAACTAAACAAAACAACGATTTTAGTAAATAAATATATTTATTTACCGGAAGATTATGTTCCTAATAATTTAACTACTATTTCTAGTGATTTTTCTTCTTCTACTAGACAATTAGTATATGAAGCCAAAGAAGCGTTTGAAAAGATGGCTAGTGCTGCCAAAGAACAGGGCTATACGATAAGAGCCATTTCTGCTTACCGCTCCTATGAGTACCAAAAAGGTCTATATGATAATTATGTCCAAAAAGATGGTGTGGAACTAGCTGATACTTATTCGGCTAGACCAGGATTCTCAGAACATCAAACAGGACTGGTTGTAGATATTGATAATGGAACAGTAGATTATAATAATTTTGAAAGTACCGAGGAATTTAAATGGATGGATGAGAATGCCCAAAACTATGGATTTATTTTAAGATACCCAAAAGACAAAGAATGCATTACTGGTTATAATTATGAATCATGGCACTATCGCTATGTAGGAAAGGAAATTGCGACATTTATAAAAAATAATAACCTAACTTACGATGAGTATTATGCAAGATATATTGACAAATAAAATGATTTTATTTAAGATAATCAAGCAAAGAAGGGATGCTAGTTGAAAAAATTGGAAGAAATGACATTAGAAGAACTATTAGAATATGATACCAATCATTATGTTCTAACAAGAAAAGAATTTTTAACTATAAAAATATATGCTACCACTTCTTCTGTAATGAATTTATCTACGATTATGGTTCCTGTTTTTATTCATAATTTATTATTCAATCCAAATATATTCAATATATTATCTACAGGACTAATTACTACAAACTCAATCATAGCGATAAATAACACGATTCATTCTATTCAAAATCAATATTTTTCAAAAAACTATGATACCTATAGAAAAAATCTCTCATTAAGAAAAGAATTAATGCGTTTATATAATACATTATTAGAAGATTTAGTGGAAGAAATCAAAAAATCAACCATAGATAAAGACCCCCTTACAGCAGCAATTTTAGTTAGCCGATACTTAATTCCTTCAGGAATTGTGACCTACACTAAAAATTTTCATAGAATATTAACTGTAGAAGAATGGGACATTATTTCTAATTGTGATACCAGCGTGTCAGATGATCAGAAAAATAGACAAGGAATTTACATACCAATGGGTTATGGATGCTGTCGACACTATAATTCTTTTATTTCAGATATATTCACTAAAATGGATCTAGAAAGCGAAGTACTACCTTGCTTATTTTGTGATTCTAAAGATTTTAATCAGAGAGAAAAAAATTTTAACTATGATCCTAATCATCTCGTAATAGGATATCAAAAAGATAATCACTATCATCTAATAGATCCATATAATAATTACTATTCTTTTGTAAAAGGAAAGGACTTTTTTTATGATATGGATAATGATGCCATTTTAATTCCAGACTTAACAAAAGCAAGATTATTGAATCAAAAAGACTGTATCTATCATTCAGATATCTCATATCAACATTTTGACAAACAAAAAATAATTAGAATTGCTAATAAAATAGGAAATAGTTTACTACTAGAAAGTGAAAGGCAACGTTTTATAAAATTTAAAATAGAACATTTAGAACTATTAAAAAAGATTGCATATCTAGCCCCACTGGAATTAGAACGAACAACAGAAAAAGAAAAGCAAAAAAAGAAAAGAATATAGAAACCACTAATCTTCTATATTCTTTTTATATTCCTCTATATACATTTTTTCTTCTATTCTAGAACATCTAGAGGCTATCTTTAACACTACAAAATCCAATACTAAAACACCACCAATAATCCACCAAAACATAAAACCTCCTATAACACATCTATGCGTTTTTCTTCTTCTTTAGTCATCGTAAATGTGTAATAATCTGTCAAATCCTCTTGAATGGGAGCACTTCCCTCTTTTAAATATAAAGTGCATAGCACATCACCTATTTTAACATCATCACCTATTTTTTTCTTAAGCACAATTCCAACACTAGGGTCTATCTTATCCTCTTTGGTTTTTCTGCCTCCACCCAAATCAAGAGAGAGTTTTCCAAAACGATAAGCATCCATATCAATTACATGTCCACTTTTTGTAGAATGAATATCTTGGGTATTTTTACTAACTCGAAGACCGCTTAAATCTCCACCTTGAGCTTTAACAATCTCTAAAAATTTCAAGTAAGCTTTACCATTTTTAAGACTATCTTCCACCATGTCATTTGCTTGGTTAATATTCTTCCCTAAAGCAAGCTGTACCATTTTACTAGATAAGGCTTTACATAAAGCTACTAGATAATTATTTTCTTCATTACATAAAATTTTAATTACTTCTAAAATCTCTAGTGCATTTCCAATCGAAGTACCAAGCGGAATATCCATATAAGTAATCATTGTCTCTACTTCTTTACCATAATGTGCACCTATCATTTTCATGATTCTAGAAATTTCTAGTGCCTCTTTTTGAGTTTTTAATAATGCCCCTGTTCCTACTTTAACATCCAAAACGATTTTATCTGCTCCACTAGCAATCTTCTTACTCATAATACTAGTAGCAATTAAAGGAATTGATTCAACTGTTCCTGTTACATCACGAAGTGCATATACTTTCTTATCTAAAGGTGCTAAATTTTTCGTTTGACTAATAATAGCTGCCCCAACTTCATTAAGCCGCTGAATAAATTCTTCTTCGGTCAAATCTACCCGAAAGCCAGGAATACTTTCTAATTTATCAATCGTACCACCGGTATGTCCTAGTCCTCTCCCACTCATTTTAGGAACTTTAATTCCTAGAGAAGCCACAATAGAAGCAACTACCAAAGTCGTCTTATCTCCTACACCACCTGTAGAATGTTTATCAACAGTAATTCCATGAACACCATTTAAATCTAAAATTTCTCCACTACGAATAAAAATATCCGTTAGATTCAAAATTTCTTCATCCGTCATACCTTTCAAACAAATAGCCATCAACAAACTACTCATCTGATAATCAGGAATTTCTCCATTATAATAGCCAAGAAAAGCTTCTTCTAACTCCTCTTTTGTCAAAATATTTCCCAATCTCTTTTTATCGATAATATTCACCATAGTCATATTAACGCCCTCTATTCTAAATACATTATACCAAAAAGAAGAAAAAATAACTACCTATTATGTCATTTTTATCAAAGACGATTTCAAAATTAAAAATATACTCATTTGATTACCATATTCCCTATTACTATTTTGAATTTTATCTATATCTTATTTACTATTATAATCATTAAAATAATGCCATAAAATAAAGTAAAAGCACATGAAAACGTATAAGCATTCACTTATACGCTAACGTAACTTCTTTTCAATATAATCCATTGTTCTTTTTGGGTCTTCTAATAATTGTTCATACAATTTAATATGCATACGAAGTTCTCTAATCAGTTCAATCTCATCTCGAGCTAAATTAATAGTACAGTGAGGTTCATCTTCAGCTACTACAAAATAATCGACACCTAAAAGATAAGGTAATTCCACTTGAAGTGCATTAGCTAAGTCAACTAAAGTATCTAAAGTTGGTGTCCTAGTACCATTTTCATAACAGCAAATACTAACTTTAGTAACACCAACTTTTTCACCTAATTGCTTTTGAGTAAATCCCAACTCCTTACGCTTTTCTTTTAATCTTTTTGAAAACAGAATCATATCAACACCCCATAGTCCTTATCATATAGGTTCATTATAGAGAAAACTTGTCGTTTTTTGAGATGAGTTAACTAATTAGAAACTAGTTTTCTTTATTCTTATTTGAAGATAAAAAAGTTACTTTCTCTGCAATAATCTCTAATAAATATTTCTTACTGTCTTCTTTTTCAATCAGTCTACTTTGAATACGTCCCTTTACTCCAACAATATCTCCTTTGTCACAGTATTTAACAGTAGAAGCAGCAACGCTATCCCAAAGAATACAATCAATAAAATCAGTATCATACTCACCATTTACATTTTTAAAGCTTCTAGGAACTGCCAAAGTAATAAAGCTATATTTTTTAGTATTTTCTGCTTCTCTTAATTCAGGTTTCCTAACAATTCTTCCTACTAAAACTAACTGATTTAACATAATATCCCTCCTTTCTTAAGTTGATATCATATAAGAAGAGCTCTCATAACACAAACCGCCAATATACAAAATAACAAGAGAAAAAAAAGAAAAAAAAGAAATTCTAGTCAAGAAATTTCTTTTTTTCACACATCCATTTGATACTAAAAAATAAATTTATAAGTTTTCCATTTTTTGAAATAATAGGAAAAAATTCTCCTTTTACATCTTTTCTAGGATTTTTTTAAGAGACTCAAAAGGAAGAAGAGCACATTTTTTACGATTTGGTTGTTGATAAATATCATGGTAAACATTTAATTCCCCTAAAATATGCTCATCATATTCTCTTTGATCAATCATATTCTCATAATTTTCTAATATCTCCATAATTTGTTCTTTGGTTTTTCCAATTAAATTTTTAATCATAATACTAGTAGCGCTAATAGAAATTACACAGGCTTCCCCATCAAATCGAATATCAGAAATCCTGCCATTTTCAATCTTATACATAATATCTAAATTATCAATACAACTTTCATTATTCGTATTTATTTTAATATAAGTATCATCCTCTATTAATCCTCTATTTATTGGATGTTCATAATGTTCTAACATAATTCTACGTTTTAAAGTTGGATCCATTTTATCACTATTCCTTCATAATACAATTTGAAATATTTCTTTTGACTTTTTTAATACTTCTATTACCTGATCAATTTCTTTCTCAGTATTATAGAAATAAAAACTAATGCGACAAGTATTTTTCACTAATAAATCTTCTTTTAAGATTTTAGCGCAATGATTTCCTGCCCTTACACAAATATGATAATGATTTAAGTATACGGCAGTATCTTGACTGAATATACCATCGATATTAAAAGCAATCAAACTACCTTCCATTTCTTTATTATATATCACAAGATTTGGTACTTCTTTGGCTTTTTCTAAAAAGTACGCTTTTAGATTTCTTTCTTGCTTAGTAATATTTTCCATTCCAATGTCCATTAAGTAATCAATAGCTGCTCCCATTCCAATTACTCCAGCAATGTTAGGAGTCCCTGCCTCTAATCTAGAAGGTAAACTTTTATACTCCACTTCACCCGTAGAAGTAAAAGTAGCATTCATTCCTCCACCAAAACAAGTGGGTTTCATATTCTCTAAGAGCCCTAATCTTCCATATAAAACGCCTACACCAGTAGGTCCTAACATTTTATGAGCAGAAAAAGCAAGAAAATCAATATTCATTTCGTTAACATCTATTTTTATATGAGGAACACTCTGTGCTCCATCTACTACAAATAAAATATGACAATCTCTACATAATTTACCAATTTCTGTGATAGGTCGAATATCTCCTAATACATTCGTAATATGAGCTAAGGAAATCACTTTTGTTTTATCAGTAATGTTATTTTCTACATTCTTTAAGGTTACTAAATGATTTTCAAGTGGAATATATTTAACCTTAATTCCTATTTCTTTTTCCAGTTCTAACCAAGGTAAAATATTAGAAGCATGTTCAGCTTTAGTAATCAAAACCTCGTCTCCAGGTTTCAAAAAATACTTCATATATCCAAAAACAATTCTATTTAAAGAGTCCGTAGTACCACTTGTAAAAATAATTTCTCTCTCATCATTACCATGAATAAAATCTTTTACTTTAGTACGAACTTCCTCATACATCATATCCACTTTTAAACTATTATCGTAGTCTCCTCGATGAGCATTAGCTGTGTACTTCGTATAATAATCTACTACGGCATCAATTACCTTCTGTGGCTTTAAGGTAGTAGCACTATTATCCAAATAAATAAGTTCCTGTTTTAAAATAGGGAAATCTTCTCTATGCATTCTTACACCTCCTATCAAAACACTTTGCTAAAACATTCTACTATGAAATATCATTTTTAAACTCTAGTATAATCAAAAGAAAGTAATACTTTCTAAAATTCATAATCCCTAATACTACTTCTTTTCTTCACTGCTCATTAATATCTTATTCATAAATAGGATTTTCATTTACTGCATTTACACCATAAAAATTTTCATGTAGGTCTATCAACATCAGTATATCACAGGTAAGCTAAAAATCTCTAAATAATTTTAACATTTCTATAAATGTGCGAAGGTAACACTAAATGCCATCAAAAAACATCTTACATATAAAATGCAGATGTTTGATAATTATTCAATATTTTTATCATACTCGATATCAGAAACTTCATATTTTCGTTTTCGAGAAATGGTAGACATAATTTTATTGACTGACCATCCAATAAGAGCTAAAGCAAAGAAGTAAATAACTCCAAAAACGGTAAAGGTTGGAGCAGATTCTGTAAATAGTTCAATCAAGCTAGCACCAACTCCCATAGAAGTAACAATCGTTAAATTATTAACAGACTTTTCCGTTACTTGATTACCCAATCCATCAAATAATTTTTGTGCCGCAGAAACATAATTTTTCGTCATATTCCACAAATGCTTAATATAGTCTAAGGTATCTTTTAAAGTCTCATAACGATATCCGGAAATTGCCAAAAACTCTATCAGTTCTGAATCACTTTTAGCAATTTTTTCTCTAGTGGGTAAATATGTACTCATTTGATTAATTCTTCCATCAATCAAATTAATCGTCTTTGCATAGCCTTCTAGCTTGCTGCTAAATTTCATAATATCTGAACCCTTAACATTAGCTTGTTCCTTAACAGCGTCAATTTTTTCCCAAATAATACGGTGAATATTTAAATAACGATGTAACTGTCCTTTAAATTCACGAATAAACACTTGTTCTTCAATATAACGCTCAATATTATCTAAAGATTGTTTTTTATTATTGATGAAATAATATTTATCCCCACGGATAACATCATATTTATCATTCACAAATTCAAAATATTTTTGTTTTTCAGTTCTAGATAATAAATCAGCAATTTCATCTTTAGTAGCATTATCACAAACAATGAAATATGGATATACGGTTTCAATATTTGCAAGTTCTTTAGGAACTGGTGCTCCTAAACTAAATAGATAATTAAATGCTGGCGATAGTTTATTTTCATAATAATCCGTTACACGTTCAATATCCGCAAATAAAGTATCCTCACTTACTTGATTATTCTTTAGAGTAATTAAGCCATCTTCAAAAATCCTTACTTTGATATTTAATGCTGTGGTAAATTCAACATATTCTTCTCCAGCAACCCCATAATCAATTTTTCCAATTTCTAATGCTTTTCTATATTCTGCTAATTTTTCTGGAGATAGTTTCAATTGAGTTTTACATTCTCTTAAAAAGTCATAAATTTCTGATAATTGTAACATAGTTCGTTGAAACCAACCACCTACATAAATACTATTAATTTTCATAAATCTCACCTGACCTACTGATTATAATTTAAGCAATTTCTTTAGAAAAGAATCCTGCTTCATCTAAATGAAATCCATAATGATGATAACAAGCATGAGCAGCAGTACGAACATTATTAGACCATAACTCCATTTTTTTACACTTCTTATCTAAACAAATTTTAGTAATTTCATCTAACATCTTCGTAGCAATTCCATGTCTTCGATAATCTGGATGAACACATACATGATTTAATATGGCATAAGTATTCATCTCTTCATATATAGTTGGAATCACAGTAATTTTAGCATGCGCTATTACCTTTCCATCTGTCATTCCAAATACATAAATTTGATTGGAATCATGTTTCGTTTCTTCAAAAACGCGCTTTGCATATTCTAAACTAGTTTCTTCATCAAAACACAAATTGCAAAGTTCAATAATTTTTTCTACATCATCACTAGTAGCTATTTTAAATATTACTTCCAACGGTAATACCTCCTATCTTTACAATTTCAATATATCAAGATTGTTTTTAAGATACAAGTATTACAACAAAAAATGTCAATATTACTGTCGAATAATGTCAATTAACAAAATTATGCATAGAATTGTGGAAAAACACTCAGTATATAATTGAATATCCGCAGATATTCACAAAGCTCGTAAATTTTTAGACTAAATTCCGTTTTTAAACGGAGTTTTTTCTTTTTCAGATTTATTGCCGTTTTTATAATGAT
>CALVSR010000040.1 GCA_944359075.1 uncultured Bacilli bacterium
TTTGATTACTTCTTCTTTCGTATAGCCCAGTAGTATCATATCATCTATCTTTTGTTTGATGTTATCTATACTTAAACCATATAATGATGGAAGAGCTTTCGTCATTTTGATTACTTCTTCTTTCGTATAGCCCAGTAACACCATATCATCTATCTTTTGTTTAAGGCTATCTATACTATAGCCATATAATGCTGGAAGAACTTTCGTCATTTTGATTACTTCTTCTTTCGTATAGCCCAGTAGTATCATATCATCTATCTTTTGTTTGATGTTATCTATACTTAAACTATATAATGCTGGAAGAACTTTCGTCATTTTGATTACTTCTTCTTTCGTATAGCCCAGTAGCACCATATCATCTATCTTTTGTTTGATATTATCTATACTATAGCCATATAATGAAGGAAAAGCTTTCGTCATTTTGATTACTTCTTCTTTCATATAACCATTCTTCAAGAAAAAGCTATTATTTTGGATACAATGGTTTAATAATGTAGCTTCTGTCATACTACGGATTGAATATGCCAACAAAATAGTATCAATATCTTCCTTAAAAAAACCAAACTCAATTAAATACTTTCTTACTTGATTCATGCTATGCCTCCTCAAACAATAAAAAAAGTAGCACTTACCAAAGGGCGAACAAGTCGCGGTGCCACCTTATTTTTATCTTTCAATCTTTAACGCAGAAATACGATTTTCTAAATATGAAAAGTGTCTTCACCCGTATCCGTGTAGGTATTTTCATCCACCATACCCTTTCTAAAACAAAGAAACCGATTACTCCTCTTTTCTAGAAGATATTTTTATTTTACTACATTTATTTTGCTTTTTCAACTAGCTTTTTGCTTTTTCCTTCCTTGATAAAATCTATTTCTATAGCTATACTTACTACTCCTTGTCTAGATTTTATAACATCATTTTTCTATGTATTCAACCGTTCATAGCACTTTCTAGTTTGCCAAATAGAAAATCTAAAGCATTTTGTACCGTTTTACCAATAGTATTAGAAAGTTTTAAGGTTGTTTTCGAAATATTGTTATCATATTTTTCTTCTTTATCTTCAATATATTTTTTTAAATCTATTTCCACATTATTTTTGACATCTTCTTCAAACATTTTTATTTGCTCTTCGGTAAGAGCAGCTTTATTTTTAGCTTGATAATCAATTAATCCAGCATTGGCAGAATAATATAATGCTAAAAAAATCAAAAAAACAGTTAAAGACATAATTCTTATAAAGTTATTCTTCATTCATATCCCCCTTAATATATTCAGTTAGCACTTCACTAATGGCTTCACAAGTATTAAATACCTCATCGATTGTGTTATATTGACCACCAACTTCGATTAAAATAGTATTTGGATGAAAATCCTGATTATAAACACCATTTACCCCGGATCCTTGTTTTTTATAAATTCCTCTAGATAATCCGGGATATTTTTCATTAAATTGCTCATTCAAAGTCTCAGTCATTTTTAAATTCTGGGCATAATTAGGATTTTCTAGTCCAACAATAAACAAAATTTTGGCATATTTTTTATCTCCTATCGTAGTACTAGAGATATTTTTATTCACAGAATCACGATGTAGATCAACAAAATAATTTAAAGTACTATTTTTACTATAAGCATCTTCCATTAATAGCTTTGTAACTTTGTAACTAGAAGCATAATTCCAATTATTGGTTCTTAAAAATTCTGTGACATCATTTTCTTCTACAATGGTTGGAATACCATTATTATTTAGTTTTTCTCTTAATATGTAACTAGTCATCATAACCGTCGGTTTTACATTATAGCTTGCCAGATTATCAGTAGAATACTCTTCTGATTGATGAGTATTATATAAATATACAATTGGCTCTGTAGGAGCTTGGTTATCATAAGGATCCTTTACATAATTAGAAGAAGGAATACTATCAATATCTTTGTCATCATCCGATGAGGTTGGTAACTCCTCTTCATTCATATTCAGTTGCAGTAAAGTAGCTGGTTTAGAAATATCGATATCTGTAATCAAAGCAATGAAATCACTAAAAAAGTTAGATTTTTCTTTTAACTCTAAATGACTACTTCCATTCTGTAATAATAGCCTAAGAAATTGTTCATTATCCATATTCTTAGAAAAGTACCGAAGAGTAAAACAAAACGAAAAAGAAAACAAAGCAACTATGAAAAACAACTTGCATTTCATATAACGATGTTTTCTAGAATTTTTCATTTTCATTTTTCTAATCTTTTTCATCCTATCACCCACTACTATCAATATAAGCGAATAGGTAAGTTTTATATGTCGAAATTTTTGTGTAATGACTTATTTATTGCCAAAGCCAAAACTTCGCTTGTCTTTTCAATCACAAAATCAATTTCTTTTGGAGTAACCATCATATTATAACCAATTGGTGTTAATACTTCAAAAATTAATTCTTTGACTTCTTCTTCTTCTAAATTTCCTAATTCCCCTAATAATTTTATTTTTTCTTCTTTGGATAACTCACTAGTATGTTCCAAATAATTTCTCATAGTAACAGGAATCAATTTATTTTTATGATAAGTTTCCTTATTATAACTAAAATGTTTTAATAAATATTGAATAGTATCACTAACTAATACAAAAGCTTCAATTACTGTAGGCACTCCAACCGATATTACCGGAATATGCAAAGTTTCATAGCTTATCTCTTTCCGATTATTATAAACACCACTACCCGGATGAATTCCAGAATCAGTAATTTGGATCGTTTTATTAACCCTATCCATACTACTAGAAGCCAAAGCATCAATCACGATTACAAAATCCGGTTTGATTTGATCGATAATTCCTAGAATAATATCACTACTTTCTATTCCTGTATCGCCGGTAACACCCGGAATAAATGATGCCACATTGCGATAATTGGGATCTACCTGAATCTGTTCAATCTCATAAAGATATCTAGTAGCTAAAATCTGTTCCACTGTTTTAGGACCTAGGGCATCGGGAGTTGCTTTTCTATTTCCTAAACCTACTACCAAACACTTTTGCTTCTCTTGAATTTCTAAATAAGCAAATAGTTTTTTTAACTCTGTAATGATTACTTTCTCTAAATTCTTGGCATTTACTTTATCCGTTACATCCTGATAGCTAATTGTGATATATCTTCCCTTTTTCTTATGTAATCGATTTTCTTCTTTGGTAATAGAAACTTCTAACACTTTGATATCATCATATTCTTCTATCTTGGAAACAATTCCCTCTTCTTGTTGATTAATATCAAAAATGTCAACTAACAAATCGGTACGTATCGAATACTGTTTCAAGTCCTTTTCACTTTTCATATGATCACCTACATCTATTTTTTCCATTTTTTTGATATTTTATTTGCTTTTTTATAAAAAGTTTGATATCATTAGTTGTAGCTAAAAAGTGAGGTGAAACGATGCCAAATATTAAAAGTGCAAAGAAAAGAGTGATTACAAGCCGTAAAAAAAATGCGAACAACACTTTAGGTAGATCAAGTATGAAAACTGCTATTAAAAAAAGTGAAAAAGCAATCAAAACGCAAGATAAAGCTCTAGCAGAAGAAAATTTAAAAATTGCAATCAAAAGAATTGATAAAGCTGTAGCTAGCGGATTAATTCATAAAAACAAAGCAGCAAGAGAAAAATCTAGATTAACAAGACAAACCAATGCATTAAATTAAAATATCTACTTGATAGATATTTTTTTCTTGCTTCCAACCATCGCCATGTTATAATGATAGTAAGGTGATAATATGAAAAAATGGTCCATTATGATGATTATCTTATGCATTTTTATGCTTTGTTTAATGTATAGTGACAAAATTGTTTATTTCCTAGTAGCCAATGTTACATCAGCAGAAAGAAAAAATACGACTCTAGAAAATAATCAATTCGCTGGAAAAGAAAGCTATCAGTTTGTTCAATTAACAGATGACTTTACCCCCTCCACTTCACAAGACTTAATCAATATTTATTACACTGTTTTAAATTCAGGAATGAAAGAATTTACTTTTTATTGCCCAGAAGACTATAAAAATTGTATCAATGATGTAGACTATCTATCAAACAATCAAGTACTTTTGTCTCATATCAATAACTTTCTTCCTGTTTATAACAGTTTTCAAAATATAGAAACCGAGTTCGATAGTTTAGGAAAGGTAACAATATCAATTCACTATACCTATCAACAACAAGAAATTACGGAATTAGAAGTAACGGTTTCCAATATTATAAATTCTACCATTCAAGATAATATGACAACAGAAGATAAAATTAAAGCTATTCATGATTATATTATCAATACAACAAAATATGACGTGAATAGAAGTGATAATAAAATAACTACTTACCATTCTGATACTGCCTATGGAGCACTGATTGAGCATTATGCTATTTGTAGTGGTTATGCAGATAGTATGAAATTATTCTTAGATTATTTACAAATTCCAAACTATAAAATATCTAGTGAAAATCATATTTGGAACTTGGTATATTTAGATCATACATGGTACCATTTAGATCTTACTTGGGATGATCCTGTTACTTCTACAGGAGAAGATGTATTAGAATATGATTATTTTTTAATTAATACAGAAGAATTGAAAGAAATTGAAAATGAACAACATATATTTGATAATACTATTTATCAGGAAGCAATATAAAAAGGAAATTCACTACTGAGTCTCCTTTTTATATTTTTGTTTTTCCAATGTATTAGAAATCTTTTTTGTTCTTTCATCCAATTGATTACGAATTAAAATAATGGGTTTTAAATCGTGACTTTTTCTTTGCATTAGGTTATCTAAAGAATGGTTAATATTATCTCGAACCTTAATATAAGCATCATCATCTAAAATAGCAAGATGTGCTTCTAAAGAAGAAAAAAAGATGAGATATAAAGTACTAATATTGGTTTCATAGTAAGAAGAATTTTCAAAGCCACATAATATATTATTAATAATAAAATTTAATTCAAACATTATGAATTGTAAAATGTTTTTTTCGTATATTTCTTTTTGACGACTACTGCTATTCTCCATGCGAAATATACTTGGTACATAATCTGTTAGAATACTATTCTCTAGAGAAGGATAAAGATACTTAGATAATAGCTGATATCTTCTCACTTTAGATATATCAATTTCCGAAGTAGATACTACTTCATTTTCTAAATGTTCCTGCAAATAAAATAGTTCTAAATTAGAAATCGTTTTATCAAAAGCTTTCGTTAACAACAATTCAAAAAACATGCTATCTACCATATCATCACCCATGTTTTCTTCTATAATGGCAACATTTTCACCCATAAAATCATTGAAATCATCTATGATAGGAAGAATCATATTTGCTTTATGGATAATTCTAAGGCATATTAGGAAATCATCAACATCTAGCTGATTGGTTAAAAAGATTTTATAAATATTATAGTCATCTTTTCTATGCTTTTCTAAAAATTGAATTAAATACACAAATTTAGAACTGTCCTTAATTATTTCTTCTAGTAAATTATTTTCTAATTGTGATAAACGGGCTAACATATCACAAAAAATAGTAGTATCTTGATTATTCTCTTCCAACTCTATAATATGTCGATATAGTTTTAAAATACTATGAGATATATTAGCTAGTTTTTCTATATCATTCATCTAATCACCTTCTATATAGCAAATTACTTCATTAACTGTTTCATCAAAATTTAAATAGTTGGTTTCAAACCACTTGATATTAGGAAATTGATTTTTAAAGAATGTATATTGTCTTTTAGCATAGTGTCTAGAGTTTGCTTTGATATTATTAATTGCTTCCTGTAAATCTAAAGTACCATCAAAATAATCATATAATTCCTTATACCCAATTCCAGTTTGAATGGCTTTACTATGAATATTTCGGTCATATAATGCTTTTACTTCCATAATCAAACCATCCTCTATCATCTTATCTACTCTAATATCAATTCTATCATATAAATTTTTTCTATCTGTAGTAAGCCCAATCATTTTAAAAGAATAAAGGGGGTGATTACCAGTTTTTTCTGTTATTAAGTTTTGTTCATATTTATTTAATAATCGTACCAAACGTTTTCGATTATTAATATGAACATTATGATTAGGCTCATATTGTTTGATGCGATTGGATATTTCTTCATTTGATAATTCTAAATACTCATTTAATTTTGCTTCTTTTTTAAAACGATAATCATAAAGCGCAGCTTTAATATATAAACCAGTTCCCCCTACTATAATGATATTTTTATGTTGTTGTTCTAATTGTTCAATTTTTTGACGACAATCTTGCTGGTAATTATACACTGTATATAATTCCTCTACACCGCAAATATCTAATAGATGATGAGGGATATTTTCTTTTTCTGATTCGGTTACTTTCGCTGTTCCAATATTTAATCCTTTATAGACTTGCATAGAATCAGCATTAATAATTTCAGCATGATATTTTTTAGCAAGTTCTATACTAAGTTTGGTTTTTCCTACGCCTGTAGGACCTACTATAACTATCATCATAAACTATCACTTCTATAATATAGAATTAAAGTTTTATCACGATGATTATTATGTTTACATGTTTGATATGAAATATGGTATTTGCGTAATAATTTCTTTAATTCCTCTATTCTTTTAATATTTTCTTGAAAAAAGATAGAATTAGGGTTATCACATACACCAACGATAAAACTTCCACCAACACTTCGCATTCGTAAAGCCATATCTTTGGTATTACAAAAAATACCGTTACTAATATAACACGAACGAAAACTCACTTCCTCTTCTAAGAGCATCTGTTCATCATTGCAACGAATCGTACCATAACTCGATTGTATCAAAGTTGCATCTCTTTCTAAATAAGTAGATACCGAATCTAAATCTTTACTGAAAACAGTTTCAATAACTTGATCATTTGCTTTCACTAAATGATATCGGTTAATTGTTTTCGCAAAATTTGAATTGTTTTTTTCCTGTTTATGTAAAAATAAACGATATTCATCAAAATTAGGATACCAAGAACCATTTAAAAATTTTCTAAACAAACTAGCATCCTGTTTAATTTCTAATATGTATCTAGACATTAATAATTCCATATTTTTACCCCCAAATGAAATTTTTATTATTTATGTTTCTGTTTATTTTTTGAATGAAATCTATTAAATATATAAGTAGTAGCACCTTTTAATACATGCGGTGCGATAAAAGATAAAAGAATGGTACCAATAAAAATAGGTTTCCCATTAACAGCTGTTTTAGAAAGATTTACTCCGGTTCCATATAAAATAACGGTACCCAGCGAAGAAATAGCCCCTATCGTTAAATTTTTAACCTTAGACATTGCTTCTTTATTTTTATCATTCATATTATACTACTTCCCTACTACATTATATTTTTTATTTTCTTTTGAACGAGTTTCTCTTTTTCACTATCGTTTAAAAGATTTTCACGTTGTTTTAACTGCATTAAAAGCTCTTTCAATTTCAGTATGAATCTCTATCTCTTTTATATTTTTCATCCTAACTCATAGCTCTTTTAAATAATTTTTCTAAATCATATTTAGAATAAGTAATAATGGTTGGTCTCCCATGTGGACAAGTAAATGGGTTTTCACAGGATCTTAATCTTTCTAATAGTACTTCCATATCATCTAAAGTAATATGATCATTGGCTTTAATACTTGCTTTACAAGCAACTGTAGCAGCAATATGATCTAAGAAACGTTCTAACTGAAAATCTTCTTTTACTACAATAATATCTATAATATTTCTAAGTGCCTGCTCCACATTGGATTTGGTTAACCATACTGGAATACTACGAATCACAATTGTTTGAAAGCCAAATTCTTCATAACCAATACCCAAAGAATCTAATAAATGAAAATTTTCTTTCAAAATCACATATTCATTACTAGGAAATTCCATAGTAATTGGAACTAATAAATCCATAGTAGCTGGTTGGGGATTCGATAGTTCTTTTAAATAATATTCATAATTTACTCTTTCATTGGCAGCATGTTGATCAATTAAATACATTCCATCTTCATTTTCAGCTACAATATAAGTTCCATGCACCAAACCAACAGGATACATTTTCTTAATTCTTTCTTTTTTGGGTATCTCCTTTTCTTTGATCTCAGTGCCATTAGGTAAATATGATGCTTCAGCTTCTTGTACCTCGAAATTAAGAGTCATTTTCTCAAATTCTTGAAATTCTTCATCTTTTTTGACCTCATCAAATTCCTCAAATCTATTTGGTGTATAAACAGTGGAAATTCTTGTTTTATTTTCATCTACAGTTGTTTCTAGTGCTGCATCTGGAATCAAAGTCAGACTTTCTAATTTTTCTGTAATAGTTTTGGTAATCAAATCTTTTAAAGTATCCATTTTAGAAAATTTAATATCCATTTTAGTAGGATGCACATTCACATCTACTAAAATGGGATCTACTTCAATTTTCAGTACAGCAATAGGATAACGATCTTGGGGAATATAAGTATGATAACTATCTGTAATATAACGAATGATATCTAAATTACGAATCACTCTTCCATTAACAAGCAAAGTAATAGCATTTTTGTTACTTTTCTGTAATTCAGGGTACGAGATATATCCACTAATTTTATAATCTTCATTCTCTCCTTGAATCTCAATCATTTTTTTAGTAACAGATAACCCATAAATATCATGAATTACTTTTAACAGTCTCCCACTACCATCTGTTTTTAATAGTTTTTTCTCATTATTGGTTAATAAAAAACGAATATTTGGATAACTAAGTGCCATTTTATTCACATATTCCGTAATATAAGAAAGTTCTGTATATAAATTTTTCAAATATTTTAAACGCACTGGTGTATTATAAAATAAATTTTTTACTACAATAGAAGTTCCCTGCTGTAAATCACTAGATTCTACTGTTATGAGTTTGCCACCATGAATTTCCACCATAGTACCAGTTTCTCCATTACAAGTTTTTAAAGTAACATTAGACACACTAGCAATCGAAGGCAAAGCTTCGCCACGAAAACCTAAACTTCCAATATGAAATAGATCTCTTTCTGTTTTTAATTTGCTAGTAGCATGTCTAGAGAAAGCCAAAACTGCATCCTCTTTATCCATACCAATTCCATCATCTGTAACCCTAATTTCTTTTACTCCAGAATCTATTAATTCAATTTTGATTTCAGAAGCCTTCGCATCAATTGCATTTTCTACCAGTTCCTTTACCACATTCATGCATTTTTCTACTACTTCTCCAGCTGCGATTTTATTGGCTAAAACTTCATCCATAATTTGAATTTTACTCATGCCACCACCCACTTCATAAATTTATTATAAACTATTTTAAACTAGAAAAAAAGAAAAAGTATTCTCATCTAATACTTTTTCCACTAGGTAAATACAATAATTTTTGATAGTCTTCATAATTTTTATCCTCTATTTTTTCTAGTGTTGTTCCAAAAGCCAAGGCATCCACATACAAAGACTGTCTTAAAGACAGTTGATCTCCAGTTTTATTAACCATTCTACTAAGTCCCATATTATGTATACAAAGCCTTAAATTAGTGCCATTTCTAATTTCATACAAATAAGAACTAATATCTTTCAATTGAATCGTTACCAATCTTTTTTTCTCCGAGTAATTTAAAAATATATCTTCTGCCGTTACTTCTTTTTTTTGCTTTAAAAGAGAATATATATAACTTTTGATATAATTCAACATATTATATGGACCTTCAAAATCTTCTTGGAACAAATTAATTTTAAATATATCATCTACTTTATCAAAATATAATATATCTGGATAGCTAAGATTATACTTATAACATTGATGTACGCTCGATACTAAATCTAGAAGAATAGTTAAATTATTTAAAATTATTTTATCTTCAAATTCTTTATAAAAATAAATAGATGGATAGGCATAGTGTGTGTTACCCTTATTTTTAAAACTCTCCAGAAAGAAAGATAAATCATTCACTTTTATTTGACTTAAAACTTCTGTACAATATTTGTCTAGTTTTCTATCATAATTAGGAATATAACTGCTAGTAAAATTATAATTACCATTTTTTATATCCGTTGTTCTCAGATTAGACTCTATTTGATCTAGTAATTCTTGACTAGATTGGATTCCTAAAATAATATTTTTTAATTCTTCTAATTCCTTTCTATGCATGTGGTTTAAAAATTTATATTTCATACATATCCTTCCCCTATTACAATTTCATTTCTTTTCTATAACAACAACAATACCATTTTGTGCTGTAAGTAAATGAACTAGTGATTGCCTTTATCATTTTTAAATTAAAGTATCAGCTTTTAGTTTGTTATAGTAAATGTACTATTATTTTATTAATCTTTTTTCAAAATTGCTATCTGTATGATAACTAATTTTATCACGAATGATTGCGATATTTTTCTGAATTTCAACAGATGATATTCCAAATTCTTGCTGTAACCCTTCTAAATAATCATATCCTGCTTCAATATAATATGACATTCTTGATAAGAAATATTGTTCCTCCGGCAATAAATATGAATAATTTTCCATAAATATATTTGCATCATAATTTTCATCATAACCATATTCTTTAATATTTTCTATCTTATCATAATCAGTATTGCGATTTTCTTTTAGTAATATCAAACAAACCTTAGATAAATATTGATATAAGATTGGTTTTATGGCATTAGTTACCCCATAATTAATAAATATTGCACCACATTTATTCATCAAAGTATCTAAAACGAAATCATATACATCAATATAATCGAAACCTTTATACTTTTTAAAAAAATTTTTCGAAACAATTTCTATCATTTCTAATATCATATCTTCATATCTGTGAAAATCCTGTTGTGAAATAGGAATGAAACTACCAATCCAAATATAACCTTGTAATTCTAGTGTTTTATTTATATTATCCAAACCATGCTCACCATAATCATTAAAAAGACTATTCAATAATTCATCATAAGAAATCTTTAATAACTTAGATAGTTCATTCAATTCTTTAACATTATAAATCTTATTATATTTATCTATTAATTGTAAATGCAGTCTTAAATTTTTAGAAAATTCATCATTTGAAAGGTTTTCTCTTTTTAAATCTATTATAGTACATAATCTAGAATATCTTAATAACCAAATAGGACTAATATTTTTTATATTTCCATGTATTTTTTCTACTTTATTTAATATTATTTCTATTTCCTTACTTTTTCCAAGAGCTAATATAGATGGACAAGCCTGAAGAATAGATAGCAACTCTTTTGCTTCTAACACTTCTAAAATAGAGACGATTTCCTTACTTTTTCTGC
>CALVSR010000041.1 GCA_944359075.1 uncultured Bacilli bacterium
AACAGTCTAACACAACCAAATATCTTTCACAAACTCTACTTTTTCGTTTTTAAACCAGCAAAATAACCAGATTCTTCCTTTTACTTTTCTAATTTTTCTAAATTCGTAGACTATTATTTCTTAAAATACAAAGTTACTATAAATTAGAAAAAGACTCTTACTCAGAGTCTCTCCATGATTCATAAAATTCTTTTACCTTACTACTGCCACTAGTTGCTAGTTCCTTAATAAGATCCCAAGCAAATCCAAAACTTTCTTTCATAGCATTAAAATCTTCTTTGGCCTGATTACAAGTAACTTCTCCTACACTATCACATAGAAAAGAGGTAAATTCCAAATATTTCACTGCTAATTTTCCTTTTATACTAGTATATTTATCTTTGATAATATCTTTATAATTTGGAAAATATTCATCTATCTTATGATCCATAGTAAGAGCAAGATGAATTACTTTAAGTTTTGCTGTTGTAGTTAGTTCCTGAAAAGTATATCCAGCTATTTCCTTATCATAAAAAATAAAATCTACAACTGTTACAAAAGCATTTTTAATTTTTTCTCGTAGCGTACTATCTTCTGGATTCACATTTGCCGAAATCATATTATTTTGAGCTTCAAAATAAGAAATTACATTAGCTTCACTTTTAGAGATAGATTCTTCTGAACTAGGAGAAGTAGTTTCTCCTGAAGGGGTATTAGAATCCCCTATACTTTCTCCTACTATATGATCACTAGTACCCACATCATTTTTTTTGATATCTGAACCATCATCTGTTATAAAATTCGGAATACTTTCATCACTATTATTTTCTGTTTCTAAGTTAGGATCTTCCTCTATCACTTGATTTTGATTATTTTCTTTATTTACAGTTTGATTCTTAAATGTAAAACGGTTCGTATGAAGTACTAAAATAATAGCTATAATAAATAAAAGACAAGATAAACCAACCAAAACAAATGCCAAATTTTTAGAAGACTGACTTTTCATACTACCACCTCATCAACATGTCACTATTATAGCACTTTTCCATAAAAATTGCTAGTTATACCCCAATAATCAAGCCTTTTTTTCTTAAATAAAATTTTCGAATCCAATCCACAGGAATAACAGTAATTGCCAATAACAATGTAATCATGAGTTCTTTGAATGTCAATCCATATGTTCTAAATAAATTACCACCATAATAAATTAAAATAATTTGAACAACGATAATAAAAGCAATGATAACCATAAAAACTTTATTCTTCCACAAATGAGCGAATAAGTTTAAACGATGAGTTCTAGCATTAAAGCAGTTAAAAATTCCCATAAAAATAAACAAAGCAAAAAAGGCAGTCATTAAGTAATGAAAGGATTCATCATAACGATACAAACTACGCACCCAATCATTTTTTAAAAAGAATATACATAACAGAGAAGAATAAGCACCAGTAAAAACAATTTCATCTAGCATATATCGATTTAAAATATCTTCTTGTTTCTTTTTTGGCGGTTCTTCCATATATTCTGTAAGAGGTGGTTCATAACTAAAGGCAATTCCAGCTAAAGTATCCATAATCATATTAATCCATAACATCTGAATAACCGTAACAGGTGTTTCAACGCCAATAAAAGGCCCAACAATCGATAATGAAATAGCACACATATTAACAGTTAATTGAAAAATAATAAACTTACGAATACTTTTAAAAGTAGTCCTACCAAAAAGAATTGCTTTCGAAATGGATAAAAAATTATCATCTAGTATCACAATTTCACTAGCTTCTCTGGCTACTTCTGTACCAGATCCCATCGCAAAAGCGACATCTGCTTTTTTAAGAGCTGGAGCATCATTTACTCCATCTCCTGTCATTCCTACTACCATCCCCATTTCTTGACAAATACGAACTAATCTACTTTTGTCTTGTGGAAGACTTCTAGCAACAATTTTAAGTCTAGGAATCATAGTTTTAATCTCATCTAATGTTAATTCATTTAACTCTTTACTAGTTAATACCAAATCATTTTCATTCGTAATAAGGCCTAGTTCTTTTCCAATGGCAACAGCTGTTTCTTTATTATCTCCTGTAATCATTACTGTCTGAATTCCCGCTTTTTTCACCATTTCTAACCCTGTGATGGCTTCCTCTCTAATTTCATCTTTTATTAAAACAAAACCAATTAAAGTTAGACGTTCTAATCGATCATAGTCATAACTATCATTAATAGCAAGTAAAATTACGCGGATTCCCTGCTTTGTAATTTGATTTAACTTATCTTTTAGCGATTCCCATATTAGAGCTTTTTTTTCACCAGTTTCATTTAAGAAAGTACCGCATTTTGGTAATAAAACCTCAGGAGCTCCTTTAATAAAATTAATTTTCTTCTTAATACCATCCTCATACTCAACAACACTACTAGAATATTTTTCCTTACTATTAAAAGGCTTTTTGGAAATTATTTTAAGTTGAGGAACTGGAGTTGTAATAAATTTTCGAAGAGCACGATCTGTGATATTACCACCAATAATTTGACCATCAGATAAGGTGCTATCATTATTATAAGTTAAAGATAATTTTAAATATTTATATAATTTTTCATAACGAGATACTTCTAATTCGTTATGATAGCTTTTTAAATTTCCAGAAAGAAAGCCTACTACCTCTAACTTTCCTTTCGTTAAAGTTCCTGTTTTATCAGTAAATAAAATGTTCAAATTTCCGGCTGTTTCAATGCCTACCAATTTTCTAGCTAATACATTATTTTTTAACATTCTCTTCATATTAGAAGAAAGTACCAAAGTAATCATCATGGGTAATCCTTCTGGTACTGCTACTACGATAATCGTAACACTTAAGGTTAAAGCATAAATCAAATGGCCTGTAATCACAGGAAAATTAGTAACCATATCGATCATTTTAGGAATACTAAAATGATTCTCAATTACGATAACCGAAAACAAATAAGATACAGAAACTAGTATTGCACCTACATATCCAATTTTACTAATTACTTGGGCCAATTTGGCAAGTCTTAACTTTAAAGGGCTATCTGGATTATCTTCCTGAACTTCTAAGGCTAGTTTACCATAAAAAGTATCATTTCCTACCTTTTCTACTTTCATATATGCCATCTTAGAATACACCACACAACCACGATATACTCTATTTTTATCTGTCGGTGTTCCTTCCACCTTATACTTATAAGCTTCTTTGGTTTCTCCATTTAAACTAGATTCATCGACACTGATTTCTCCTTCCATAATAATTCCATCTGCTGGTATCTTATCACCCGTTTCTAGTCTAATAATATCTCCAACCACAACTTCATCAATAGGAATCTCTAATAGTTTCCCTTCTCGTTTCACTTTGCATCGAATACGTGAAGATTCTTCTTGTAATCGCTCAAAGGCTTTTTCACTACCATATTCAGAAATCGTAGAAATAAAACTAGAAAGAAAAATAGCGATTAAAATTCCTAGAGTCTCAAACCAATCAAAATCTTGAAATAGAAAAACCGTTTTAATTGCTAAAGCAATTAATAGTATCTTGATAAGAGGTTCCCCTAATGTTTCGATAAATTGCCTTAAAAAGGATTTCTTCTTTTTACTTGTCAAAGTATTTGTGCCATATTTTTTACGGGAGATTAGTACTTCTTCTTTGCTTAAACCATTTGTGTTCATCATAAAAAGACCTCCTACTAAAATATATTTAGTAGAAAGTCTTTTAGAATGTAAGATATTGTCGAAAAATGCTATTTTTAAAGTCAATGATACAAGGCCCATAATTATGATTGACAAACAGAAATTAAATTCTATAAAATAAATATAGAATTGGGTGAGAATATGCGAAGTATAATAGAAAAGATAAAAACAAGAAAACACGAATTAATTTTATCTTTTGTTTTTTCTATTATAACTCTATTTGGTCGTAGTTATGAACAAGAAAATTCTTGGAACTTAGTTTTTAATAATTCTCTAGAAAGCTTATTAATTTTTATTTTATCCTTTATTGTTTTTTTATTAATTATTATAATTTTAGAAAAAATATGTTTAACTAAAAAAGAACAGTTCTCTCCAAAAATACTAAATTTTATTTTTAATAAGCATTCTTTTTGGATTCCTTTATGTATTATAGTCATTTGCTGGCTTCCTTATCTAATTATTAAATATCCTGGTAGTCCTGGATGGGATTTTTATCATTTTTTAAATGATTATTATAATTTTGATGGTAGTTTAACCCAGCATTTCCCTTTAGTATATGTATTTTTATGTATCTACTTTATTAAGTTTGGATTATTAATGAATAATGCTAATATTGGATTATTTTTACTTACTATACTACATGCAATGGTAATGGCTGTCAGTTTTTCATCTATATTTAATTATTTAAAAAAGTGGAATATTTCTTATAAAATTAGAATATTTATATTATTATTTTATGCAATAATGCCATTGTTTGGAAATTATGCTACTACAATATATCATGATATATTGTATTCATCTTTCGTCTTACTATATATATTAGAATTAACTGATATAGTATTACAGTCAAATCACACATATAAAAAATATTTAAAATTAGGCATTTTATCATTACTATTATGTCTAACTAGAAAAAATGGAATATATATTGTTTTACCTACAAATATTTATGTTGTCTTCAAATATTTATTAAGAAAGGAAGAAGTAAAAAAGATTCTGAAAATAAGCTTATGTATTATTCCAATTGTTTTATTTTTTATTAGTGAGAGTTTGTTTAGCTTAAAATATGTTAAAACTAGTTATTTAGAGGCAATGTCTATTCCTATTCAAAGTATTTCTAGATATTCAAAGTATTATTATGATGATATTACTTCTACTGAAAAAGAAGATGTTAATGGAGTTATTAATTATGATTTAGCTAGATTTTTATATAACCCTACTATCGTAGATGGTGTTAGAAACTATACTGGTAACTATGATGCAACTAATGAGCAAATATTAAATTTTTTCAAAACATGGATTAAGCTTTTTTTTAGACATCCTGATGCTTACATAGAGGCCATAATTAATACTAATTATCAAATGTATTATCCGTTTACAAATTCTACTTTTATCTTCTTTGAAGTAAAAGAAGAAAGTAATTATAAAACCTATATAGAATTTAATAGTCCAGAAAAGCTGCAAAATATAAAGAATAATTTAAGGGATTTTAATTATAGGTTAGAGAAGATTCCTTTATTAATGTATATAAATGATCCGGGTATCTACATTTGGTTACTGTTTTTTATAATAATGCTTATATTCAAAAAGAAAAAGAAAATATGGTTACCATTAATTCCTTTAATGATGACATTTATATGTTGTTTTAATGCTCCTACTATAAATTATAATACTAGGTATCTATTTCCAATTATATTTTCAATATTACCTTTGTTTTGTTTTTATAGTTATCTGTTAAAACAAGATAAGCCTCATTACTAAAAAAGTAACGAGGCTTCTATTTTATTTATATATAGGTAAATAAAATAGACATTATATTAACAAAACTAATTAATACCATTAAGGATAATATAAAATTAGAATTGACACTTATCTTTTTAACACAATTTAAGTTATTGAATAATAATGCTATTGGTAATAATAAAGGTAGAAAGTACCTTCCTTGAATACCAACAAAATAAGCAAAGCCTACTGGTGTACATGATATATATAAACTAGTTGATATTAATATTAATGTACATAAAACAATTCCTAAAATTATCCATTTAAAATACTTATTTAATTTAATTTTAGTGTCTTGATCCAATATTGAAAGAACTAAAAAGATACTAAGACTTGCAAATGGTATTATAGATGAATCCTCAATAATACTTCCATACCAAGCATTATTTCCCCCAAATAAATCATTTATATATTTACCAATATTAATATACCATGTATAAATAAATTTTTGAATAAACTGAAATGGATGCTTTAAAGTATCTAAAATATAATAATTAGAATTTGCTCCCTGACCAGCAGCTAAATAATCAAAAGCAATATTTCCCCATAACATATTCAGTAGAATGCCACTAATTATAATACTGATGATAATTATTCTTTTCTTTTTAGTATCATTTTTGGATAATAATAAAAGCAAGAAAAACAAGAATGGTAAATATACTAGTTTTGATAAAGAAATAATAACTGTTAATATCGTTAGAATTATATAATCCTTCGTAGTTATTTTTCTTTCTTTTTCATAAATAATGTGTAAAATATAAGATATCATCAAAATAGTCGTTGCTACTAAAAATCCATCTGCTGTTATAGTAGAAAAGCTATTTATCGTAGTTGGAATTAATCCTAGAACAAAAATTATTTTCTTAGCAAACGGTATTAATTTGATAGATAAACCTAATAAACTAATGCAAACAATAGTGTTCATAATTCTAGCTGCATATGCCCAAACAGCAGGTCTATTAGTAAATATTTTAGAAATTAGTATACCTAATGAACTAGGTAAATAAGATACTGGTGAATACACTGACATGTACTGCATATCTATATCTATCATTTCTTCTTCATTATATTCTATTTTCAACTTACTCCAACTGTCTGTAAAGCCTTCCTTAGCAGAAATATCAAATAATGTTTTAGAAAAAGTACTAGTGGGCCAATTATCTTTCATTCCAGATAACATATGCCCTGATGCAATTTCATAAGCCCTAGCCCAATGACTAGATTCATCTTTACCATAGAATAATGGAGTAAATAAAATAGTCACAAAACAAATTAATAAAGCTATTATGCAATAATATTTTTCAATAGCTACTGTTTTACTTTTATTAAAATAATAAATCATAGCAAAAATAGAAATAGACAATATTATAGTAATTACGGATATCATTAATGTATTTTTACTGGACTTATAAATGGGAATCATGTATAAATTACCATCTAAATTGTCTTCATTTATAGTGAGTTGTCCTAATAACAATTTTTCATTACTATTTATTTCCGAATCTATAATAAAGATTACATTGGATGGCTTTTTATCTATACGATTAATATATAAAGTATACTTTTTTCCTTTTGAATCTTTAATGGTTGGAATAGGAAATGTAAAAGTTTTACTTTTATAAAAATGTAAAATTGGATAACTATATTCGCAAATAATATTACCTTGATCATCTTTCAATCCTATTATCATATTAGAAGTCAAATAACTAGATTTCTGATCTTCTATATTATTAACATAAATATCTATTTTAGATAAATTATCCTCTTTAGCAACAAACTCTTGCGTAATAGTATTTATATAAGATTGAAAAGGTAAATATACAGCATTCGTTCCAATTACTCGATCTTCTCTATCATAAGAAATATTATTTATGTTACTATTTTCTACCATATAATGAAAATTGATAATAGTAATTATAATTAGTAAAAAAAAGAAGATTATGGTGAAATTATTTTTTAAAAAATGATAAATCTTCTTTTTCATAACAAAAGACTCCTTTCAGTATGATATGTAGATGCCTAAAGCCATCTCGAACGGTATTAAGATGAGGTTTTCTACCTCTACCATCTTTATATAAATTAATGGGAATCTCCTTTATTTTATATTTGCTTTTTGCTATTTTGATAATCATTTCACTAGCAAATTCCATCCCAGTACATTTAAAATCTAGTTTTAACATTTTATTTCTATTAAATCCCCTTAATCCACAATTATAATCACCAATATTGGTTCTATATAATATATTGGCAATCAAACTTATGACTGGAGTTCCAATATAGCGATGAGAAAAAGGCATAGCACCTTTTTCTATCATTCCTTTGAAACGATTACCAATAATAAAATCATAGCCTTCTCTTAAATGATTTATAAAAGGAAGAATCTCTAAAAAATTGTAACTATCATCAGCATCACCCATAATCACATATTTTCCATATGCTTTTTTAATACCATATCTTATAGCACAGCCATATCCTTTTTCTTTTAATCTTAAAACTCTTGCACCTTTCTCTTTGGCTATTTGATTAGAATGATCGGTTGAATTATTATCGATCACTAATACTTCACCATGAATCTTATTTTCATGTAAAATACGAAATGCTTTTTCAATACATGTCCCGATTGTTTTTTCCTCATTTAAGCAAGGAATTAATACTGTTAATTCTATTACTTCTTTTTTCATAACTCTTTCCTTTTTTAGAAATGAATCCAAAGATGAGTATCTTTGGATATCAATCTTATTCAATATTTATTGAACTACATATGGATCTGTACTTGTACCAGATCCCGTTACTATTGTATCAGAATTTAAGTTAATAACAGGTCGTAAAATTAATGCTTGGTTAGACATTCCTGTATCTATAGAACCACTAGAATTAATATACCAATCGAATGCCACCAAATTATTATAGTAACCAGATTGTGACATGGTCCAATAACTTTTACCATTGTATAAATAATAATTACCATTTATTTGATATGGATAGCCACCAGCATAAACTGCTTCATAATAATTAATTAAGCCAATATGAAGTGATATTGGTGAACTGCATTTAAAATCAGGTATAATTTCTTGGTAGCTAGAGCCAGAATCATTATAATTATCCCCAGCTGCAGGGCCAAGCTCACAATAGTCTTCTGTTGCTATATAGGAAGAATAAGAAGATAAGTTGCTCTGATACCATGCTTCAAGCTGTGTTTTCGCATTACTGGATGAATATATCATATCATATCTACTATTATAACTTTCATTAAACTGATATAATGAGTTACTATTTATTCCATCTTGCATAATCATTCTTACGGTTTCGTCCTCATTAATTCTTATAATTCTCCATGTATAACCAGCAAATTTTACATAATTATTAACGACATTTCCTCTAAAGTAGTATGTAGGAGATCCACTACTAGTAGCAGTTGAACTATATAATCCTGATGGATCAGCTTCGATACAATCTGTTATAGAGGTATTACTATTACTACTGGAACTACTACCATTACATATGCTCGAAGCATAATTTAAATTTGGAGTATCATCAATATAAGTACCATTCAATAAATTAGAATAATACACAACTTGATAAAACGAGTAATTTACTTCGTATTCAAATATAGTTACTCTTCCTGATATATCTTTCAACCAAATATAATATGTGCCATTCACTGCCTTATGACCATACCATTCAATTTGTGTTGATGTAGTACCATCTAATAAATTGTATGTTGGAGCAATTGTGTTAGATTGACTTATACCATATCCATAAAGTCCAATGGAGTCAGTAAAACTAAAATCTATATATGGTCCTCGAGTACGTATATATCTAACAACTGGATTAGTAATATCTAAGTTAACAATTTGAGGGCCAGTCCAAACACTCTTGAAACCATTATTGGATACTGTTCTATACCATACATAGGTGGTTCCTTCATCAGTTACTGTTAAATTTCCTGAAGTCGTTCCTGTTGCTGTTGTAGAATCAGCTGGAGCCGTGCTTGAAGTCGATTTATAGTATTCATAATGCTTTACTCCACTGATTGCTGTTCCCGCTGTTGATACTTTGATTGTTGGTGCTGTAGATACCCAGCTTGAACTTCCTCCTGTGATTACAGGTGCTGTTGGTCTTTGATTCGTTATCGTTATTTTATAGGTTTTTATTGTTCCATCTTGTGCTGTTACGATTACACTTACTGTATTACTTCCCCAACTTAAACTCTTACTTCCGGTTCCACTTACTGTTGATAAACTTGTTGCTGCTGTTGCATTTACGGTTACACTACTTGCTTCTACTGTTAATGTATAACTGGTAGTAGATGCATTAAATGTTGGAGATATACTATATCCACTTACCGATAAAGAACTAAGATTGGCATTTGTATTTTTGGTAATCGTATGGCTTACACAACTACTACTTGCACTATTTAAGTTACTGGTTGCACTACTGGTTGCTTTTACATAATAGGTTCCTACCGCTGATGGTGCTCCACTTAATGCCGTTGTACAAGTACTATTAGAATAATAAGTATAGGTATAACTTAATGTCACACTACTTCCATTTGGATTTTTAGCCGTTGCCGTATTTGCTGTAATGGCACTTCCTGTTGCTTCTGCTGTTTTAGCTGTTAATGTAATCGTTGGAGTTCCTTTGGTAATCGTATGTGTTACACAAATACTACCTGATTCATAATCAGAATTTCCGCTACTTACTGCTTTTACACTGTAGTTTCCTACATTGGTTGGTGCCCCACTTAATACTGTTCCACTACAGTCTGTTGAAGAATAATAAGTATAGGTAATACTTGTCCCACTGGTTGCTGTTGCAGTATTAGCTGCGATTGCACTTCCAGTATAAGTTGTACTCTTTGCACTTAAAGTAATTACATCTACTCCCATTCTTTTTACTGTAATTGTATAATCTTTTGTATTTCCATCTTCTGCTGTTACTCTTACTGTAATCGTATTATTTCCTACATTTAAATTTTTATTTCCTGTTCCACTTACACTTGCTAAACTATGATTTTTTGTCGCATTGACAGTAACACTACTCACTGCATTTGGTACTGTTAAAGTATAACTGGTAGTACCACTTGCGAATGTCGGACTAATCGTATATCCTGTAATACTTAATGCACTTAAGTTTGCATCATTACTTCTTCTATGAACTGTTACAGTATAAATCTTTTTACTTCCATTTTGTGCTGTTACTTCTATATCTACTATATTATCTCCTACACTTAAACTCTTTGATCCTGTTCCACTTACACTTGCTACACTACTATTTGCTGCTGCTGTTACAGTAGTAGATGTGACACTATTTGCTACCGTACATTTATAACTGGTTGTACCACTTGTAAAGATTGGTGATAAAGTACAGTTTGTTAAACTTAAACTCTTTAACGTATTATCGGTATCTTTTTCTCTTGTTACAATAATCGTATAAATTTTCTTGGTTCCATCTCCTGCTATTACTTCTACACTTACCGTATTACTTCCTACATTTAAGCTCCTGTTGCCTTCCCCTGTTAAGCTTGCCTCACTATTATTGACACTAGCATTTACCGTAATACTAGATGTACTATATGGTACGGTTAATGTATAACTTATCGTATT
>CALVSR010000042.1 GCA_944359075.1 uncultured Bacilli bacterium
TCCATTACTATCAAAGGCTAAGAATGCTGGATGTGTCATATAATCTCCTACTTGACAACTTCCACTTTCTCCGGCTACTCCTGGTGTTGTACATTCTCCAGTATTACTATCACTGGTATTCATTAATCCAAATTTAATAGGAATAGGCTGTTCTTTCGATTCTATACTCGTTAAACTAGAATAATTACCTAGATCCCATAATTGATAAGAATATTTTGGTATCCATACAAAATAACTTTCTATATTATCTTCTGGAATCGTTTCTCCATTTTGATAAGTAATTCCTTCATCTTTTAACACTACAGCATTTGCCCAATTCTTCTTTTCATAACTATACCACTCTTGATTAAGATTAGCTTTGGTTACCGTTCCATCTTCTGCGATTTGAATGGGTACTAAATGTTCTGTTAATACCGGATCTGCACCATTTAAAATACTCTCAGTATAAATTCCTGTTGGCGATGATACAATTTCCGCATTTGCATACACATTTACGGTTATCGTAAATGTCTTCCCATTCATACTTCCATCTGAAAAGTCGGTATCTTCACTAATCCACATTCTTAATCTAAAATCTTTTTCATAGTTACTACTATTTGCCGGTACAGTATCTGTATAGAGTGTTTTTTCAGTGATATTTTCTGGAATCGATACACTAGTTTGGGTTAGATTACTATATTTATCTAGTAAAATTTCGTTTTCTATATCACCACTAACTTCTGTTAAATATACTTTCACTGCATTTTGTCCTAAAGTAGAATCACTACTCATTCTTGCTGTTACTTCATATGGAATACTTGCATTTCTAGGAGTAGTACTCGTTACTTTGAAATCAAAAACATTTCCTTCTCCTACCTGAGCTTTTCCTACTTCATCACTTACTGGGAAAGCGTTACTAATCGATATTCCTCTTCCAACTCCTGATACTTCAGTATAAAGAAATGTAATCGTACCTGTTGTCATACTATTTTCAGTACTTCCCTCTTTTACATAATTAAAAAATGCATAAGTTACACCTACTGTGATTACTACTACACTAATTACTGCTAATATCATCCAAATAATGCTTCTATTCCTTTTATTCATGATTACACACTCCTGCTATCATCGTTTCCTATTTTCTATTTAAGTATAGCACAAAAACATTCCTTTTACTATTCATCTATTTTTACATCACAATAATCGTATAAATGACTAGAAACTTATTTTCTATGGAAATAATAAAAAAGGAATTAATATACAGATGAATATTTCTACTCTATATAAAGTTATATTAATATTAGCTATTTCCTAACATCATTCTACTGACTTTAATGATTCTATCATATCAATTTTCTTTAAACGATAATGAGTTAATATTTGAACAATAATGGTAAAGCAAATAATTACTATAAATGAATAAATATAACTTGGCCATTTGATAGAATGTAAGAATACTATATTATCTGTCTCTGCTACATAAATCACATATCTATGCAAAAAGATGCCCGCTACTAGTCCAATGATAATACCAATAATAGTTAAAAACAAAGTTTCTCGATATACATAACTAGATACTTCTTTATCATAGAATCCTAATACTTTTAGAGTAGAAATCTCACGAATTCTTTCCGCAATATTTATGGTTGTTAAATTGTATAAAACGATAAATGCTAACATACAAGAAGCAGCAATAATTAAAAATACAATTTCATTTAGGCCTTTTACCATACTATCAAATACCGATATATTATCTTCTGTAAAATTAATTGTACTAACAAAACCAGATTCTACCCACTCTTTCGCTAACTCACTATGATCAGTTTCATCCTGTAAGTTCGCCATAATCATATTATATTGTATCTCTTGTCCGAGATATTTTTCATAAGTCGCTTCGTTCATATAAATATAGTGTAAAGCATAATTCTCTATAATTTCCGCAACAGGAAGTAAAACTAGCTCTTTATTACTATTTCTTACTTTAATAAGATCTCCTATTTGAACATCCAACAATTCTGCCATTTTCTCTGTGATAACGACTCCATCAGTAGGAAAAACGAACTCATCGGAAACTTGACTAGAAAAGGTAATAAAGGAATCTATATTAGACAAATCCGACAACACTACTAAATACACATCATGGGATAAATCTTTGGCTTCAAAAGTAAAAGACTCTTGATAAATTGGTATATACTCATCAATATTATCACTTGCTAATTTATTTTTCCAATCTTCATGAATATCGGTAAAATGATTCTGAAATATAAACAGAGCGTCATAGTGATTAATTTTTCCATATTGCAAATCAGCAAGATCACTAATACTATCTCTTAATCCAAAACCAGTTAAGAGTAAGGCTGTGGATCCAACTACTCCTAGAACAGTCATAATAATTCTCTTTTTATATCGAAACATGTTGCGAGCAGTTACCTTTCCAGTAAAAGATAACCTCTTCCAAAAAAAGGAAATTCGTTCCAAGAAAACCTTTTTTCCTGCTTTAGGAGCTTTAGGTCTTAGAATAATAGCTGGAGCATTTTTCAATTCCTTTAAACAAGAAATAATAGCTATCAAAGCCATCAAGACAAGTGTAATTAGAATAATCAACAAAAATGGAATTGGTTTAATGGTAATCATTAATTTTGGTAAAATATAATTTGCGTGATAAATATTATAAATAATATTGGGTATTAAGGTATAGCCAATACATAAACCTAAGGTAACTCCAATGATAGTTGCTAAAAATACATAACATAAATACCCATTTATAATTTTAAAATGACTATATCCTAAAGAGGCTAAAATTCCAATTTCGCCACGTTCTTCTTCAATCATTCGGTTCATCGTATTAAAACACATCAAAGCTACCACGATAATAAAGAAGATAGGAAATATTCTACTAATAGCATCTACTTTTGTAGCATCTTCCCAAATACTAGTATAGCCATTATTATTCGTTCTATTTAATAAGTACCATTCTGGTTTTTCAATTTCATTTAGAGCTTGTTTCGCTTGCACTATTTTATCAGCTAATTCTGTTTTTTGCTCTTCTAAAATACGAGAACCATTCAAATATTCTTGGTAATTGGTATTCCATGCTTCTTCACTACTAGCAATTTCTACTTTCGCACTTTCGATTTCTTGTTTAGCATTCGCTATTTTTTGTTCAAATTCTATCTTTTGTTGATCCAATGCAGTTTTACTAGCATCCAAAGATGTTTTGGTACGAATCAAAGATTCTATATTTGCTTTTTCAAGATTTAAATTTTCTAACGATGTTTGATAAGTAGAATAATTAGGATCTTCCTTGCTGGTGTTATTTAACAAAGTTTCTATTTCCGTAATTTCTTTTTCTATACTTTCCAAATGAGAAGATAAATCATTCTCACTAAGACCTAATGATTTTAAAGTATTTTGAAACAAATGATAGCTTTCTTCCCAAGCCGTTTGAGCACTATAGATTTCTGATAATCCTCTTTGCTCTTCACTATTTAAGACTATTTCCTTTTGTTCCATTTCATTTTTTGCCTGAGTCAATTTAGACTGACCATCTTCTAATTGCTTTTTGGCACTAGTAAGTTCTTGTTCAGAATCTTTTATTCTAGCATTTGCTTCCTCTTCTATTTTTTGAATTTCTATAGTAGCTTCCTCTAAAATTTCTTCATATCTTTTGGTTTCTCTAATTGGTTTCAAGGTTTCTAATTCACTCTGTAATAAACTAATTGCTTCCTCATATTCTTCTCCATAAGATACCTGTTCAGCAGAAGATCGAGCAGTTACATAAATCTCTGTATAATAGGGAGAACTAAAATTTTCTTTTGGAACAAAAAGAAATGATTCTAATTCGCCTGTTCCAATACTAGCAATTCCCATCTGCCTGCCAATATAAAGTGGGGAGTTAGCTAGACCTACTACCTGATAAGTAAGAGTAGTTAAAACACCGTCCGTTGCTACTTGCGTAATAGTAAGAGTATCACCAATTTCATATTTTGTAGCATCTGCAATACATTCATTGGCTTCGACCGGAAAAGTACCCTCTATTAAATCCACTTGATTAATCGTTTCCTCTATAGCATGAACTCTAACTGCTTCTCCATCTATTAAAGTATCTACTGAATAACTAGGCACTACTAATTCTATATTTTCTAACTCTTTTAAAGAACGAACATCATCTTCGGTTAAACCCATAGTACTTACAATTTTAAAATCCATTAAATGATGGTCATCATAATAATTATCTAATGTAGTTTCAATATCAGAAGTAGTTTCTCTTAAACCTGCAAAAAAACCTGCTCCTAAAGCAACAATAAATAAAACAGATAAAAATCTCCCAATATTTTTTCTAATTTTAGCAAAAGATAGCTTATATAAAAGAAACATTACCAATCTAGCTCCTTTACCTTTTTTGGCTTTTGATTGACTTTAATTTCTTCTATTGTCCCATTTTTTAAGCGAATTATTTTATCTGCTATTTCAGCAATCATTGCATTATGAGTAATGATAATAGTTGTCATCCCCATTTCTTTGGAAGATTTTTGAAGCAATTCTAGAATTTTAATTCCTGTTTTAGAATCCAAGGCACCAGTTGGTTCATCACATAACAATAGTTTGGGATTTTTTGCAAGTGCTCTAGCAATTGCCACTCTTTGCTGTTCTCCTCCTGATAATTGAGCTGGAAAATTATTCATTCTATTTTTTAATCCTACCTGTTCTAATACTGTCTTAGGATCTAATGGGTTTTTACATATTTGAACTGCTAGTTCCACATTTTCAAGGGCTGTTAAGTTTTGAACCAAATTATAAAACTGAAAAACAAAACCAATACTATTTCGACGATAACCAATCAGTTCTTTTCTTTTAAAGGATGTAATATCTTCTCCATCTACTATAATTTTACCACTACTGGCATGGTCCATTCCTCCTAATAGATTTAAAATAGTAGTTTTTCCAGCACCACTTGGACCTAAAATAACCACTAGCTCTCCTTTTTCAATTGTAAAGGATACATCATGAGCAGCCGTAATTTTAACCTCACCCATCTCATACTCTTTTTTGACTTTTTTTAGTTCAATATACCCCATAGTATCATCCCATTCTATTAGAATTATAGCATAGAATACTCCTTGTTCGCAACACAAGGGACAAACAATAATAACAAACAATTTTAAAACAAACGATAATTTTTTATTAAGATTATACCGTTATCGTTTTCTATTTTAAACTCTAAAATAAGCGGAAAGTAATCAGAATTTTCACTATTTAAAACTCCAAATTACGCCATTAAAAACAAGTTCTATCCTCCTCCCTTTTTCAGGATTACTCATCTGCTACCAAAGCAAAATATTATTTACTTATAATTTTTCTAATATCTCAATTAAACTTAATAAATATTATTAATTATCTGAATAAAACGATTCGTACATAAATATAAATTTACGATATAAAAACTAATTATTACTATAAAATATATAATTGCATCATCATATTTTAAATTGCTAACTAACTTCTTTATTAAAACTATAAACAGTACTAATTCCATAGCTAGAAACAATATTACCTGTAATCTAAGTATTGTGAATCCATAATTATCAATATACAAAAACATACGATAATATGAATTGAAAATTAATACAATTGAGAAAGCGATTAATACTAATATTAAATTTTTAATATTCTTACTATTTTTAATAATCGTCGTCTTATATAAAAGATACATAATAATACCAAAGTTGATAACAGTTACTATTAATAATTGAAAGAAACCTTCTCTAGCATAGCTAGAATATGTATATTTAACTGGTAATTGTAAGAAATTAGTTGTAAGCCTAGAAATCTCAGATATTAAAAACAAAATAAATACAACATTTATAATAACCAAAATAGTTATAACCATAGTTTCACTAACTTCTTGATATGTAGTTTTTTTAATTTTCTTATTTCTATTTAGTAAAATATTAATAAATATACTAAACAATAAAACAAATGATAAAAAAAAGATAATAATCCCACTAAAGTCAAAATGAAACATCTGAACTGTATTGTCAATAAAAGCTTTAAAATAATCATCGGCACTCATTAATAAAGAAAGAATCACAATACCAAAAAAGCCACCAATTAACACTCCCAAAAAAATATTCAACGATTTATTCTTTTCTTGAAATATTTTCTCTTTCAAATATCTTAAATTACTAAAATGATTTTCAAAAAAAAGAGGAAATACCCAAGCAAATACATTACTTGATATTCTATAATTTTTATTCGTCAACAAAAAGAAAAGCATAGAAAACAAAATGGGTAAAATTATCATATTTAAAAACATATTACTACCATCTATATTTAAAAATATATCGCTAGCTAAAATCAAAAAAATAGGGATCAACAAATAATAGGCTTTTCGGTTACAAATAGTATGATCCCTTAGGAGAATTATATAAGTCCCTAACATAATAGTAAATGGTATTGTGATATTTTTAGTGTAGCTATCTATATTTAAGTAATGGATAAAAAAATTAAGTAATGCTGCAACAAAAATTATTAAAATGGTAAAATTATCAATTTGAATTCTATTTTTCATCTAAACTCTCCTGATATTCTAATATATCGCTAGGTTGACAATTTAATACTTTGCAAATAGCGTTTAAAGTTGAAAAACGAATTGCTTTTGCTTTATTAGTTTTTAGAATTGACAAATTCGTAGTAGTAATTCCTATTTTCTCACTCAATTCATTTAATGATATTTTTCTTTTTGCCATCATAACATCTAAATTTACAATAATCATATAATCACCTACACCATATAATCTATTTCGTCTTTATATACAATTGCTGCTTTTATTACTTCTTTTAAAACATAAAAACTTAAACTAGCAATAAAGCAAACAAAAGCTACTACAAATGATAATAAGGTTGGAATAAAAAAAGCTTTCATTACTACAATTACAGCTAATGTCATAAACAGAACAGCACTAATGTTCAATGCTGATACTACTTCTCTTTTAAAGGGACTGCTACTATATACAGAATGAAATAACCTCATTAATTGATATACAATTATTAGACATATCGTATAGCATGCGTAAAAAACAATTCGATAATACATAGATTGATTAGCAAAAGCTCTTACATTTGAATCTTTAAAAAAATCATAAAGTGTCGGAAGGAAGAAAAAACAAACAGTTCCTACGATTAATAAGACAATAAAGATAATCGATACAATTTTAGCAATTTTACTCTTTTTCATGTTCACACCTCACACTATAATCATATGTCTATCTTTATTAAATGTCAATATATTTTTGTCGTTTATCATAAAAATATATATTTTATTTAATATTTTTTATAAATTATATGCAATTCTAAACAAAGCCATTCATGATTCATTTTATTCTCTGGTTCTTAAATGGATTTACAATTATAATTCTCATATTAAAAAATGGATTAACTTTGGTAATCTTGGATATAAATCATATATTTTATGCATTTCACGAATCACACTTTACCTCTATACGTAAATTTATATACCTATCAAAAGGCTTTGTATTTTTTAGCAATCGATTCTGCCACTTTGATTCCATCCATAGCTGCAGAGGTAATTCCTCCAGCATAACCAGCACCTTCCCCACAAGGATAAATTCCTTGTATATTAGACTCCAAATCATCATTTCTAAGAATTCTAATAGGAGAAGAAGTTCTACTTTCAATCCCTGCTAAAAGGACATCTCCATCATCAAATCCATGAATTTTTCTACCAAAATATGGAAAAGATTCCTTTAAAGACTCTGTTATTTCATTAGAAAATAAACTATTTAAATTGGATAATTGGTAACTTCCTTTCATGACAGGTTCTACTTTACCAAATGAAATCGATTCTCTATCTTCCATGAAATCTTTTAATAATTGAACTGGAATCTTACCGTTTCCCAGTTGATAAGCCTTCTCTTCTAATCTCCTTTGATATTCTACTCCATCTAAAGGATGGTTACCAAAATCTCGCGGAAATACTGTAACAACAATCGCACTATTGGCATTTTTACTATCTCGACTATGATAACTCATTCCATTAATCGCTAATTTATTTTTCTCACTAGAAGCATTGACTACATATCCACCTGGACACATACAAAAAGAATAAACCCCTCGACCATTAGAAGCTTTATAAGTTAGTTTATAACTAGCACTACCAAGATATTTCTGATACTTATCACCATATTGACTTTGATTAATCCTATCTTGTAAATGTTGCACCCTAACTCCTATCGCAAATGGTTTTGCTTCCATAGAAAGTTTCTTTTGATATAGCATTTGAAAAGTATCACGACTACTATGCCCAATGGCCAGAATCAAGCAATCGCATAAAATCTTCTTACTATGATTAATTTCTATCTCTTTTAACACATTATCTACTATGCTAAGATTTGTAAGACAAGTTTGATATAAAAATTCTCCACCCATTGTGATGATTTTATTCCTCATATTTTGAATCACACTTACTAAAATATCCGTTCCAATATGGGGCTTATAGCTATACAAAATTTCTTTAGGTGCACCGCACTCTACGAAAATCTCAAATACTTTTTTACCACGATACTTTTTATCATTTACTAAAGTATTTAATTTCCCATCCGAGAAAGTACCAGCTCCCCCCTCCCCAAATTGAACATTCGATTCTAAATTTAGCTTTCCTGTTTTCCAAAATTCTTTTACTGTCTCTATTCTATTCTCTACTTTTTCTCCTCGTTCGATAATAATTGGGCGATAGCCATGTTCTGCTAATAAATAAGCAGCAAAAAGCCCAGCCGGTCCACTGCCAATAATAACTGGTCTATGCGCTAAATTCTTAGTTCCTAGTGTTGGAAAAATATATTCTTCCTGAGGAGTAATTTGAATATCAGTGCTATGACTTTTTCTTAAAATTGCTTTTTCGTTTTGAAAAGAAGCATCTACTTCATATACATAAAAGATTTCATGTTTATTTCTAGCATCTAAAGATTGCTTCTTGATAGAAATATGATGAATATCACAAACATCTATTCTTAATTTTTTAGCAAGTGCTTTTTTTAAATTTTCTTTACTATCAGAAATCACTTCTACTTTAATTTGCTTTATTCGTAACATTATATCCCTCTTCCTGCAAGATAACCACTTATGAAAGCAAAGGCCAAATTAAATCCTCCACATTTTCCATCTACATCTAGTAATTCTCCTACTAAATATAAATTAGGAATAACAAGAGATTCCATTGTATTGGGGTTGATCTCACTTAAAGATATACCACCAGTTGCAACTTGAGCTTTATCAAAAGATAGGTATCCCGTAATTTCTAACTCGAAAGCCTCTACCATGCTTGCCAAACTTCTCATCTTACTTTCTGGCAACAGTTTCCATTCATCTTCACGATTTACATTGGCTTTTTTCAATAATACAAACATCAACTTATATGGAAGTAAACTTTCTAGCAATTCTTCAATGGTATGGTTAGGAATTTCTTCATCTCTTCTTGTAAACCAATCATAAAAAGAGGTGGTTAGAAATGGTAAAAATTGAATATGAACAGTTACTCTTTTTTTCTGCTCTAAACCCTTAGTAGCAAGACCACTAATATTAAAAGTACAAATACCACTAATTCCATAATCGGTTAGTTGAATTTCTCCTATTTCCTCACTCACTTTTTCATTATCTATGAAAAGCGTAAGCTTACTATCACATCTTACCCCACTCCACTCTTTAAAATAAGTTTCTTCTCCTTTTAGTGGTGTTAAAGATGGTGTTACTAAATTAAGAGTGTGTCCTAATGATAGGGCTAAATCATAACCAGACCCATCACTTCCTGTTTTTGGGCATGCTTTGGAACCTGCTGCTAGAATCACTTTATCGCAAGCAATTTCTTCACAATCAGATTTTACAATAAAACCAGTACTATTTTTTATAATACGTTCTACCTCAAAGTTATAGATAACTTTTATGTTTTTTCTCTCAATCTCATTTAAAAGCAATGTTCTAACACTAGTAGCTTGATTCGAATAAGGATAATAATAATTATTTTTAATCTTAGGATAAATTCCAATCTTTTCTAAAAAGGTAAGTACTTCCTTCTGATTATTTTTACTAATGATACTATTTAAAGCTTCTATATTATCCGTATTATAGTTACTAATATTCATATCGTGATTCCAATAATTGCATTTGCCATTTCCTGTTAGTAAAATCTTTTTTCCACATTTATCATTTTTCTCCAATAAAATCACTTCATGTTGATTAGATGCCTCGATTGCAGCAACTAATCCAGAGGCTCCCCCTCCTATTACCACCACTTTACTCATATTAACATTTCCTTTCCTACCCATATTATTTTTTATGAATCATTTCAGAATATTTTTTCCGAAATTTAAAAACAAACATACATAGCATTATGAAGCCAACCATTATCATAAAAATACCACCTATCACAATATCAGGAATTATCCATATTCCTATAATTATTAACCCCAAAATTACGGTTGCAAAAAACAAAATCCATAAAGCTAAAATGGGATATCGAATCCATTTACTAACTTTTTTGTTATGACTAACTTCTATACCCCCTTCTATAAAAAGTTCCAATATTAACTCTACAATAAATTCCATAAATCACCCCAACTAGTAGCTAAAATATTCCTAGAAAGCAAAAAATTTTTCTGAAACTTAGTTTGATTGACATAGCCATTCTAACACAAAAATCTGCAATAAAAAAGTTATAAGATTTAAAATCAACAAATTTTTTTATCTACTCTTTATAAGCTCTATGTTTCTGGTTGTTTTTAGTATATTGTATACTTACAAAGATACTACATTTTCTAATATTTTTTCTATTTCGCAGAAATTTTAAGTCTTTTTAAAACTTTCTTAAATAATATAATTGGAAGATAAATATATAATCGTTTTCCATATATTTAAGAAAGGAGTTTGCATGCCAAAAGAAAAAGAACTAGAATTTATATCCTTGGTATCAGATACTACATTTAAGTATCTATATAAGAATATAAA
>CALVSR010000043.1 GCA_944359075.1 uncultured Bacilli bacterium
TCCTTGACTAAAATGAGTGAAAGATTAAATTTCAGTTTCAAATATTTAGGAGCAATTTACTTTTTCATTTCACAAAATACTTGCTTTTTTTACGGAAATGTTTACTTGTATCTAAAAACATGGTATCCTAAAGAGGAAGAAAACTGGATGGTGGTTGTATGAAAAAAGCAGTTTTTATATATAATCCAAATAGTGGTAAAAAAACACATAAAAAGACAAAAATGATTACTGATTTTCATAAGATAGAAAAGATTTTTCTTGCTTATCAATATGAAGTAACCTTTATTAAAACTCAACATGCTCATCATGCAACTTCTATAGTAGAGGAATTGGAAGCTGTTGATTTGGTTGTTTCTTTAGGTGGTGATGGTACTTTTAATGAAGTGGTGACCGGTAATTTAAAAAGAAAAGATCCTTTGATAATTGCACATTTACCATCCGGAACTACCAATGATATTGGAGCCATGTTTGGATTGGGAAAAAATATTTATAAAAACTTACATCTTTTATTATCAGGAAAAGAAAAGGAAATTGATATATGTTCTATTAATGGTGAACCTTTTGTATATGTGGCAGGCTTTGGTAAATTTATGAATATTCCTTATGATACGAAACGAACACTTAAAAAAAAGATTGGTTATTTAGCTTATCTTGTCAATGCAGTAGAAGACTTTTTTTTCAATCAGACTCCCTTATATGAAATTGTCTATGAAGTAGATGGGGAAGAGTATCATGGTCTTTATTCGCTTGCTTTAATTTCCAATGCTACTAGAATTGCTGGAATCAATAATTTCTATACAGATGTTACATTAAATGATGGAAAATTTGAAGTATTATTCTGTAATTTGAAGAAAAAGCAGGATATTATTAAAAGTTTAATTTATTTAAAAACAACTGATATTACTAAAGTGCCAGGTTTTTATTTTCATAAGACTAGTTGCTTGAAAATTAAATTTATAGATAAGTTAAAGAATCCTTGGTGTTTGGATGGCGAGAAAATGAATCAGAATGCTCAAGAATATGTGATAGAGATTCGTAAACATGTTAAAACATTGGTTCCTAATCATGTACGACATGAATTATTTATAGGTGATCAGAGATGAAAATAAATTATCAGATAGAAATGGAAAAAATAATAGAAAAAGAAAAACTTCAAAATCGTGTTCCCACATTATTATTACATAGCTGTTGTGCACCATGTTCTAGTTATGTTTTAGAAACTTTATCTTCTTATTTTAAAATTACTATTTTTTACTATAATCCGAATATTTATCCAGAAGAGGAATATCAAAAGAGAAAAGAAGAAGAAAAGAAATTTATTTTAAAATTTCCAACGAAATATCCTGTATCATTTTTGGATTGCGATTATGATAGCAATTCTTTTTATCAAATTGCCAAGGGATTAGAGCATCAACAGGAAGGAGAAAAGCGTTGTTATCTATGTTATCAATTGCGACTTGAAAAAACAGCTAAAGAAGCTAAAAAACAGAATTTCGACTACTTTACTACCACTTTATCGATTAGTCCTTATAAAAACAGCGATTGGATTAACGAAATAGGGTTAATGTTAGAAAAAAAGTATCAAATTTCTTATTTAATGGCAGATTTTAAAAAGAAAAATGGATATCAAAGAAGCATTCAGTTATCTAATATTTTTGGATTATATCGACAAGATTATTGTGGATGTATTTATTCTAAAATAGAAAGAGAGCAATGCAAAAAAATAAGTTCTAATGTTTAGGTAAGCATCATATAAATATTCTATAATACATTAGAAAGGATTATAGAATGGAATCGAATATACAAACTATAAAAGGGCAGTATCAGATCAGCAATATTTTTCCAATTGCGCCTATTCTTCTTCAAAAGGAGAAAATTTATTTATTTTTTAGTAAACGGGAAGAAGTTTCCTATTCTTTATTTACGGATGGGGATGTAGAACATTGGGATACTTGGATAGACAAAAAACCGGAGGCCAGAGATCCTTTTTTAGTACAGTGTCCTACTATCAAACGTTTTGAATTTCATGTTCAAAATGCCAATGTGTTATTATTAGAAAAAAAATATCATGATTCTATGATTCGAAATCTTTATATCGATGAAAATCATTTGTATAAAGTAATTAATAATCATTTGTATCAGGTGTCAATTGGTTCTAGAGAGAATATAATGATCAAAAAAATAGGAGAGTATTATGCAAATTGAAAGAGTTATCGTTGGAGATCTACGAGAAAACTGTTATATTATTAGTCAGAATAAGGATTGTTTGATTGTGGATCCTGGTGCAGAGTTTCATAAAATTAAAGATAAGGTAGGAGATAGAAAGGTAGTAGGTGTTTTATTAACACACCATCATTTTGATCATGTTGGTGCTATCAAAGAAGTTTTGGAATACTATCAGACAAAGTTATATGATTTTCATGTCTTGCAAGAAAAAGAATATACCATTGGTCCATTTCAATTTCAGGTGATTTATAATCCTGGACATAGTAAAGACTCTATTAGCTTCTTTTTTGAGAAAGAGAAAGTGATGTTTGTAGGAGACTTTATCTTTTTAGAGAATATTGGTAGATGTGATTTAGAAGGTGGAAGCTTTATCGAGATGCAAAAAAGTATAGAAAATTTAAAGAGATATTCTATCGATATTACACTTTATCCAGGTCATGGTGAAAAAACTACTTTAGAACATGAAAAAAGAAACAATTCCTTTTTTTAAGGAATTGTTTTTTTGATTATTTTATGCTACTATTTTGTATAGTAGAAAGAGGTATGAGTATGAGTTTTGATGTTGTATTATTAATTGTATTAATTGTTGCGGGAGTTTGTTTTTTTAGAAGATTAGACAGCAGTGTTTATTTTATTGCGTCATTAGACATTTTTTTTAGAATTTTAACATTTATTAAAAATAACTTAGGGGTAGCAGAAATTAGTAGTTTTATCGGAAAATATTTTCCTGAAAGTATCCCAGGTGTTATTTATAAATATACAGATGGCGTTGTTAGTACTGTATTAATGTGGATTTATGTTTTAATGTTTGCAGTCTTCTTATTTTATACGATAAGAATCTTGTGGAAGAAAAGATAATAAGAAGATGAGATTATGAATTAGATAATCTCATCTTTTAATTGTTCGTAAATAATTTGATTGACTAATTGTGGTTTTTGTAAGTAAGTAAAATGATCTGTATTGTCTATTACTACCAGTTCTGATTTAGGAATCAATTTATGCATTGTATTCGCATCTCGTATGGGAGTGGCCTCATCTTTATTTCCCCATATCAATAAAGTCTTGGCATGAATATATTTTAAATATGGTTTTAAATCTTCATTGATAATATTTTTAAAAGTTTGCATCATAGTAGGTGATAGATTTTTATAATCATTAGATGCAAATTTAGAAAGTAGAAATTTTTGATATCGCTCTTGATATTTATTAGGTAGAATCTTTTTTAATTTTTTCAGGAACTTATAGGTATAAGTTCGTACTTTTTTATATAAATTTTGTCTTGCTTTGATTCCAGCACTATTCATTAAAATGATATTATGAAACGGATAGTGATAATATCCTAACATGGTAGTAATAATTCTACCTCCAAAGGAATGGCCAATTAAAATGGGATCTGAGATATTTAACTCTTGAATCCAATGATAGATAAGATCACTATAATGGTATATCGTTAAATCTTTTTTAGGAAAAGGACTATTTCCAAATCCTGGATAATCCATGATATATATAGTAAAGAAATTTTTTAAGAAATCCACCATATAAGTAAATGTTTTTCTTGTATCTCCCCAGCCTGGGAGTATGATGATTGTTTTTTTGGAAGTTCCGTATTTTTCATAGTACATTGTAATATCTTCATATGTAAAATACATGATCATCACCTAGTGTAATTTATGCACCAGGAGGCAAAAATGTTATAAAATGAGTCGATAGATTTCAACAAAATAGCTATTAGCGAGTTTATAATTATAGTTTTTTACTATTTTATGTAAAAAATAGTAAAAAAAGATTATAAAAGGCATGATTACGTGATATACTATAATTGTCTAGAGGGATCGGGAATGTCGCATATAAAACCGACTAAAGTGAACGATACGGGAGCTTTGATCAGCAGTTTGTGTTGAATGCCTTTGCAGTTAGCGAAAGGAATCCTAGAAAACTTGCGTAAGGGCACCCACCTGTAAAAATGCAGGTTTTATCGTTTGGCAGGATCGACCCTTTGGACTTTTTTACTTTTATAAAATAGTTAGAATACAATGGACGATTAAGAGGTTTATATGTTTAGAAGATTAGAAAAGATTATAGGAAGTACTAACCTAGATAAAATAAAAAAAAGCACTGTTATGGTAATTGGTATTGGAGGAGTAGGGGGCTATGTTGTAGAAGGACTAGTTAGAAGTGGTATTTCTAATATTATTTTAGTTGATCATGATAGAGTGGATGTTACGAATAAGAATAGACAAATCATAGCATTAAACTCTACGATAGGTAAGAAAAAAGTAGAGGTTATGAGAGATAGAATTTTAGATATTAATGAAAATTGTATAGTAGAAGCTCTTGATATATTTTTAGATGATAAGAATACAGAAGAAATAATAGAAAAATATCACCCTAGCTATGTAATAGATGCTTGTGATACGATTTCTACCAAAAAAGAAATTATTACTACTTGTATAAAAAATAAGATTCCTTTTATTTCTTGTATGGGCACAGGCAATAAATTAGATCCTACTAGATTAAGAATTGATGATATTAGAAAAACTAGTTATGATCCAATTGCTAAAATTTTAAGAAAATGGATTAGTGATGAGAAAATAAATCATAAAATTTCTGTTTTATGGAGCGATGAAGTACCAATAAAAACCCATGATCGAACTCCAGGTTCCACTAGTTTCGTTCCAGCAACAGCAGGACTTATAATAGCTAGTTATATTATTAATGACATTATAAAAGCGAGTGTTTGAATCACTCACTTTTTTCTTTTATAATTTTCGATATAGTCCAATTACCTTTCCTAAAATAGTACAGTTAGCTAAAATAATAGGTTCCATATAATCATTTTCTGGTTGAAGTCTAATGTGATCTTTTTCTTTATAAAATGTTTTTACGGTTACTGTATTTTCTTCTGTCATGGCAACGACAGTATCTCCGTTATTGGCTGTATTTTGTCTTTGGACGATAATGATATCGCCATCGTAAATTCCTACGTTGATCATGGATTCACCGCTAACTCTTAGAGTAAATACTTCTTTTTTACTAGGGATTAATCCAGTTGGTAAGCTAAAAAACTCATCTGGCATTTCAATTGCTTCAATAGGGTTACCAGCTGTAACTTTTCCTAGAAGTGGTACCTCTACTACTTTATCATCATTTTCTAGATATTCATTTGGTACTAATAATTCAATGGTTCTATTTTTAGAAGAATCCTTTTTTATATAACCCTTTTCCTCTAACTTTTTTAAATGGAAATGCGTTGTTGCAGAAGAGGAAAGATTTAATTTTGCTCCTATTTCTCTTACTGTAGGAGGGTAGCCATTCTTGGCAATGGCTTGTTTAATAACATCTAGTATATCTTTTTGGCGATCTGTCAACTTTTCCATATTATTCTCCTTTATCTATCTAAATGTTAACATAGAAAGTGTCAAATGTCAAACAAATGTTCAAAATCGTTTTCTTTTTCTTTGACACGAACAATTGTTTGAATTATAATACAATTATAGAAGGAGAGGTAATATTATGAAAAAAAATGTGCAGTTTATTTTATTGATTTATTTAGGGGTGGCTTTATTTACTTATGCATTAACTTTAAGAGTGGATCGTTTAGAAGCACAAGAAGATTATCAAAAGCAAAATCAAGCTATGGTGTTACGCACACAATAAAAATAAATAAAAACAGAATGTATTATGATATAATAGTCATAGGTGAAAAAGACATGAAAAAAGTAATTTTAGTAGATGGTAACAATTTATTATTTAGAAGTTATTATGCAACTGCTTACACAGGCAATGTGATGAAAAATTCAAAAGGATTTCCAACCAATGCCATTTATGGTTTTATCAATATGATTAATAAGATTATTTCAGAAGAAAAGCCAGAATATATCATGATAGCATTTGATAAGGGTAAGACTTTTAGACATGATAAATATCAGTCTTATAAAGATGGACGAAGTGAAACACCGCAAGAATTAAAGGATCAGTTTCCAGTTGCTAAGAAAATTTGTGAAGCGATGGGAATTCATTACTTTGAAATAGATAATTATGAAGCGGATGATATTATCGGAACCTTTGCTAAAGAGGTAAATAAAGATCCTGAGTTTGTAGCAACTATTATTAGTAGCGATAAAGATTTACTTCAATTGATTACAGACGAAGTAGATGTAAAACTTTTAAAACAAACTGGTTTTATTCGCATGAATAAGCAAATATTTAAGGAAACTTATGGTGTGGATCCTATCGGAATGATTGATTTAAAGGCTTTGATGGGAGATGCTAGTGATAATATTCCTGGGGTAAAAGGAATTGGAGAAAAGACAGCAATCTCTCTTCTTAGTAAATATCAAACATTAGATAATTTGTATGCTCACATTGATGAAATTGGTGGAAAAACTAAGGAAAAGCTTTTGACTGATAAAGAGAATGCCTATATGAGTCAGGATATCGCTACCATTTATTGCGATGTGCCTATTAATACCGATTTAGAAAATATTCATTATCACGGTATGAATGTTTTAGAATATGTAAATTTGTTAGAAGAATTAGAATTTTATTCTTTAATTAAAAAATTAGATATTGATAAAGAAATGTTAGAACATAATCGTAAAACAGAAATGAGACAGGAAGAAGTCAAAGTAGAAATCTTAGAGAACTTATTAGATTTCAAATTAGAAGATGATTATGCTTTATATTTAGAAATCTTAGGAACCAATTATCATAAAGATAAAGTGTTGGGAGTAGGAATCTATAATGACAAAGTTAGTGCTTTTATTCCTTTTGATGTATTAAAGAAAAACCCTGATATCCTAAAAACAAATAAAAATATGTTAACTTACGATTTCAAAAAAATATCCTATATTTTTAAAAATAATCATATTTTATTGGACGAATGTGAATATGACTTGATGATTGCTGGCTATTTATTAAATTATAATATTAAAGATGATATTAGTTATCTTGCGCATACGAAAGATTATAATATTGCATTCTATGATGATTTGTTTGGGCATGGTGCAAAAACTCATGAACCAGAAATAGATGAAATTGCAAAAGTTTGTATTGAAAAAGCGAGATTTATCTATGAAACGAAAGATATGTTTTTAAATGAATTAAAAGAAGATGGATCTTTAATGTTATTTCACAATATCGAGATGCCATTAGTAGAAGTTTTAACCGATATGGAATTGACAGGTATTAGAGTAAATAGGGAGTATTTAGAAGAAACGGGGAAAAACTTAGAAATAAAAATACAAGCTTTGGAAAAGAAAATTTATGAGATTGCAGGTTGCAAGTTTAATATTTCATCCCCAAAGCAATTAGGACAAGTTCTTTTTGAAACCTTAGCCATTCCTTACCCTAAAAAAGTAAAAGATAATAATTACTCTACTAGTAAAGAAATTTTAGATAAATTAGTAGGAACCTATCCGATCGTAGATAAAATATTAGAGTATCGAATGCTTACTAAACTACAAAGTAATTATGTAGTAGGTCTAATGAATGAAATTATGGAAGATGGTAAGATTCATACTATTTTTACACAAACATTAACTAGGACGGGAAGACTATCATCGATTAGTCCTAATCTTCAAAATATTCCAATTCGTACAGAAGAAGGTAGATTAATTAGAAAAGCTTTTGTTCCTGAAGAAAATTCTTGTATTTTATCGAGTGACTACTCTCAGATTGAGCTTCGTTTATTTGCATCCTTTGCAAATGCTGAAAATTTAATTGATGCTTTTAAGCATGGGGCTGATATTCATGCTAAAACAGCTTCTGATATTTTTGGAATCCCAATTGAACAGGTTGATAAGGATATGAGAAGAACAGCAAAAGCTGTAAATTTTGGAATTTTATATGGAATTAGTAGTTTTGGACTTTCTGAAGATTTAGGAATTGATATTATTTCGGCCAAAGGATTTATTGATTCCTATTTAGAAACTTATCCTAGAATTAAACAATATATGCAAGAAGTGATTGAAAATGCTAAAGAAAAAGGCTATGTAAAGACTATTATGAACCGTAAAAGAGTAATTGATGAACTAAATAATAAAAACTATATGATTCGCCAACAAGGAGAAAGAATTGCTTTAAATACTCCTGTTCAAGGAAGTAGTGCTGATATTTTAAAGAAAGCTATGATTGAAATATATCAAGAATTTAAAGATAGAAATTTAAAAAGTAAAATGTTGATTCAAGTACATGATGAACTTGTATTTAATGTATTAAATGATGAATTAGATATTGTAAAAGAAATTGTAGAACGAATCATGGAAAATACTTATCAATTGAATGTGCCACTAAAAGTAGATATTGAAACAGGTTCTAATTGGTATGAAGCAAAATAATAAAATTTAAATCATAATTTGGAGTCAGTTTATTATAAAGATACTGATATTTATAATATCTAGATTGGATGTGTAGTTATGCCGGAAAAGCCAGAAGTGATTACGGTTACCAAGAAATTGGAAAAAAGATTATTAAATAGAAAAATTACAGACTGTAAAGTATATTATGAACCGATTATCGGTTACCCTAGCAGTAAAGAATTCATAAGTAAGATCAAAAATCAAACTATGAATTCCTTTTCTACTCGAGGTAAATGGATTGTGATAGAACTAGATAGAGACTATTTGTTAGTACATCTTAGAATGGAAGGAAAGTTCTTTTTTCGAGAAAAAAATGCGATTTTGGAAAAGCACCATCATGTTGTATTTACAATAGATAACGAAGAAGAACTTCATTTTCAAGATGTTAGAAAATTTGGAAGAATGAAATTAATACCTAAAGATAAAATCAATGAGATGTCACCATTTACGGAATTAGGATTAGAGCCATGGGATAAAAGTTTAACACCGGATTATTTAAAAGATAAATTTAAAAATAAGAAAATTCCTATTAAAACGGCTTTGTTAGACCAGTCTATCATTACAGGAATAGGAAATATATATGATGATGAAATTCTCTTTTTATCTCATATTAATCCGTTAACTCCAGCTAACAAACTAAATGATAGTAAATTACAGTTAATTATTAAAAATACTATAATTACTTTAGATAAAGCCATAGAAGAAGGTGGAACAACCATTCGAAATTATACTTCAGAAGAAGGGGTTACAGGATTATTCCAAAATCATTTATATGTACATACGAAAGTAGGAGAAGCTTGTCCTAATTGCGGGGAAACTATTATTAAAATAAAAATAAATGGTAGAGGAACTTATTATTGCCCGAAATGTCAGAAGTAATAATAGGTGGCCTTTATGATATGGTTGGTAACATAATTTCATTAGCGGAATTTACCATAGAATTGCGAAAAAACTTAAAAATAAATTGAAAATATAGTGAAAATATGTTAATATGGGAATTGCAAAAAATTAAGGAGTGAAGTATTTATGAAAAAAACAAAAATTATTTGTAGTATCGGACCAGCTACTCAAGAATGGGAAAAGTTTAAAGGGTTAGTAGAAGCTGGTATGAATGTTGCAAGAATTAATTTTTCTCATGCAACTATAGAAGAAAGACAATTAGATGAATCATTAATTAAAAGAGCTAATGAAGAATTAGGTGCTAATATTGCTACTTTATATGATACTAAGGGTCCAGATCTTAGAACTTGTTCTTTTGAAAACGATAAGATCGAATTAGTAGCAGGAGCAACGATTCGTATTGTGGAAGAAGAAATTACCGGAACACAAGAAGCTATTTGTTTTAATTACCGTGGTGTTGTAAAAGACTTAAAAGTGGGAATGAGTGTTTTATTGGATGATGGATTCTATAAATTAGTTGTAGAAAGCGTAGATGAAGATGGAGGAGTTACTTGCCGTATCTTAAATGGTGGAGTAATTAAATCTCGCCGTGGTGTATGTATTCCAGGAATTAAGTTAGATGTTCCTTATGTATCAGAAAAAGATAAAGAAGATATTAAATATGCTTGTGATATGGATGGCGATTATTTAGCAATTTCGTTTGTAAATAGTGCAGAAGATATTCGCGAAGTAAGAGAACTTTGCCGTCAATATGGTAAACCTGATATGCCTATCATTTCTAAAGTAGAAACTCAATATGCAATGGATCATCTACAAGAAATAGTAGAAGAATCTGATTATATTATGGTAGCTCGTGGTGATTTGGGTGTAGAAACTGGTCTTGAGAATTTACCGCTTTATCAGCAAATGATGATTGATGCTTGTCATGATAGTGGAACTGGTGTCATTATGGCTACCCAAATGATGACTAGTATGAAACATAATATTCGTCCAACCAATGCGGAAGTTACGGATGTATCCAATGCGATTTTAGCAGGATGTGATGCTATTATGACTAGTGATGAAACTACAATTGGAGAATATCCAGTAGAAACGATTCGTATGATGTCTGCTATTTGTCATAATGTAGAACAAATCACAAAATATAATTTAAGTGAGTATAAATTAAAAGGATCTGCTATTCATAAT
>CALVSR010000044.1 GCA_944359075.1 uncultured Bacilli bacterium
ATATAATGAGGTCAAGATAGATGTCTAGAAAGGATGATAAAAATGGATGAAAGAGAGAGCATGACTGAAGAAAAAGCAGAAAATAAAAGTACAGTAGATAATGATAAAGGGTTTACCATGATGTATAATATTACGATGGTATCAGCTGTCGCAACAGTAGCTATGTTTGTGCTTGGTGTAGCATTATATTTAACAGTTGTAGGATAAGACCAAAAATGGTCTTTTTCTTTTGTAAAAAAATGCCTAAGTACTTTCTAAAAAGGCACTCATACTGTATAATAAACATAAGGAGTAGATAACATGATAGACCTAACAAATTTAAATGAAAAACAAAAAGAAGCAGTACTAACAACCGAAGGCCCACTATTAGTATTAGCAGGAGCAGGATCAGGAAAAACCAAAGTACTTACTACCCGTATTGCTTACTTAATAGAGGAAGAAAATATTAGTCCATTTCATATCTTAGCAATCACTTTTACCAATAAGGCAGCCAAAGAAATGCAAGAAAGACTAATCAAATTAATTGGTGATATGGCTAGAAATATTCAAGTATCCACATTTCATTCTTTTGGTTTAAAACTATTACGAGAAAACTATGATAAACTTGGGTATGATAGAAATTTTGTAATTATGGATAGTGATGACTCTTTAACTGTAATCAAAAAGATTCTAAAAGAATTAGATTTGGATCCTAAACAGTATAATCCTACCGCAATTAAAAATAAAATTAGTGGTTGTAAAAATGAGTTAATGACACCGAAACAGTATGAAACATATGCAACGACAGAATTTGAAAAAGTAGTATTAACTGTTTATGAAAAATATGAGCAGAAATTAAAAACCAATAATTCGGTAGATTTTGATGATTTAATGGTATTACCAATTAAACTATTTAGAGAATATGAAGATGTTTTAGACCATTATCAAGATAGATTTCGTTATATTTTAATTGATGAGTATCAAGATACCAATGAAGCTCAATATATGCTAGCAAAAATGATGGGAGCAAAATATAGAAATGTTTGTGTAGTAGGAGATGAAAACCAATCTATTTATTCTTTTAGAGGTGCTAATTATCGTAATATTTTAAACTTTGAAAAAGATTATAAAGAAGCTAAGACTATCAAGCTAGAACAGAATTATCGTTCTACTCAAAATATACTAAATGCGGCCAATCAAGTTATCCAAAATAATCAAAACCGTAAAGATAAAAATTTATGGAGTGATAAAGGGGATGGGGATAAGATTGTATACTACCGTAGTTATGATGAAAAAGATGAAGCCCACTATGTAGCTCACACTGTAAAGCAATTAATTAGTGAAGGAAAAGATCCCGATGAAATTGCTGTTCTTTATAGAACCAATGCTCAATCTCGTACGGTTGAGGAAGAAATGCTAAAAGAAAATATTCCATACCGCGTAGTAGGAAGCTTTTACTTCTATGCTAGAAAAGAAATTAAAGACTTGATGTCTTATTTAAGGTTAATTCATAATGAAAAAGATAATGTGTCTTTAACAAGAGTCATTAATACTCCCAAAAGAGGAATTGGTTTAAAAACGATTTCTAATCTAGCTACTTTAGCCGATATTGAAGGAAAAAGTATGTATGAAGTGATTCAATCTGGTAAAGAGTTAGAATTTAAGAAAACAATCGAGGATTTGAAAAGAGTAGCTGAAAATGTAACATTAACTGAACTAGTTGATAAGATATTGGATACTACAGGAATGAGACAAGAACTAGAAAATGAGAAAACTTTAGAAGCTGATATTCGATTAGAAAACCTAGAGGAGTTTAAATCGATTACCAAAGCCTTTGAAGAAAGAGATGGTGTAATTTCTTTAGAGGATTTCTTGTTTGAAGTAAGCTTAGTAAGTGATAGGGAAGAATACAAAGATGCCAAAGATAAAGTCAGTTTAATGACAGTACATTCTGTAAAAGGATTAGAATTTAACGATGTATTTGTAATAGGACTAGAAGAAGGAATTTTTCCTCATATGAATTCTCTTATGGACAATCAAGAATTGGAAGAAGAAAGACGCCTTGCTTATGTTGCTATCACTCGTGCCAAAGAAAGATTATATTTGGTAAATGCTAGAAGAAGAATGCTATATGGAAAAGACCAAGTAAATCCTCCTAGTAGATTTATTGGTGAGATTAATCCAGAATTAATCGAAAGCAATCAAAGAGAAGAAAAGCAAGAAGCAAAAATAGTAAAAGAAGAAAAGTTTTATCAAGAGGATATCGACTGGAAAGTTGGAGATTATGCCTATCATGATGTTTTTGGAGCAGGTCGAGTTGTGGAAGTAACCAACACTTTAATTAGTATTGCTTTTAAAAGTCCACATGGTATTAAAAAATTAATGAAGAATCATAAAAGTATAAAAAAAGTATAATGAAATTTAGGGGAGTAGTAATATGAAGAAGTTAAAAGATGCAGTAGGATATCTAACATGTGGTTTTGTAATGACAATGAAGAAAAATAATAGTGATTATATTGGCTATATCTTAAAATATGATGGGAGTATTTTTAAAGATGTTTTTATCATAGAAATAGAAAAATTCTTAACACAATTTCCTAATATAGAAAAGCAACTAGATAAAGGATTTTCTTATCATGCAGTATATGATTTTGAAACAAAAAAATATCAAAGCAGTATCATAAGTTCCGATAAAAAAGAGGGTTATAAAACATTAAAACCAGAGGAAATAATAGAAAACTTTCAAGTATTGAATGCAAGTTTCCTAGATGGTATGATCGATTTAGATACTAAAATAGCCAATAAAAAAGATACAAATCCAGAAAAGCAAAAAAGAAAAGTATCATAATATATAGAAAAAGGAGAAAATCTATGGAAAAAGAAAATTTAACCCTTTTAATTATGGCAGCGGGTATGGGGAGTCGTTTTGGGGGATTAAAACAAATTGAACCAGTAGGACCAAATGGAGAATTTATTATTGACTACTCTGTTTATGATGCTATTCAAGCTGGTTTTAATAAAATTGTGTTTATTATCAAAGAAGAAAATTATGAAGTATTTAAAGAAACAATAGGAAAAAGAATAGCGGATAAAATAAAGGTAGAATATGTTTTCCAAAGACTAGAAGATTTACCAGAAGGATATAGTTGTCCAGAAAATCGTGAAAAACCATGGGGAACTGCGCATGCGATTCTTTCCGCTAAAAATAATATTCATGAACCTTTCGTTATTATCAATGCTGATGATTTCTATGGTAGAGATGCTTATTTGGTAATTAGTAAGTTTTTAAGAGAAAACCATGATGATAATATTTATGCTGTTGTTGGTTATCAAGTTAAGAATACTTTAACAGAAAATGGATCTGTAAAAAGAGGTGTTTGCAAACTAGAAGAGGGTTACTTACAAGAAATTATTGAAAGTAGTGTCATAGAAGAAAATGGTGTTATTATAGCAACACCTCTTGATGGTAGTGCTTCTTTTCCTGTTATGGAAGATACCTATGTATCTATGAATATGTTAGGTTTTTCACCAAGCTTATTTTCTTATATTGAGAAAACATTTCCTTCTTTTCTAGAAAAAAATAAAGATAATATTTTAAAATGTGAATATTTAATTCCAGATGTTCTAACGATGGCAATAGAAGAAGGTTATGTAAGAACAAAAGTATTACCTACTACTGCTAAATGGGAAGGGGTAACTTATAAAGAAGATAAAGATAGTGTTGTAGAAGCAATTCAAAAGTTAATTAATGAAGGAGTTTATCCACAAAATTTGTGGAAAAAATAAAATGAAGAAGAGATTTTTTTGGATAATCATATTTTTTATCGTTGGAGCTATTTTTATATATTTTATTACGAGTCCTAAAATAGAAAAATGGACTTATGATTTGTTACCGAATCATTATGCAATCAAAAAAACATCTAGTACGGAGGTAGTATTAGGAAAATATATAGACGGTTTATTTGAAGTAACTCAAGATGGTAAACAAATAGGAATAGAAGACTATATCGCAGAGTTTGCATATGGAGAAACTTATATAGCATTAAAATGTTTAGAGCCAATCGATAATAGTATAAATATAAAGTTTTATATAGTGGATACCAAAAATGATAATATTTATGGACCTTATAAAGATGAAGAAACATATAATGCCGTAGTTGATAAAATAGTAGATGAAGAATTAAATGATTGGATAGAAACTATTACGATACCAGAAGGTGCGGTAGATAAATAAGGATAGTGATACTATGTATAGAGAAGAAGGATTTATTAATGTGGATAAAATGTTACATGATATTGGAGTGGAAGATACAGATATCATGTGTTTAAAATATGAATCAAGCATTAAGCATCTTTTTATGAAAAATTCTGGAAAATTTATGATTCATTTTGATTATGGTGGAGTGAATTATTTTTATAAATATAATCAAAATACGATCCCTTATAATGAATTAATCGCTGCAGAATTAGCTGAGGATTTTGGAATTGATTGTGTATCGTATGATTTGGCAGTTTTAAATGGAAAAAGAGGAGTTATTTCAGCCAATTATAAAAAAGAAAATGCTCATTATTTTAGTGGTTCTGATTTATTATATGATGTTTATGATGATATAGATGTTGATTTAGAAAAGTATAATAATTTAGGGTCCATATGGGAAGCATTAGAAGTTAAGTATGAAACTTATTCAAATAAAAGAGAAATCGTATATCACTTAATGCAGCAAATTGTTAATATGTTTATCTTTGATATCATTAGCTGTCAATATGATCGACATTCTGATAATTGGGAAATTGTGGAAGATAATGATAATATTAACCTTGCTCCAATTTATGATAATGAAGGAATTTTAGCAACTAGTGGAAAAAATTCCTTCGTTGCCATGACGATGGATGAGAACAGGCATGATATTCTATGGAAAGTATTAAAAAAATTTCAAAATATAAGTAGTGAAGAATTTAGTAATATTATTAAGGAAAAGTTATGGATTATTAGTGAAGAGAATTTGAATCGTATATTTCAAAGAGTAGAAGAGAAGACAGGTATTGAAATTCCTTCAGTCTTTAAAAGGTATTATTTAGAAGAATATCAGAAACATAAAAACAGACTAGAAAAAGTATTAGGCATAGAAGAAAATATTAGAAAGAGATGAACAAGATGAAAGAAAGAGTAGATGAATTAGTTGAAATATTAAATGAAGCAAATTATAACTATCATGTATTGGATAATCCAACTATCACAGATCAAGAGTTTGATAAACTTTTAAGGGAATTATTTATCTTAGAAGAAAAATATCCAGAGCTAGTTAGAGAGGATTCTCCTACTCATCGTGTTGGTGGAGTAATACTAGATGAATTTCAAAAAGTAACGCATCAGATTCCTATGATGTCTTTAGGAAATGTTTTCAACGAAGAAGAAATTCGTGCTTTTGATAGTCGAATTCGCAAAGAGGGAATTCATCCTCAATATGTATGCGAATTAAAAATTGATGGTCTAAGTGTATCTCTTCATTATGAAAAAGGGAAATTGGTAACAGCTGCTACTCGTGGAGATGGCGTAACAGGAGAAGATATCACGAATAATGTAAAAACCATTAAAACAGTCCCCCTTACTTTAAAAGAGAAGGTGGATATTGAGGTTCGTGGAGAGATCTACATGAGTAAAAAAACATTAGAATCATTAAATAAAGAAAGAAAAGAAAAAGGGCAACCTTTACTTCAAAATTGTCGTAATGCAGCAGCTGGCTCGATTCGTCAATTAGATTCTAAAATCGCAGCTTCTAGAAAATTAGATTGTTGGATTTATCATTTGCCGAATCCAGAAGATTATGGAATTAAAACCCATTGGGAATCCCTTGAATATATGAAAAGATTAGGTTTTAAAACCAATCCTAATAATTTACTAGTAACCGATGTGGAAGGCATTTTAGACTATATTTCTTATAAAGGAAAAGAAAGATCTGGGTTGCCTTATGATATTGATGGCGTTGTAATCAAAGTAAATAATATTGAGGAACAGAAAAAGTTAGGGTTTACTGCACATCATCCCAAATGGGCGACTGCTTATAAATTTCCTGCTGAGGAAGTATTAACGAAATTAAAAGATATCATTTTTACGGTAGGAAGAACTGGTCAAATCACTCCCAATGCTGTATTAGAACCAGTTATTGTTGCTGGAAGTACCATATCGCGTGCTACTTTGCATAATGAGGATTATGTAAAAGCTAAGGATTTAAAAATAGGGGATGTTGTCTCTATTCATAAAGCAGGGGATGTCATTCCGGAAGTAGGAGAAGTAAAATTAGATCGTCGTACTGGGGAAGAAAAAGATTTTCACATGATTACTAGATGTCCAATGTGTAATGAGCCAATCTTTAGAAAAGAGGGACAAGCTGACTATTTCTGTATCAATCCTCATTGTCCAGCAAGAAGTATAGAAGGATTGTGTCATTTTGTATCCCGTAAAGCTATGAATATAGATGGGCTTGGAGATAGAATTATAGAAGATTTTTATAATATGAAATATATCAAAGGTATTCCAGATATCTATAAATTAAATCATTATCGTGATGAATTAACCGAACTAGAAGGATATGGAAACAAATCCATTGATAATTTACTGACAGCAATTGAAAATAGTAAAAATAACTCTTTAGAAAGACTTTTATTTGGATTAGGGATACCGAATGTAGGTGAAAAAACTTCTAAAGTACTAGCAATGCATTATGAAACACTAGATCATTTAATGAATGCTGATTTTGAAGAATTAAATAGCATTCCGGATATTGGGGACATTATTGCAAAAAGTATTATAGATTATTTTCAAAATGAAAAGAATCAAAAAGTAATAGAAGAGCTAAAAGAAATAGGAGTAAATACTATATATACAGGGCCTAAAGTAGAAGTGAATGAAAATTTTTATAATAAAACTTTTGTGATTACTGGTACTTTAACCAAATACACGAGAGATGAAGTAGAAGAAAAGATAGAACTTTTAGGTGGAAAAACATCTTCTTCAGTAAGTAGTAAAACAAGTGCTGTGATTGTTGGAGAAAATCCTGGAAGTAAATATGATAAAGCTTTAAAACTAGGAATTCCAATTTGGAGTGAAGAAGATTTGGAAAGTAGGTTTTAATATGCAAGAACAAGGAATCGTTATTTTTGAAGATGGAACTACCTTACCGTTTGGTAAATATTATTGCCCAGACGAACCAGAGTATTTAAAATCTCCATCTCATGAAGATAGCTTTCTAAAAGAAGTTATAACAAGCTTTGTCTTTAAATTATCTAATCATCCATATAATAAGCAATTAAATCTCTATAATAATGCCATGCTGCTTTCATTAGCAGGATTAATCATCATTTTAAATAATCAATGTTCTACTAATTCACCAACTGAAATTTTAGCTTATGCACCATCCATACCAACAGTAGAACAAATTCAAAGTTTAGAAAAAAATGAAACCTTATCCAATATTAAAATTCAAAAAGTTTATGAATATCAAACTATGGATTGGGATGATTATATAGAATATAAAAATTTTGAAGATTATATCAACAGCAAATCACAAATCAAAAGGGTATGAAAGTTTGGGGATGTAAGTGAAAAAAAAATTATCGAGAAACACAATTTTATATATACTCATTTTTGGCTTCTTTTTTACAATTCTAACTTTATCGCCCATTTCTGGTGATGACTGGGGAAATTATCTTGTAGGGAAACAAGGAATGATTCATAGCTTTGTTCAAGCCTTCGAAATGTATTTCAATTGGGAAGGTAGGTTGGTAAGTAGAATTCTTATTAATATATTAACTTATCATAAATGGCTATGGAATATAGTAAATAGCTTATTCATAACAGGAATTATCTATGGAATCATAGTAGTCGTAAAGCCAAGACAGAAGAAATTGACAATTTCTCTTAGTATATTAACGGTTCTATTAATGAATATTTTTACTTTTTCCCAGATTATTGTTTGGGTAGCTGGAAATATTACTTATTTATTTTCGTTTTTTCTATTATTCTTTTATTTATTAAACATTCTTAAAAATCAACAAAAAGAATCCATTATATTTAAGATAATGCTTGGTTTTATAAACTTAATTCTCCCTATGTTTGTAGAACATGTTGCAGTATTACTAATTATGATAAATATTTCTACTTTAGTAATAAAATATTATCAGAGTAAAAAATGGGACAAAGAGTATTTGATTTATACTATAATATCGATTTTATCTACTTTAATTATGTTTTTATCACCAGGCACTATTTATCGACAAAGTATTGAAAACACACAATTTAATCATTTTAATATATTAGAGAAAATAATATATAATATTCCTAATTTTATATATTATACATTTATCATAAATAGTTTCTTATTACTTTTATTAACAATAACAATTATATCTAGAATAATTAGAAAAAAACAAAATAAAGCGAAGAGCATGATTATACTTCTATATATGAGTATCATTCCGATACTAACTATTTTTATTTATAATTTATCCCAGTTTATTAGTTTACCTGATTTTTTTATACAAATGATAAATCCTAATAATAGGTTTGCTCAAATCTATTGGCTTCTTTACATGATGATCTATTTGTTTTTACTATTAGAAGATATGAAATCTATAAAAGGAAAAGGAATTTTCATATTTACAGTACTTGCTTTCTTAGCAAATGCTATCATGTTACTATCGCCAACTTGGGGTTATCGTACTAGTTTTGTTACTTATATGTTTTTAATCATTCCATGCATAAAGGAAATAGATGATATCAAGGTAAATAAAATAATAGAAAACATAATAATAGCCATCACAATACTTACCTCCATTCTATTCTTAATTTTTTATATTAACATAAGAATAGAACAAAATTATCTAGAAGAAAGTATTCAGAAGCAATTAGAGGAGGATAAACAAGTAATCGAAATAGAATCATTCCCATCATATGCTAACTGTAATATCAATCCGACCAATGATTACCACATGGAAATCTTTAAAGAATACTATCAAATCACAAAAGAAAAAGAAGTAATACTTTTGCCTAATCATTGGCGTTATATCATAATTAAGTAATCATAATAATGAAATTTATGATATAATTATACATAGTTATTTGGTATAATACTATGTATAATTTTTTTATGGAGGAATGTATGGATAAACTAACAAAAGAAGAAGTATTACATGTTGCTCATCTTGCTAGAATTAAAGTAACGGATGATGAAATAGAAAAGTATCAAGTAGATTTAAAAAAACTATTAGATGATGTTGATAAAATAAAAGATATTGAAGTAGAAAGTAGTGAACTACTAGTTACACCAGTAGAACATGAATCTATTTTAAGAAATGATCAAGATACCAGAAGTGTTGATTTTAATGAAATAAAAAAGAATGTACCAGCAACAACTGGTAATTTTGTAGAGGTTCCGGTGATGGTAAATGAATAATTATTTAGATTTAAGTATAAAGGAAATACACGAATTATTAGTAGCTAAAAAAATAACGCCAGTTGATTTAGTAGAAGAATGCTATACTAGAATTGGGAAAAATAGTGATTTAAATAGTTTTATTACTTTAAATAAAACAGAAGCTATAGAATATGCAAGAAAATTAGCTGAGGAAGAAGTGGAAGTGGATAACCTATTATGGGGAATTCCTATTGCGATAAAAGATAATATCTCTACGAAAAATATTAGAACGACTTGTGCATCAAAAATGCTAGAAAATTATGTTCCAATCTATGATGCTACAGTTATTGAAAAAGTAAAAGCTGCTAAGATGATTATCATCGGAAAAACCAATATGGACGAGTTTGCCATGGGATCAACTAGCCGTACTAGTTACTTTGGGGCTCCCAAAAATCCTGTGGATAAGACAAAAATTACAGGTGGTTCTTCTGGTGGAAGTGCTTCCTGTGTAGCAGGAAACTTAGTACCACTTGCCCTTGGAACCGATACAGGTGGTTCGATTAGACAGCCTGCTAGTTATACAGGTATTATTGGGATGAAACCAACTTATGGACGTGTATCTAGATATGGTTTAATTGCCTTTGGATCAAGTCTAGATCAGATTGGTCCAATGACGAGAAATGTATATGAAAATGCGTTATTATTAAATACGCTAGTAGGAAGGGATAAAAAAGATCTCACGAGTGCTGATAAAGAAGCAGAAGATTTTACTCGGTTGATTGGCCAAGAAGTAAAAGGCATGAAGATAGCGATCCCTAAATATTTTGTAAGTGATATTGTATCTCCAATCATCATTGAAAAACTAAATCAGGTAGTAGAAATATTAGAAGCAAATGGAAATATCGTAGAGTATATCGATATGAAATACTTAGATCAAGCAGTTACTCTTTATCAAATCATCGCCATGGGAGAGGCAAGTAGTAACTTAGCTCGTTTTGATGGAGTAAAATTCGGATATCGTAGTGAAAGCTCTTCCACCGTCGATGAAATGTATGAAAACACAAGAGGAGAAGGATTTGGTAAAGAAGTAAAACGAAGAATCATGGTAGGAAGCTATTTGTTAAGTGGTAATAATGCCAAAACACATTACGATAAAGCCTTAATGATCAGAAATGCGATGAAACAAGAATTTGATAAAGTATTTAAAGA
>CALVSR010000045.1 GCA_944359075.1 uncultured Bacilli bacterium
AACTAAAAACACGCATCAATTCTCAAACTAAAAACACGTTATTTTAAAAACGTGCTTTTACTATGAGAATTCAGAAAATTAATTATTGTTTACTAGTTTATTGAAAAATAGGAAGATTCATGTTAAAATGTCTAATATAAGAGGTGATATGATGGATTTCAATACAACTTTATATTCTATTGATGAGTTTGATACTGCGTTGGTAGAGGCTATTTTGCAAGAGGTATTTTTATCATTGAAGGAAAAAGGATATGATCCTGTCAACCAATTGGTTGGTTATTTGATGAGTGGTGATCCAGGTTATATTTCTTCTTATCAAAATGCTCGTCAAAAAATAGTAAGTATTGATCGTAGTCGAATTCTAGAGTTTTTACTTCGTAAGGTTTTAGGAGAGAAAGCTTGAGATATCTAGGCTTGGACTTGGGGACTAAGACTTTAGGGTTAGCCCTTTCTGATCCCCTTGGTATGATTGCAAGTAGTTATAAAATTTTAAAACATGATGAAGATTATGATCGGTTGATTTTGTTGTTAAAAGAGGAAGTTCAAAAGAATCATGTGCAAGCTTTTGTTCTGGGTCTTCCTAAAAATATGAATAATTCGATTGGAGAACGTGGTGAGCTTGCTTTAATGTTTCAAAAAAAATTAACGGAAGCATTTTCACTTCCTGTTTATATGCAAGATGAAAGACTTACTACCAAACAAGCTGAGGATTTATTAATTGCGAATCATACTAGTAGAAAAAAGAGAAAAAAAGTTATTGATAGTTTGGCTGCAACGATTATTTTGCAAAGTTATTTAGATAGAAGGGAACGATAATATGAAAGAAAATACATTTAAAATGGTTACTGAGGATGGTCAAGAAATTACATGTAATGTTTTATTTACTTTTGATAGTGAAGAGACAAAGAAAAGTTATATAGCATATACAGATAATACTTATGAAGCAGATGGTAGTATTAAAGCTTATGCTGCTGTATATCATCCTGAAGATTTAAACAAAGGTTTTGAACCAATTGAAACTGAAAAAGAATGGAAAGTAGTAGAAACAATTTTAGAAACAATCCAAGAGGAAGTTCGTAATAAAATGGCTCAAGCTAATAATAGCAATCTATCAGAAAATGATAATCAAAGTAGCAGTGAGGGTACAAGTAACGAGCAATAAGCTCGTTATTTATTGGTAATAAATATGAAAAGACTTAGTAATATTGCCCTTAGTATTTTAATTATTACTGTCATTGTTGTGGTTGGATGTTGTCTTTTTTATAATTATCAGCTAAGTCCGGTTAGTGATTCTTCTGATATTGTAGAAATAGAAATTCCTACTAATACTACTACCAAAGGAGTTGCATCTATTTTAAAGGAAAATCATTTGATTAGAGATGAAAGAATGTTTTTACTTTATGTAAAAATTATGAATATTAGTGATATGAAAGCTGGATATTATGATATTCCTTCTAATCTAAGTGCAAAAGAAATTGTTTCTTTATTGCAAGAAGGATCTACTAAAAATCCTAATGAAATTACGATTACTTTTCGTGAAGGAATTAACATTAATAATTTAGCTACTATTATCAGTGAAAATACTACTAATACTTATGAGAGTGTAATAGCTCTATTAGAGGATGAATCCTATTTAGATGAACTAATTCAAAAATATTGGTTTATAGATTCTAGTATTAAAGATGATAGACTATATTATTCATTAGAGGGGTATTTATTTCCGGATACCTACTATTTTACGGATAAAGATGTAACTACGAAAGAAATTTTAACTAAAATGTTAGATCAAATGGATAAGATTCTATCGAAATATAGAGAGGTAATAGAAAGTGGGGATTATACTGTTCATCAAATTCTTACACTAGCTTCTATTATTGAAAAAGAAGGTAAGACTGATGATTTTACTACTATTTCTTCAGTATTTCATAATAGAATGCAAATTAATATGCCATTACAGAGTTGTGCAACAGCTTATTATGGTGTGGGCTTAGAGTTTAATGAATTGGGAATTGCTACCAATGAGGTTATTACTGCTCAAAATGATTATAACACCTATCAGAATAATGGATTACCAATAGGACCAATTGCTCTTCCTAGTGAGAATGCCATTGTTGCTGCTATCCAACCTAAAGACACAAATTATTTATATTTCCTTTCTGACAATCAGGGAGTTACTTATTTCTTTGCTACGCTTTCTGAACATCAAAGTAAGCAACAAGAATTGATTGCAGCTGGGAAATGGTACCGATAATGATAAGGGAGTAATATAAAATGGTTACAAATTTAGAAGCCTTGATAAGAGATATTAAAAAATATGCATTAGATCATAAAATTCCTATTATGCAGGATGAGGGAATTGATTTTTTAACCACTTTTATTGTGAAAAATCAAATTAACACTGTATTGGAAATAGGAAGTGCAATTGGGTATTCAGCAATCATGATGGCATTAGCAAACCCAAATTTAAAAATTACTACTATCGAAAGAGATAGAGAACGCTATTTGGAAGCAGTTAAAAATATCAAAAAAATGGATTTAGAATCTCGAATTACTTTAGTATTTCATGATGCTTTGGAAGCCAACATCGAGGGAAAATTTGATATGATTTTTATCGATGCGGCCAAAGGACAAAATATTCATTTTTTCGAAAAATATGAAAGAAATTTAACAGAAAATGGTTATATTATTACGGATAATATGAATTTTCATGGATTAGTCGATAAATTAGATAATGAAATTGAAAGCCGAAACTTAAGATCGCTGGTTCGTAAAATTCGAGATTATCGAGCATTCTTGGTTAATCATCCTAATTACGATGTAGAATTATTAAATATAGGAGATGGGATTGCGATTGCTAGGAAGAAATAAATTTTAGTAATTTATCTTGATTCATTATATTTTCTTCATTCTATTTTACAAATTTCATTTTTGGGTTAGAAAATTTTAAAAATGATTCCAATAAAAGCAAGGAAAATTGAAAAAGGCTTCCTTGCTTTTATTTTTTTCTCTTTTATAATAAATTAAATGGTGATTATATGAATGATAGAATTAGTGGCTACTATTTAGACTCTGAACAACAAACAATCGTACTAGATAAGAGCAAATATTTATTAGTAGTAGCTGGAGCAGGTAGTGGAAAGACATTAACGATTTTAGGAAAAATTAATTATTTAGTAAAATATCAGCACATGAATCCAGCTGATATTTTATGCATTTCTTTTACCAAAAAAGCGGCGGATAGTTTAAAAGAAAAAATAAGAAATGAATTTCATTATGAAATGCCTGTATATACATTCCATAAACTATCTTTAGAAATATTAAAAGAAAATAATAAAACCTATGATATAGCAGATAGCAATCTTTTAGAAAATATCATTCATGAATTTTTTCGTGAAACCATTCTTCATGATCCATATCCAATGAGATTAGTATTAAAATATTTTCAAATGAGTAAACGGAAAAATATCAAGAAATCTTATATGGAATTTTATCGCCATAATCTGAATAAATTCGTAATGTTAGAACGTTTATTATCCACATTTATTCACTTATTGAAATGTAATCATTATGCTTTGAAAGATTTTTCTCTGTTTCTTAAAGAAGCAAAAAAAACAATATTTTATTCAAAATATAAAAAAGAAAAACAATTTTTAACTTTAGCATTAAATATATATCTAATCTATGAAAGATATCTAGAAACCAATCAAGAAATTGATTTTGATGATATGATCATGAAAGCAACAGATCAAGTAAAAGACAATGGTATTCAGAAAAAATATCAATATATTATTATTGATGAATATCAAGATACTTCTTATATTCGATTTCAATTGATAAAAGAAATTATAAATCAAACGAATGCTAAATTAATGGTAGTAGGAGACGATTTTCAGTCTATTTATCGATTTACAGGATGTGATCTGTCTTTATTTCTAAATTTTCAAGATTATTTCCAAGAAGCCCAAGTTAAAAAGATTCAAAATACTTACAGAAATAGTCAAGAATTAATTCAAATAGCGGGAGCTTTTGTAATGAAAAATAAAAAACAAATTCCTAAGAATCTTCGCTCTTCCAAAACATTATCTAAGCCTATCCGAATCATTTATTATGATCATATCAAAGATGCATTTAAACAATTAATTCAAAGAATATATAGTGAGCGTAATCAACCTATTTTAATATTAGGAAGAAATAACCACGATATTTATTTTGTATTAGATGGTGATTTCAAATTAAAAGAAAATGGAGATATTATTTATAAAGAAAATCCTAATATCAAAATGTATTATTTAACTGCTCATAAATCAAAAGGATTAGAAGAAGAAAATGTCATTATTATTAATTTAAAAAATGAACTATTAGGATTTCCTAATCAAATAAAAGATGATAAAGTATTACGTTTTGTATCTAAAAATAACGAGAAATATCCTTATAGTGAGGAGAGGAGATTATTTTATGTAGCCTTAACTAGAACTAAAAATTATGTCTATTTATTAGTTCCTAATAAAAATGAATCGGTGTTTGTTAAAGAGTTAAAAAGAAGGTATTTTAAAGAGCTAGTTATTGTTAAATAAGGAAGTTTTTGATATAGTAAAGATGTCTAATTTGAATAAGGAGTGAGAAGTATATGCAGGAAATAAGATTTCACCTAAACTATTGCAAACAATTCAAGCTACTTATGAAGAAAGTATTATTTCCAAAGTTTCCGGAAAAGAGATTAAAAGATATCGTATTAAATTATAGACGAATTCTCAAAAAAATAGTATAATATGCACTTGTTGGAAGTGATAACATGAATATACCAATAGGAAATTTAACGATTACTAATTTTTGTACTCAAAATCCAGAACATGTAACCTTTAAGTGGGATTTGGTAAAAGATCAGCCTATCTATGATTTTCTTTCTACTAGTATAGGTGATGATTTGATAGTACCTACTGAAAGTGATGACTTACAATTAGAACACTCTTATGTTATTGAAGATAATCATAAACCAGTTGGCTATATTTATATAGAAGGTTTATCTCAAACTCAGGGTATTGTAGAACTTAGATATGCTGTACATCCTGAATATAGAAGATTAGGGTTTTTAGGTTATAGTGATTCTAATAGGAGAGGATACGGGCAACAGATATTAGAAGAATGTAGTAATTACCTATTTACTTTTGAAGATATCAATAGTATAGAACTTCATATTAGAAAAGATAATGAGGCAAGTATTGGTTGCGCAGAAAAAGCAAAGTATAAATGTATTGGTGAATATGAAGCTGAGTATTATTATATTTATAGAATGAGTAGAGGAAGTAAAACCTATGAAAATTAAAATGAATAGTTTAGTCATTACAGAGTATTGTAGTAGCGATAAAAGGAAATATCGATTTAAGAAAGAAATTAGTGAAGACCCTCTTATCAATCATTTTGTATCACCTAATATGGATGAATGGTTAGAAGATTCTGAAGGATTAAATCAATTGCTGATAGGTCCTGCTTACATCATAGCCGAAGAAAGAAAGTTAGTTGGTTTCATTAGAATGGCTTCACTAGATCAAAATGGAACTTTAAATTTACATTATGGCGTTCATCCTGATTATAGAAGAAATCATTATGGTACTAAGATTTTACTAGAAGTACAGAAGTGTATTTTTCATCAATTTCCAAATGTAAAGAAAATAGAACTTCATATAAAAGAAATCAATAAAGGAAGTATTCGTTGCGCTGAAAATGCCGGGTTTAAACTTATACGAGATGAACAGTTGAGAAAAGATGATAGCAAATTAAAAATCTATATGAAGTATAAATAGAAAACTAAAAGATTCGTTAAAATATTTTCTATATTTTTAAATTTATGTTATTATTTAAGTATGAAAGGTGGAACTTTATGAATATTTTGTCTTATTATTTATTAAATAGAACAAGTAGTAATTTAAGTACTTTGAATCAAGATTATGTAGAAAGATTATATCAATATTATGTGAATGGAGGTCAAGCATTAAATTATAATATAAATATTAATAAGGAAAATTTTATAGAAATTTTTAATACTATATTTGATGTGTTAAAACTAAAAATAGATAATGCAACATATAAGATAATTAGCGAACATTATTTAAACCTTTTAATGGTAGATGCTAATGAGGGTGAGAATGTTGATATCATATATGCCATTAATTATCTTTGGTATCTTGGTATTGGAGTATCTCAAGATATTGATACTAAAGAATATAGAGATCTTATTCCTATTATTCAGCAACAATTAATTCATAAATTTCAAATTAAAGAAAGCATAAAAGAAAAAGTAAGAAGAAAAATTTATACTAAATCTTTTATCACAATATAATAAAGGGCTAGTCAGACTTTAAAAGTAGGACTAGTTCTTTTTGAAAGTAGGGGCAAAAATTAAAAAAAGTAGTAAAAATAATCGTATTCATAGTATTCATAGTATTCATAATAAAAGGTTAACCTTAGATAATACAATATATATCCAAAGAGGTTGTTGTTCTTGCCATAAGGGCGTATCTGGTTGTGGTGCTAATGGTAGAGTCATATTGATTGCACCTATTATAATAGATTTTATAATTTATATGATCATAAATAAAATGGTGATTCCAATATTTCAATATTTGAATTTTTTCTTTCTGATAATATGTGCTATAATATTATTAGAAGATAGGAGGGATAACATGAATAAATTAGAAAATAAAGTTGCTATTATTACTGGTGGAGCAATGGGAAATGGTTTAGGAATTGCTAAAGTATTTTTAAAATATGGGGCATCTATTGTTGTTTTGGATTATGCGGAAGAAATTAGAGAATCTTTAAAAAATTTAAGAGAAGAATTTCCAGATTCTACTATTTCAGGCTATCAAGTAGATATCCGTGATAAGGAAAAGGTGCAAGCTTGTGTAGATGCCATTGCAGGTAAATATGGTCATATTGATATTTTAGTAAATAATGCTGGAGTTTGTAGATTGGAAACATTCGAGAAAATGGACGATGAATTAAGAGACTTCCATTTTGATATTAATATTAAAGGAACTTGGAATGTAACAAAAGTAGTAGTTCCTTATATGAAGAAAAATCAGGAATCTAGTATTATTAATTTGTCTAGTGTAACAGGTCCAATGGTTGCAGATAGTGGTGAAGTAGCATATGCTACTACCAAAGCTGCTATTATTGGTTTTACGAAAGCACTTGCTATGGAGCTTGTCCATGATCATATTAGAGTGAATGCTATTATGCCAGGATATATTATGACACCTATGGTAGAGGGTATGGCTAAAGAAACCAATTCCGATAGTCCAGAAGAGGTAGTGAATGGAATTGCTAAAGGTATTCCAATGGGAAGACTTGGTACCATTGAAGAATTAGGAGAATTAACAGCATTTTTAGCAAGTCAGGAATCTTCTTATATTACTGGACAAGGCATCGTAATCGATGGAGGATCCACACTACCAGAGACAATGAGTATGGGAGTATAGTACCCAAAATATTTTCAAATTTGTAAAAAATCTTCATTTTATTATTCAGAAAATATTTAGAAAGAGTCAAATCTTTCTTTTTTTATGTCAATTAACGAATCTAGTACTTTTATACTTTTCATAATTATTATATAATGTTTATAGTAAAGGAGAATCAAAATGGAAGAATATAAAAATGTATTATCCAATGAAGAATTAGAGCGTATCGATAAGTATTTTAGAGCAGCTAATTATTTATCGGTAGGTCAATTATATTTAAGAAATAATCCTCTGTTAAGAAAGCCTTTAAAACTTAGTGATATTAAAAAAAATGTAGTAGGGCATTGGGGAACTGTACCAGGTCAGACTTTTGTTTATACGCATTTAAATAGAATTATCAAAAAATATGATTTAGATATGATTTATTTGTCAGGTCCAGGTCATGGAGGAAATGCAATTGTATCTCATGTATATTTGGAAGGAAGTTATAGTGAAGTTTATCCAAATATTACAGAAGATATTGAGGGAATGCAAAAATTATTTAAACAATTCTCGTTTCCAGGAGGAGTATCTAGTCATGTAGCACCGGAAACGCCAGGATCTATTCATGAAGGTGGAGAACTAGGATATAGTTTAGCTCATGCTTTTGGTGCTGTTTTAGATAATCCACATTTAATTGCAGCTTGTGTAATTGGAGATGGTGAAGCAGAAACAGGACCTCTTGCTACTAGTTGGCATTATACCAAATTTTTAAATCCAGCTACAGATGGAGCAATTATTCCTATTTTACACTTGAATGGCTATAAAATAGCGAATCCTACTGTATTTGCTAGAATTAGTGAAGAAGAGCTAATATCCTTTTTTAAAGGCTGTGGATTTGAGCCAATCTTTGTTAGTGGAAATGATCCAAAAGAGATGCATCAAAAAATGGCTTATGCTTTAGATATTACAGTTGAGAAAATAAAAAAAATTCAAAAGGATGCTCGTGAAAATGGTAAACAAGAAAGACCAATTTGGCCAATGATTATTTTAAAAACTCCAAAAGGTTGGACAGGACCAAAAGAAGTAGAAGGAAAACAAATTGAAGATTCTTTTAGGGCTCACCAAGTTCCTATTATTATTTCGGAAAATTCTCCTGAAAATGTGAAACTTTTGGAAGATTGGATGAGAAGTTATCGTCCGGAGGAATTATTCGATGAAAATGGAACTCTTCTTCCTGAATTAAAAGCACTTGCACCAACTGGAGATAGAAGAATGGGTTCTAATCCTCATACTAATGGTGGAAAACTATTAGAAGAACTTCGTACTCCCGATTTTCGCGATTATGGTATTACAGTAGATATTCCTGGAAATACGATGGCTCAGGATATGAAAGAGTTAGGTAGATATATTAGAGATTTAGTGGCGTTAAATGAAGACAAGAAAAACTTCCGTATTTTTGGACCGGATGAAGCTTTATCTAATCGCCTAAATTATGTATTTGAGAAAACAAATCGTCAATTCAATGGAATAACTTATGAAAATGATGAGTTTTTAGCTAAATCAGGAAGAGTTTTAGATACTTATTTGTCAGAACATGCTTGCGAAGGTTGGCTAGAAGGATATCTGCTAACGGGAAGACATGGCTTCTTTCATACCTATGAAGCTTTTTCTAGAATTATTGATTCCATGGCCAGTCAGCATGCTAAATGGTTAAAAGTAACCAGGGAGCTTTCTTGGCGTGTACCGATTGCTTCCTTGAATTATATTTTATCCAGCCATATTTGGCAACAAGATCATAATGGTTATACTCATCAAGATCCCGGCTTTTTATCACATTTGGTTACCAAAAAAGCAGATATTGTGAGAATGTATTTACCACCTGATGCGAATTGTTTATTATCTTGTTTTGATCACTGTATTAAAACCAAAAATTATATTAATGTAATCGTTGCTAGTAAGCATCCTCGACCTCAGTGGTTAACGATGGAGCAAGCAGTAAAGCATTGTACGCAAGGAATTGGCATTTGGGATTGGGCAAGTAATGACCAAAATAGTGAAACAGATATCGTTATGGCGTGCTGTGGTGATACGCCAACATTAGAAACGTTAGCAGCAGTATCTATTCTAAGAAATAATTTTCCAGAATTAAAAATAAGAGTTGTAAATGTTGTGGATTTAATGAGATTACAGTCTAATTTAGAACATCCACATGGTTTAAAGAATGAAGATTATGATTTATTATTTACCAAAAACAAGCCTATTATATTTGCTTTCCATGGCTATGCATCCTTGATTCATCAATTAACTTATAAGCGTACAAACCAAGATTTACATGTTCATGGTTATAAGGAAGAAGGTACTATTACAACCCCATTTGATATGAGAGTTCAAAATGAACTAGATCGTTATCATTTGGTCATGGATGCCTTAAAATATTTACCACAATTGGGTAATCGTAGTGCTATTTTAAATCAATGGTGTAAAGATAAGTTGATTGAACACAAAGAATACATTCATGAATATGGGGACGATATGCCAGATATTAAAAACTGGACTTGGGAGAAATCAACTGACAATAAAGATTTAATCTAAACCAATATCAATTATTTATATTTTACTGAAATTTTATCAATATGAAAAGTGCTAGATCGCTAGCACTTTTCATATTGAAAATTATAAATCCTATACAACTTAATTTTTGAAATTTATCATTTTCTATATCTTTGTGGTTTTCTTATAATTTGTTTATTTCATCTACAGTTAGACCTGTTGCTTCTGCAATATCTTCGATACTAACTGTTCCTAATTGCAACAATTTCTTAGCTATTTCTATTTGTT
>CALVSR010000046.1 GCA_944359075.1 uncultured Bacilli bacterium
TTACTATATTTTTATTTTCTTTTTTTCTAATTGTTCATTGGTTTCATTTCTTAAAATAGCATATAAAATAGATGCTAATGGAAGTCCAATTATCATTCCTGCTATTCCTAACAAACTACCTCCTAAAATAACAGCCATCAATGTCCATATAGAGGCAAGTCCAACTGATTTTCCTACTACTTTTGGATAAATAAAATTATTTTCAATTTGTTGAATCACTTGAAAAACAACAATAAACAAAATAGCTTGAATTGGATTTGTAACGGCTATTAACAAGGCCCCAACGATCATAGCTATCATAGCACCAAACATTGGAATCAAAGCAGTAATAGTAGTGAGAACAGAAATAATTAAAGCATATGGGAAACGTAAGACTGTTAAAACTACAAAGAAAATGCATCCAAGAATGACAGCCTCTACACATTGCCCAGAAATAAACTTAGAAAAGGTTTGATTAGCAAGTGTTGCGATAGACATTATTTTTTCAACATGTTCTTTCTTTACATAGGCATACATTAGTTTTTTTACTCCACGAATTAGATATTCTTTTTGACTTAACATATAAACCGCAAAGACAATCGCTGTAAAAAAGGTAAAAACACTACTAACTAAATTGGTTATAAAATTTAAAGATCCATTAATAACATAATTTAATACTGTTACCATAATATTATTCACACTAGTAGTATTTTTAAATACTTCTTCAATTTGACTTCGTATTTCTGGATAGCTATCGACTAATTCTAATACCCATGTTTGAATATTGGTAATAAAAGATGGAATATTCTTTATTAATAATTGAATATTCTCAATTAATTCTGGTATCAATAAAAAACAAATTAATAAGACAACGCCAATAAAAATAACTAATGATAACGTAATAGAAATGGTTCTAATAGGCAATTTCGAATTTTTCTTTTTCTGCTTACTCTTTAGAAAGGTTTCTATTTTAGTCATTGGAATATTTAAAATGAAAGCAAAAACTCCTCCTAGAATAAAAGGAAATAGTATTTTTAAGACATGAGAAATAAAAGCCCAAATATTCGTAATACTCTCTAGTAGCCAAAAAAGAACTATACCAAAAGTAATTAATATCATTAATTTTTCCATATTTCGTTTTCCTAAGTTCATATCCGTTCACCTTCTTTATAAACATATTATATACTGTTTTTTATAGTTTTAAAAGAAAAAAAGAATAGAAACTATTCCTTTACACTTCCATAAAAGTTGCAAATCTTTTTTCAATTCTTTCTCTTCCTAATAATCTTAAAATTTCATAAAGATCTGGTGTCATGGAACTGGTTGTTGTAGCTACACGAATTACAGTCGATACATCCGCAACACTTCCTTTATAGTTATCAGGATTAGCTTTATACTCTTTCATATCACTACAATAACCTAATTCATTAGATAACGCTTTTATCTTATTAAACCAAGTTTCTTTATCATCTTCTTCATTAAAATACTTTGTGATATAAGTAGTAAGAATCGCTTTAATCTCCTCTTTATCTTGAATTTTTCCAAAATCATAATTTAAATTCCCGGTAAAATATTCATCATACATATACCAAATATGTTTTTTGATAGAAGAAAAAGATTCAAAATCTTTTCGTGGCTTCTTTTGCTCTCTTTCAATATTTAAAATAGCAGTTGAATACTCTTTATATTTTTCTAAAACAGATGCAAATTCTTGATCAAATTCCTTAGCCCAAGTAAGTGCTTTGTCATAAACTTCTGTTGCTTTTAATCTACTAATATAGCTTTTAGAAATATTCATTAATTTTTCTAAATCAAACAAAGAACCACTTACACTCATTTTTTTAAAATCAAATTTGAAGTCATCAATGCCTAGAGTTGGATTTTGATCCCACCAACCTTCAAAATTAGAATTGGCAATAGTCATTAAATAAAGTTTAACAGCTTCTACAGGGATACCTTGCTCATGATAGAAACTAACAGCAGCTTCGGGATCCTTTCTTTTGGAAAGCTTGCGTTTGGTTCCAGATTCATCTATTTTCATGATAACTCCAAGATGGGCATATTTAGGTGGCTTAAATCCTAGTACTTGAAATAGCTGTAGATGCACGGGGGTAGATGAAATCCACTCTTCTCCTCTTAGAATATGAGTTGTTCTCATCAAATGATCATCGATTACATGTGCGAAATGATAAAGAGGTAGCCCATCACTCTTAATTAGAACGATATCCATATCATTTTCAGGAAATTCTATTTTCCCACGAACTAGATCATTTAAAACAATCTTTTTATTAAAATCACCAGGTGATTTTAATCTTAAAATATATGGCTGGCCTTTTTTTATTTTCTCTATTCTTTCCTCGTTGGTTAAGAAGCGGCATTTGGCATAACTACCATAAATTCCGATTCGTTCTTTATTTAGTTCTTGCATTTTACGTGTTTCATCAATTTCCTCTTGAGAACAAAAGCATGGATAAGCAAGCCCCTGTTCTACAAGGTATTTAGCATAAGTGTGATAAATTTCTTTTCTTTCACTCTGAATATAAGGACCATAAGCACCTATTTGTTCTGTTTCTGATACAACGCCTTCATCAATATCTATTTCAAAGTTTTTTAAATCATCAATAATACCCTGAACGCCATTTTCCACTGTACGCTTACCATCTGTATCTTCTATTCGTAAATAAAATACTCCTCCTGTTTCTTTAGGGACCTTACTGGCAATAAAAGCAGCAAGTAGGCTACCCATATGAACAAATCCAGTTGGACTTGGAGCAAAGCGTGATACAACTGCTCCTTCTTTCAAATTTCTTTCTGGATATAATTTTTCATAGTATTCTGTATCATGTTTGACATCCGGAAACATTAACTCTGCTAATTCTTTATCTGTCATCGCTCACACATCCTTTTTTTCTTATTTTATAATATTTCTATTAATAACACAATCTTTTTCAAAAAATAAAATCCTTGTGGTCAAGGATTGATTACATATTGGCTGCCCCAGTTAGATTCGAACTAACGCATAATAGATTCAGAGTCTACCGCCTTACCGCTTGGCTATGGGGCAATTGACAATATTGATAATAGCATATTTTCATTAAAAATTCAATCTATAAAAAAACTAAGTTATTTTTTGTATATCTTTTAAGCATGATTCAAAAAAGCAATCAAAAGCCTGAATTGTTTTACCGCCATCAAATTCCTTAATACTAGATAAATTTTCTATAGACAATTCTTTGAATAACTGCCTATTATTATATAAATAAATGATCTTCTCTTTTAAACATTTCTTAATTTGATTATCATTTTCTCCATTTTTTCTGCTACCAATAATAAATTCTTGCTGTTTCTTCCCAAAAGCTTCACTAACGATACCAACATCAGTTGAAATAATCGGCACACCACAATACATTGCTTCTAATACTGGCCTTGGAGTACCTTCATGTACAGATACACAAACACATATGTCAATCTTACTATAGTATTCTGGCATTTCTTCCGCTAATCGCCAAACATCATTTCTATCTGCATAATATCCCTCAATGTTATATCCTTCTTTTTGCAGTTCATTGATAACAGGAGTTAAAATGGTGCAAAACCCTTTCAAATCAATACCATCGTCACCACTATGTGTACTATTGCCAACCCACCCTATAATAATTTTTCGATTTTTAATAGTGTTATATTCAAATCGTTGTAAATCGATTGGAATAAATAATTTATCATCACAAATATCATGTATCATAGCGTCCGGTTTTTTAATCATATTAATAGAGCTATAAATGGCAAATAGATTTTTCGTTGATGTATAATATTTCTTCGTGTATTCATTAAAAATTGATCTATGCTCTGAAATTCCTTCTAAATTGAGATCCATATAGTCATAAACAGCAGTAGAAAATTTCTCTTTTTTGGAGGCAATATATTTTGAGAAACTGCGACCACTTTTTTTCACTTTCTTTTTAAATATATCAGTTTTGATTAATAAAAGCATTCTTCTATTTAAAAAATGTAATAAATCACAATCATCGTTTTCCTCAATTAATTCATAAAATCTATCTGCTTCTGTCCTTCTATTAAAATAAACAATTCTTATATTATATTTCCAATCTAATTCCTTTTGTACCTTCTTTGCGATACCATCAAATGCCCAACCAGGAATATCAGCAACTATACAAATTTTAAATTTCATATTTCCCCCCCCTATTGAATAATACTTACTCTTATCTATTAAAATGCTCTCCATTCTTTAATGTTCATCCTACTAGTATCATTTATTCTCCCAAAAATTTTCTGCTTATGCCTGGTCACTATACGATCAAATTACTAATCATGCCTCTATTCTATCACTTATTTTCTGTATCGTATAATGCATTCCCATAATCATAAAATGAATTATGTCTAGTTGTAAAATATTCATCTAACACATCTAATCTTTTTTTCAAGCAATTTCTTTTAATTCGATTTAAAATGAAAGGTGCATATTGAGGAAATTGATCACAAAAATAATATAATCTGGAAAGTTGAATAAACCAGTCAATCATCTTTTTTGCACTAATTTCCTTAGTTTTAGTAATGCTGCCTAATGTTCTTCTATAAAAAACAACAGGTTCTAGAAAATCACTTTCTTTTTGAATATTGCATAGTACTTCTATATTATAACTAACATCTTCATAATAAACTTCTTCTAAAAATCTAATGTTTTGTGCAAACTCTCTTTTTAAGCATTTAGTAAATGGAGCATTAAATACACTTTTTTCTATTTTCTCTTCTAAGGACAAACCTAAATCCCCTACTACTTTTTGATAATTATCATATTCTTTCACAAAAGGCAAATTAATACTGTCTTCATCTGTTATATGCTTGTCTAACTTTTCTAAAACATTATTACTATATAAATAATCATCACTATCTAAAAATAAAATATATTGCCCCCTTGCATTTTCAATTCCTTTATTTCTGGCTCCTCCAGCCATTTTCCTATTAGTCTTAAATAATCTAACCTCATAATTTTTGGCTATTTCTAAACTGCAATCTGTACTTCCATCATCAATTAATAAAACTTCATATTTTTCTTTGTCTAAAGTTTGATTATAAATGCTATCTAAACATTCTTTCAAATATATTTCTTTATTATAATTTGGAATAATAATTGAAAATCTCATAAAGTCCTCCTATTATAAAAACTATAGCAAAACATTCTTTATATATTCTTTTATTTCAGATTCTTCGGCATGATTGAAAAAGAAATCTTTAAAATTTGGACGATTGATTGCTTCTTTTAAGAAATCTTGGTCTATTTCTTTTAGAATCGTTAACATATCTTTATGAGTAATTTGTTTGATATCATCTAAAATTTTTTTGTTTCTCTGTTCAGCTTCTCTTCTTTCTACTGGATATCCTCCACCAAAAGGAGTAGCAAACAGCTTTTCAAAAATATAAGTTAATGTCACTTCACTACCCCAACCAAATCCTTTGGCAAAAGGTATGCTAATCGCATTCCCTGCATTTATCTGACTAAATAAATAAGCATCTGTAGGGTCAGCAATTAAACCACATTCTACATTTGGAAAACTGTTTAATGCAAGCATTGCTCCTTCTCCAGTACCACAACCAGTCACTACGAAATCAATTGCTTTGGTATTTAGTAATATTGCGGCTAACAGTCCATTCTGTACATAAGTTAGGTTGGAATCTTCCGTGCTAGTCATTCCTAAATTATAAAGTTCATAACCCTTCTGATCACAAACTGATTTTAATGCATTATAAATAATTTCATTCTTACTTGCTTGACTATTTTCATTAATTAAAGCTACTCTCATATTATCTCCTCCATGACTAGTCTATCACAAATTCTATTTCAATGTAAAACTATTATTAATAATGGGAATACTATATAAAAATAATACATCTAGATTTGGACTATTCAAATCAATCTCTTCTATATTTGAAAGAAGTTCACTACTTATATATCTTAAATCAATTAGTGTAATTTTAGAATAATTAGAGATTAATAATGGAGCAATACTACTTCCAAATGAGTCACGGAATAATACTAATTCTTTTCCATTGGTTTGATTTTCGTTTTCAATTATTAATAAGGGCTTGGCTCCTCCTAAATAAATATCATATGAATCTATATTCGTCAAATCTTTTTCTTCGTATACCTTTCTATATTCTTGTTTTTCATAATCAAAAACATTAGCATTCTTGATATCATCGTTCATTACATAAGTTAATGAATCCGGTGGTAAGTTATTCGCTATTCTTCCGTATAAAGCCCCATAAAACTTAGAATAGTACTTTTTTTCATCTGGCATTTCTGTTTTCCTTAAATTCATAGCTTCTTCTATTTTTGCTACTGTACTAGCTAGACATTCTTGTTTCCAATGAATATCTGTTTTATAGTAAGACTCCAAGTTTAAGGTGTCCCATACATTAATATACTTCATATTGGTTAATTCTTCACTTAATAATAATTCTATTTTCTTATAATCCAACTTTGGAATTGTATCATTTAAAAAATAATTTTTATCAGGAATGATAGCATAATAGACATGATCCGTTTTTAGGTACTGATTTTGAATTTTATTTAATAAATTCGTAAAATGAATAATTGATTTTTCATCAATGGATTGATTTAATTGATAAATTGCTCCTTCTTGTATAAAAATACCATCTTCATCTTTCTTTTGAAATAGGAAACTAGAAATAACTCCTTTTACCTTTCTAAACCAGTCTCTAACTGGAAATTGTTCTACTAAATAGTGATTCAAGTCTTCAAAAAAATTGCCATTCATTATCGTTTCTATTTGAATCTTAGGAAAACTAGCTAATTTTCTTCGTTCTGAAACAGAAATGCTTTTATCAGGAAGAACAGTTCCTAAAAACATAATACCAAATATCACTATCAGAAATAAAATACTTAAAACTTTATTTTTCATGGTTCCTCCTTTAAAAACGAAAATATAAGAATGGATTAAATGACTCATCTACGATATAGGCTGTTACAATAATGAATAATCCAATATAAAAAACTGGTTCCATTATAGATAGCACCTTTGCAGAAAAATTACCAAGCGACATCTTTTTCTTTACTATTTTTAACCATGGAATAGAAGCTATAATAGAAATGATTATAACTCCAGCATAGTTTTTAAGAAAGTAAATGGTTTCAATATTAGCAAAATGTAAATGATTGAATCCAAACATATTTTTTAGAAATAAAATAATGTTAGATATACTAGTTTCATTAAAAATAATAAAACTAATTAACACTAAAAAAAGCGTATAAATATGACCTAATACTTTATGCTTATCTAATATGGTCAATAGAAAAGCTTTCTCTATCATTAAAAAGATTGCGAAATAGATTCCCCATAAGATAAAATTCCAACTAGCTCCATGCCATAATCCTGTAATCATCCATACTATAAAAATGTTACGATATTTTTTATAATTCGATACTCTACTTCCTCCTAAGGGAATATAAATATAATCTCGAAACCAACTTGATAGTGAAATATGCCATCTTCTCCAAAAATCAGTAATACTTCTAGCAATCAATGGATAGTTAAAATTTTCTAAAAAATGGAATCCAAACATAAGACCCAAACCTATTGCCATGTCACTGTAACCAGAAAAATCAAAATAGATTTGTAGTGTATTTGCTACTGCTTGTAGCCAGTAAGAAAGAACGGATTGGGTGGTAAGATTTACTAAATTCTTGGTTAACTCTCCTAATACATTGGCTAGTAATACCTTTTTCGCTAAACCAATAATCAACCTTTTGATACCACTTGCAAATAAATCAAAATTTACTGTTCTGTTTTCTAACTCTCCACTTACTGTCTGATAACGAACAATAGGTCCTGCTATCAATTGCGGGAAAAGAGATAAATAAGTAGCAAAGGTAAAAACATTTTTGGCACTTTTGATATCTCCTTTATAGATATCTATTACATAGCTAGTTGCTTGAAAGGTGAAAAAGCTAATTCCAATCGGCATAATGATACCAGTCCATGATAAATTAGTAGCAAATAGATAATTAATGTTCTCCAAAAAAAAGTTAAAGTATTTGAAATAAAATAAAATTCCAAAGTTCACTACTAAATTAATCACTAATAACTTTTTTTTGAAATTTGCAGGTGCTTTTTCTAAATATTTTCCATAATAGTAATTAAAAATACATGAAAAAATCAGAACTAAAATATATCGTGGTTCTCCATAAAAATAGAAAAATAAACTAGTAATCAACAACACAAAATTTTTTGCTTTTTTGGGAACGATAACATACAAAAGCAATGTAATTGGTAAAAAATAATATAAAAATGAAATACTTGAAAATACCATAAAGTCTCCTATGAAAAAAACTTTCAATTAGAAAGTTTATTTAAGTTTTTCAAAATTGGTTTTTATTGTCTCTGCTTTGTCATCTGACATAATCAAAATAATTAAATCTCCCTTACTTTCTACAAAGACATTTTCAGCTTCTACACATATCCATTTTCTAGGATTTGCATTTTCTTTAATTTTAGTTTTAGCTTCTTCAATTTCCTTTTCTGTAGCATCTTCTGCCATACGAATTAAGACAACAGAATGAGCAATCGATCCAACACCAGACTCAGAGGCAAGAGCTTCTTTCCATTTGATATCTTGAGTACCAATATAAGATTCTATGTTTTCTTCCGTTAATTCAATATTCTGTAACATCATTGGAAGTTGATCTTCACTAATTCCTTCATAAACTTTTGTCATTAAATCCTCAAGTGTTCCTTCTACATGTACTATCTTTTGTCCACAACCTGTGATAAACAATAAGGCTATTATGAACACACTTAAAATACTTACTATTTTTTTCATAAATTTTTCCTTCCTTTTCTATATTTCTTTTTCCTATGAAAGAAAATCCTATACTTTATTGTTTCATTGCTTCTAAAAAACTGTTTTGTTGTTTTCTTTCATAAAGTGAGATATCTTGTTTCCATAGACAATTGCCTTCTAATTCTTCTATAGATTCTATATCTCTATTCGTTACTCTTGGTTGAACATTATCATGGATGTTAGTAGATGAATTAGGTAAAATGAAAGAAATTATAACGATTGTTAATACTGAAATAGGAATCAAATAACGCTTTAAGGAAACCACACTAGAGTATTTAGGCGATCCTACTTGATTTAGAATCTGTTGATAATTATCTTGTTCGCTAAATTTTTGATTGAATAATTCTTTTAAATTCAATTTTATCAACTCCACTTTTTTACATTTTCTTTTAGTTCTTTCTGAGTTCTATACAATATATTTTTTACCTTAGATTCACTTAAGTTTAGTTCTTCAGCAATTTCTTTTATAGTGATATCTAATTGATAATATAAAGAAAAAACTTTCACTGTAGTAGGTCCTTTACTTTTTAAGAATTCCCAAACTTTTTCTGCTATTAGCTTTGAAAAAACAACATCTTCAATTACTTCTTCTGAACAAATATTATCTAGCAATGTGGTATCATGTGTTGTCTTTGTAAAAAGGGAAATAATTGGAATCCTTTTTAAAACTGTATAATACTTTTTTACTTTATGACTGGCAATTCCTATTAAGTAGGCTTCATTATTTTCAATCATTCTCATACTAACTAGATGTTTATAAAATTCGGTATATACTTCTTGAATGATATCATTTACATCTTCCGTATTCGAACATTTACAAATAATATATTTAAATACTTTGGGATACGTATCTTTATAGATTTGCTCAAACTGTTCTAATACAAGTTTCTCCTCCATTTGATTCACCTACATTCTTATAGTGTCGTTTATGTCATAAAAAGTTTCAAAAAATTTAAAAAATCTGAACTGTGATAGTCCAGATTTTATATTTCATATGGTGGAGCATAACGGGATCGAACCGTTGACCTCCACGGTGCAAACGTGGCGCTCTCCCAGCTGAGCTAATGCCCCATATAATTACTTAATACAGTCCGATAGGCTTACAAACTGCATCAGTAAATTAATCATATCATTAGTAGCCTTTAAAAGTCAATATCTAAATGCTATGATTATAATTTTATTATAAAACTCTTATTCATATAAGAGTTTATAAACTAAATGGTCGGGAAGACAGGATTTGAACCTGCAACCCCTTGGTCCCAAACCAAGTGCTCTACCAAGTTGAGCCACTTCCCGAATGGTGCGCTCGAAGGGATTCGAACCCCTGACCTTTTGGTTCGTAGCCAAACACTCTATCCAGCTGAGCTACGAGCGC
>CALVSR010000047.1 GCA_944359075.1 uncultured Bacilli bacterium
TAAGATCATTAAAATAATGCTTCGATTCCTTTTATTCATGATTACACACTCCTGCTATCATCGTTTCCTATTTTCTAATAAAGTATAGCACAAAAACAATCCTTTTTCCATTATCTATTTTGCGGCACAATAATCATATAAACAATTAGAAATTTATTTTCATAGATAATTTTTTCTAGATAAAGCAAAAAGTGTGTAATTTTTACTACTTATTTACACACTACAGTCTATGTTTTCATTTAAACAATGGATTTATTGAACTACATAAGGATCATCGCTAGTTCCAGAACCCGTTACCATTGTATTAATATCTAAGTTGATTACTGCTCTTAAGTGGGCTGTAGTATAATATATAGAACCAGGTGATAATGAATTCTCAATTTCTGTTATATCAGTAGGACCAGTTAGATACCAAATAGTTGGATAGTTACTACCATTAAAATATCCAATTCCACCAGGACTAGTAGTCCATGAAGAAGCACTACCAGATAGATAACTACTGGAATTATTAATATTATAATACATACCCGTAAATATTATTTCGTCATAACTAATTAAACCAATTTTAGTATTAATCAATCCATATCCATTTGCGTCCGTTTGACATTCAAAGGTCGGACGATATTGCGAATACAATGTTAAATTTACATTACCTGCTACCATAGAAGAAGAATATTTTACCTTGGCTTCTTCACAAAAATAATTGCCTGTAGCTATTTTATTATCATATTCTGCTAGATTAGCATCATACCATTCTTCCAATTCTGTTTTAGCCGTTCCATTAGTATAATACATATATTCATATGAATAATTATTAATGTAAATTCTAAATAGAGCATTATCGTTAATTCCAGTTTGCATAATTAATCGTACAGTACCATCTTCATTAATTCTAATAATTCTCCATGTAAAGCCTGCAAAGGATACATAATTGTTTTCTACTTCTCCTCTAAAGTAATAAGTTGGATTTCCACTATTGGTATTGGTTGACCTATATAATCCACTGGCATCATCACTATTATTACTTGAAGTAGTTAAGGTTGGTTCTGCAGTTATAAGAGTATTATCATCATAAATTTTTTTGGCAAAACCTTGTAATACTATCTCCTCTTGTGTTACTACTTCGGCATTTGCATAAACATTTACAGTTAAAGTAAATGTCTTTCCATTCATGCTTCCATCTGAAAAATCGGTATCTTCACTAATCCACATTCTTAGTCTAAAATTCTTTTCATAGTTACTACTATTTGCTGGTACAGTATCCGTATAGAGTGTTTTCTCAGTTATATTTTCTGGTACAGAAATACTAGTTTGCACTAAGCTACTATATTGATCTAATAATATTTCTGTTTCCATATCTCCCTTTACTTCTGTTAAATATACTTTGACTGCACTTGGATCTAGTGTAGAATCACTTTTCATTCTAGCTGTTACTTCGTAGGGAATACTAGCATTTCTAGGAGTAGTACTCGTTACTTTAAAATCAAAAACATTTCCTTCTCCTACTTGAGCTTTTCCTACTTCATCACTTACTGGGAAAGCATTACTAATCGATATCCCTCTTCCAACTCCTGATACTTCGGTATAAAGAAATGTAATCGTACCTGTTGTCATACTATTTTCGGTACTTCCCTCTTTTACATAATTAAAAAAAGCATACGTTACTCCTACTGTGATTACTACTACACTAATTACTGCTAATATCATCCAAATCATACTTCTTTTGGTTTTCATCTAACTCTCACTACCTTCCCATTTTTTGATGAAGTACAACATAAATTTTTTTCTTACTTGTTAGAAAAAAATTTTTAAATACTTATATACCCATTACTTAATTTTTAAATATTCTTCCAATGTTAAATGGTTATCCATTATGATTTTTGCTACTTTCTTTCCAACATAACGAAAATGCCAAGGTTCATAAGAATAACCCGTAATCGCAACTTTATCCTTTGGGTATCTTAAAATAAACCCATAATTGCAGCAAACACTAGCCATCCATTGGTATTGTTGCTCCCTTATTTTTAACTCTTCTTCTGTATAATACTTTGTAAGCCTTTCCTGATATTGTTTTGGATTAGAAATAGTAATATCTAAAGCCAAACCCGTATGATGTTCACTAGCCCCTACTGGTGCAACCTTCTCATATAATTTACTTTCATCTGTATAAACATTCTTTAATTCCTCGATTGTCTTCTTTTGTTCTTCTAAAGAACGATACCCACTAGTAATAGAAACTTCTATTCCCGTCTGGTGCAAATGCTCTTTAAATGCTAAATAATGATGGTAAGTCTCTTCCTCTACCAAAATTTTCTTACCTTCAATATCAGTTGTTTTCACAAAAACCATATCTTTAAAATCATTCGGTTGATAAATATGATCTCTATTTACTAAAATTGTATAATTTTGAAATGTTCCCTTTCTCTTTCTTTCTAAAAAAACTACCGTTTCTACATGATAAGTATTAGGAAACATATCAACCGGATGAACTTCTAATACTTCATAATCTGCAACTAAAACTTTTAAATCTCTAGCTAAAGTCACTGGATCACATGAAATATATGTAATCGTTGCTGGTTGTAAATTTAAAATAATTTCTAAAGTATGACGATCTAACCCACTTCTTGGTGGATCTACAATAATAGAATCTACATCTTGAAAAGAATCTATTTGATCTTCTACTTTTCCTTCTATAAAAGTAATATTAGAAATATGATTGATCTCTTTGCAAGAATTTGCAGCCATAATAGAGGCGGATTCTTTTTCTACTCCAATCACTTGCTCTACATAACTAGAAACTAAAATTCCAATAGTTCCCGTTCCGCAATATAAGTCTAAAACTTTACGATATTCTTTATCTTGATAAAAATTCATAATAATGCGATATAATACCAACATCATCTCATAATTAACTTGAAAAAAAGAGCTAGGATAAATCTTAAATTGAAGCCCTAAAATTTCTTCTTCTACAAAGGGATTTCCTTTTATCAGCTTATGATTACAATAAATCGTGGTAACTTCTTCTAAATAAGGTAATAATTCCGTCAAAGTAATAGTTCCTTCGATATCCACTAATATTTGATGAAGAGAAGTTTTTCTTAACATTAGATGTTCTATAGTATTACTAGGATGTTCTAATAAAAATTTTTGAATTTCATGATAGATTTTATTTAACGGTTTTTCTGTAACCACACATGTTTTAACAGGAACCACATGATTTGTCTTTTCTTGATAAAATCCTAACTGATGTTCTTTTCCATGAAAAATAACTTTATTTCGATAATAAAAAGGACTCTTTCCCACAATCGGATAAAAATGAATATCTTTTAAACCTGCAAATCTTTCTAATAACTCTTTTATCTTCTGTTCTTTAAACTCTAGCTGTTTGGAATACTCCTCATGCATAATATGGCAACCACCACAAATAGCATAATATGGACATTTAGGTTCTACCCTAAATTTAGAAGCAACTATCATTTTTCTAATCCTAGCGATTGCAAATGTTTTTTTTATATCTATAATTTCAATTTTACACACTTCTTCCGGCAAAGCACTCTTTACAAAAACAAGCATATTGTTTACCTTTACAAGTCCTTGACCAAAATGATCTTGCTTGGCAATTGTTACATCGTATTCATGATTGATTTGTAGCTCTTCTATCATATGATCACTTCCATTTTTTATTATAAACGAAAATATTTTTTCTACAAAAGAAAAATACTGAAAAACTAGATTCTTTCTTTATAATCTGTCATCAATTAGAACAAGTAGAACTCTTTTTATCTCCACACACCAAGCACACTTGATAAGAAATATCCTGATTATTAGCACTTACATTACTAGTAGTTACTCTTATATAAGATAAGTCTTCATCACAATAACTATCTGTATTATATGGACTTTTAATTCTTTCACTATAGCCTGTGGAAATCAATTCCTTTAAATAAATTATTTCATCTTGATACCCAAAATCAGGATGACTATTACAGAAATTATTGTCTGCTCCACTCAAGCAATCTGCATAAGCATTTTGAACATCATTCATAAATGTTTTTTCTGCCATCTTAAAAGATTCTTCCCTAGATTTATTTAGATAAGCATAGTATGCTCCTGTAGCCATAGCCGTTAAAATCGCTAAAAGAATGACAACAGCTAATAACTCCATCAAAGTAAAAGCTTTTTTATTCATTAAATCACCTACTATTCTAGTAATATCATAAACCATTGTATCTCTGAAGTCAAAGTTATTTCGTATGATTCCTGTATTTTTCTTCATAATAAAAACAGGAGGGATTTAAAATGATCAATCAATTAAAAAAAGCCACCAATCAAGCAAGTGATATCATCTATAAAGAAATTTTGGTGGAAGGGGAAAAGATTACTTTAATTTACTCCGAAGTTCTTGCCAGTGGCGAAGATATCAGTAGAGTGATTCTAAGAGATATTAGTCATATTGTAGAAGAAAAACTATTAGGAAATGAAGACTTATTTTCTTACTTATATAATAATATTCCTGGGCATAATCGTGCTACCATCCAAAATTATCAAGATTTGGTATCGAAACTATTCAATGGATATACCATTATTTATATCAATGATAAGCAAGTTTTTGCTCTAGAAACCAGAGCCCAATTAGATCGTGGAATTAATACTGTAGATAGTGAACTATCCATTAGAGGACCAAAAGATAGTTTTACGGAAAATTTTAATAAGAATTTTGGTTTAATCCGCAGAAGAATTAAAAGTGAATCTTTATGGTTAAAAGATTTCACAATTGGCAAACAAACACAAACCAAAGTTGGGGTTTGCTACATGAATAATATTGCGGATCAAGAATTAGTGCAACAAGTAATTTCCAAACTAGAAAAAATTAATATTGATGGCATTATCGATAGCGGTTACTTAAAAAAATATTTAGTAGAAAAAAACAGTGTTTTTCCTACTTTAATTACAACCGAAAGACCAGATCTTGTAAGCATGGCCTTATTAGAAGGAAAATGTTGTATCATTGTCGATAACAGTCCCTATGTATTAATTATGCCTTGTTTTTTTATAGATTTATTTCATACACCGGATGATTACTATCAAAAAGCTATTAATATTACTTTTATTCGAATTATACGCCTATTAGCATTTCTAATTGCTATCTTTATTCCTGCTTATTATATTGCGATTACTACTCATAATCACGATTCTGTTACTACGGATCTACTTCTTAATTTCTTAGCACAACGTTCTACAGTCCCCTTTCCAGCTTTAGTAGAGGGACTGATTATGACTGTATCTTTTGAAATATTAAGAGAAAGTGATATGAGAATGGCTTCTACCATGGGAACTGCTGTTTCTATTTTAGGTGGTTTGGTATTAGGAGATGCCGCTGTACAAGCAGGAATTATATCCCCTATTATGATCATTGTCGTAGCAATCAGTGCCATATCTGGACTTGCTTTTACTTCTATTGAATTAACCTCTGCAATTCGTTTTTGGAGAATTATTTTAATGATTTTAGCTGCTGCTCTTGGAATTTATGGAATTTTTTTAGGACTTATTTTACTAGTGACCAAACTGACAAGTATTACTTCTTTTGAAAAACCTTATTTGGCACCATTCGCTCCCTTTGTCAAAGAAGAATTAAAAGATGCGATTTTAAAAGTGAATCATGGAAGCAAAACAAAAAAGAGAAATCCCCTTCTAACTACTAAAAATAAAATTCGAGGTCGATAATATGAAAATAAAATTAGGAATTTTAATCATTTTGATTTCTTTATTAACAGGCTGTAAATCCTACACCGAATTAAATGATCTGAGTATTGTTAGTGCTATAGGAATCGATTACCAGGAAGAAAAATATCACCTAATTGTCAATGTAATTGATGGAAAGTTAGATGATCAAGAAATTGAAAAAAGTATTACCACTCTGGAGAGTAACAAAGATTCTTTGGAAGAAGCTTTCCATGATATTTATCTAAAAAGTAGTAAAAAACTATATTTATCACATCTAGATTTATTAATTCTAACGGAAAATGCAATTAATCAAAAATTTTCAGAAATCATTTACTACTTTCTAGAAAATAGCGAATATCGTAATAACTTTAATGTGGTTTTACTAACTGGAGACTCTTTAATCAATTTTATGAAGCAAAATATACAGACAGAAGAAATTAACAATTTAATCAAAACCAATCAAAAAGAAACAGGATTCTGTGCTACAAAAGATTTTGAAATGATATTAAAAGAATTGTTAATTGATAAAAATTCCTATCTTTCTACTATCTCCAATACCAATCAAGAATTAACACTAGAAGGATTTACCTTAATTAAAGATTATAAAATATATCAAACACTAACCAAAGAGGAAAGTATTTTACTAAATATGCTACAAAATAAAATCCAAAATGCCTATCTGAATCAAAATAGTATTTTAGAAAATCATACAATCATTACCACCAATAAAAATCATATTTCTTTCCGATTTGTCACCACTTTAAGTCATAACCATAATTTTCAAAAAGAAACGGAATATGATTTAAGACAATTCTTAACAAAATATCAAAAAGAGGGATATGATATTCTAAAACTAACTGAAAAAGTACGTAAAAACAATTATTCCTATTATCAACAAACACCTCATCTACTGAGCCAACTAACTTTTGATTTCTCATTCGAAATTACCGAAAAAGAAAATTATTTACAAGGAGATGCTATTTATGAAACCCAATAAAATTACAGCACTACAATATTCTACTATTACCTTTTTTTTACTCAATTCTTTTTTGATGAATGTAGGATATCACAAAATTACCACTAGTAGTTATAATGACTCCATTTTAGACATTTTACTAGGTGGTATCACTATTTTAGTTTTTAGTTTCTTTATATTTCACTTTCAAAAAAAGCAAAAACAAAATATCTTGGATATCATTCAAAAACACTTTCCTAAAATAATCAAAGTGTTCTTTTTCATTATTCTGTTTTTTCTCATTGGATTTACTTCTATTTATGCACTATCTATTTTGACTTCTTTCGTTCACTACTATATTTTAAAAGAAGTGGATTCCATCATTATTTTAATGACTCTAGTAGCTACTACTATATATATAGTTAGTAAAGGAATTCCAGCAATTGGTAAAATTAGTGAAATATTCTTCTATATCTATCTTCTTATTTTTATCATTAGCTTTATTGGCTTAATCCAATATATTGATTTATCTAACCTAAAGCCTCTTTTTATTACCGATTTCAAAAGTCATCTAACCTCTTCAGAAATTTACTTTTTTTCTTCCATTACTCCCTTACTGTTACTCTCAATTATTCCTATGCATCAAGTAGAATTTAAAGAAAAAAATAAAAAACTACCCTATCTATTAATCTTACTGTCTATTATTTTAGTTTTTATACAATTGATTTTGATTATTTCCGTTTTAGGAATTCATTTAACGAATGTTTATCAAACTCCAGATATGATTATTTATAAGAAAATTTCTTTCTTAAATGTACTGGAACGAATTGAAGTAGTTCTTGCTTTCAACAACATATTAAACAGCCTATTCTTCATTATTATGGGAGTATATTTTATCAAAACCATAATTTCTTATTTTTTACCAAAGAAAAAAGAGCATATTTTATATACTCTAATTGCAATTCTTTTCATTATTCTAGGAAACTTAATACCTATCGATACTTCTTTCTACTTGCGAATCAATATCATTCTATTTATCGTTTTCTTTTTCTTTATTCTTCTTCATTATCTGAGCAAGTATATCCGTTCACTGTTAAATACTCCTCGATCATAGAAATATCACTATTTAGTTCATAACTAGTAGTAATAGCCGTTGGATTCTCATCACCCGGAATGACAATTGTGGTTGGTTTAAAGATCGTTAAATCATATTTTTCTTGAATTCGTACAGAGAAAGTATCATCACTAGGAGTAGCACTATACTCATAACCGTTAATCATACTAAAAGCCGTTACATACTTTCCATAAACTGATTTTTGTTCTTGATAAGTTAACGAGTCTGTATAAACACGATTAGTAGTTCTAGTAAATCCTTGTAATTTCTGATTTTGATATGTAAACACTAGTATTTCACTATCTATATAATTTACTCCTGCAAGATTTTCATTTTGACAAGTAACAGTAGCAGTAATTATCTCCTCTTGAGGAGGTTCTTCGATTATTTCTGGTTTTATAAATCTACGAAAAACCGGTGGTAAAATAATAATGCAACTGAATAATAAAATCCCCAAAATAGATAAAATCCAATTCATAGCACTCAAGCCTATTTTTTGTTTTTTCATACTATCCCTCTATTCTGATTAGATTGTAACATATTTTTCTAGGTTATGCACGAAATATTATTATTTATTGGAGATATAATTGACTACCTTTTTGTAAATAGATTAAGTATTTACCAGTTTTATCACAAGTAAATATTAATTTAGGATAGGACTCTTCTAATTCTTTTAATTTTTCCTCACAATTAGTGGTTGTTTTGGGATACATTTTGGTCCAGCCATCGTTAGTAGCAATCCAATAAGACTCTACTTTTACCCAGTGATAACCGTTATTATCTTGCTCGGCTACTACATCATAAAAACCTTTTTTAAGATAACCATAACTCATAGAATCTGTGGAAGCTTCGCTTCTTGCATTTAAATTATCTACCAAAACTTCTATTTGATTAACATTTGTATTTCTAGAAACAGGATTACCAACATAACTAGTTTCTGGTAAATATTTCCATATCAAATAACCTCCCCACAATTCTGTAGTAAAGTTTCTATCAATATAGAAGACATCTTCGGGTTTGTAAGAATTACCATCCATAATCCAAGCCCCATTGGAATTTTGCTTCCAGGTACTGCTACTACCTCTTCCACAAGTTAAATGAATATGATTACTAGTAGCTCCATCTGTTCCTTCATAGCAAATAATTTCACCCCTTTTAAAAATATCACCTACTTTTATGTTTGTAAAATCACTATCATTAGGATGTGTAAGTGTCATAAAAGCAATATCTGTAAATGTTGGCGTTATTACTGCTGAAGTAGAAACAAGCCAGATTGTATTCGTAACACTACTATTTCCTACACCTCGAATAGCAGTTACCTTCATCTCATCACATGGACAATAAATAGGGTCTCTGCCAGTATCTTTCCCACCATCATCAATTGGATAATCAATCAAACCATCTGTAACATCAATACAATGTTTACGATGGCTTGCCTCATCATATCGACAAGTAATTCTCATATTTTTCATAGGATAAGTCATATAATTCTTATTCATAAGTGATCTCTCCTATCACATCATCATCAGAACTATCATTGATGGAAGGTGAAGAATTTTCATTTTCACTTGCATTTGTATCAGAATTAGAATTTTTATTTGCTGTTAAATCTGTATAAGAAGCTAATTTCCCCTCTAAATTTCGATAAATGGTATCTGCTCCCAAGAAGCTAAACAAGCCTACCCATATGCTTTTGATATAATCTATATCGCTAAAAGTCTGCGAAAAACAAAAACCTAATATTAAGTTTACCAATAATCCATACCACGGAATACAATGACTATTTCGACAAAATCTCTTTGTCTTTTGAATAAATATTACTGTAATACTACTACAAGCAATCGCAATAATTAATAAATTTTGTAATAAACTCCAATCTAGCATATTATCCTTCCTTTCTACCATATTATATGAAGCATAAAAAAAGAAGTCAGTTAGTTTGACTCGACTTTCTAAATAAAAAATAATTGTATAAAAAATACGAGCATAATAGAATTCTGATTTCTCTGCTTGTATTTAGATAATCTTTAAAACAGATGTAGCATACAAAACGAAATAGAATATAAATAGCCATTATATAATCAATGCCAATCTTACTAAAATCTATATTTAGTCATTAAAATGATAGAAAAATGATAGAAAAATGGTGACATCTCAAAGTAAAAGCACGCGCTTTACCTAGTAAATTCAAGTCTCAAATTAAAAACACTAAAAATGGCG
>CALVSR010000048.1 GCA_944359075.1 uncultured Bacilli bacterium
ATTACCTTTTTCATTTCAACACCATCCATCTATCTAAAAAAGTATATGAAAAAAAGACTAGTTTAGTCCAGTCTTTTTGCCTTCACAAATTCTTTGCTTTTTTCGTAATACCAATTCCTGAATTCTAAAAATGCGCGTGTTACATATAGTTTACCATCCAAATAAAAAGAAAACAAATTATTATAAACTCGTTTTCTTAATAATAAAGGCCATGTAATTTTTGCCTATCGATATCACTGATATCATCTAATTTCCATTCATCATCTACTTTGGTTAGAGTAAAATTAATGGTATATTTGACTTTATCTTTTACATTGGTCATTTGTTCAATTTTGTAATCTAAGAACTTGACAGTATCGATAATATCATTTTCAACATCTGTTACAAATTCGTCACGATTGGTAGTTAGGTATGTTTCTGCTTCACTAATTGCTTTTCCATAATCATATACTTCAATTTCTACTTGCACAGTAGCAGTATCGCCATCTTCTGTTTCATCTTTTATTTTATAGCTTAGATTTTGATACTGTTTTTTCATTAGATCACGATATTTTTCTTTTTGATCATCGTTAAATGTTCCAGCCTCTTTGATAACATCATCTAACTGTTCTAACACATCTTTATCTTGTGTTTGATACTTACTAAGAAATTCTTCTACTTTTTTAGTTGGCGTATTCATCATATTGCCACAGCCAACTACTAAAAATAAAACTGAAACCATTAACAAAACTTTTTTCATTTGTTTCATTTTTTCCCTCCTCTAATAATAGATTTTACTAAATTTTTATTTTTATACAGAAATAAAGAAGATTAGTACTATTTTTATTATTTTTATGCTAAAATGTTAGCAGGAAGTGATGATTATGAAAAAAACAATCTTAACTGGAATTCGTCCTACAGGAAATTTGCATTTTGGTCATTACTTTGGTGCAACTTCTAATTGGGTAAAATTGCAAGAAGATTATGAATGTTTTTTTGAAATTGCAGATGTGCAGGCTCTAACAGATAATTTTAATAATCCGGAAAAAGTTCGTAAAAATGTTTATGAGTTAACGATTGATTTATTATCTGTAGGAATTGATCCTAAAAAAGCTCATTTATTTATTCAATCTAAAATTCCTGAAATCGCGGAACTTACTGTTTTTTATTCTAATTTAGTAACTATGGCTAGACTTTATCGAAATCCTACCGTAAAAACAGAAATTGCTCAAAAAAAAGCATTATTTGGAAATGATGGTGAAAGTGTTACTTATGGATTTGTTGGTTATCCAATTAGTCAAGCTGCTGATATTACTGCCCTTGGTGGAACAATCGTTCCTGTTGGCGAAGATCAATTACCTTTAATTGAACAATGTCGCGAAATTGTTCGTAAATTTAATTCTATTTATGGAGTTACTCTAACCGAACCAGAACATTTACTTAGTCCTACTCCAAGAATCAAAGGATTAGATGGAAAAGAAAAAATGGGAAAAAGTTTAGGAAATGCCCTATATTTAAATGATTCTTCCGAAATTGTTCAACAAAAAATCATGAATGCTGTAACAGATCCTCAAAAAATTAGAAAAGATGATCCTGCTAATCCAGATATCTGTATGGTTTATTATTATCATAAACTAATCAATAATCCTAATTTAGAAACCGTTTGTAAAGAATGTAAAAATGGAACTCGCGGGTGTGTCGCTTGTAAAAAAGAATTAATTCAAAAAATTGAAGATTTCCTAAGTCCTATTAGAGATAAGCGAAAATACTACGAAGATCATCCAGAAGAAGTACAGACCATTCTAGAAGAGGGAACCAAAGAAGCAAAGATTCGTGCAGAAGAAACTATGAAAAAAGTAAAAGCAAGTATGAAGATTGATTACTAATCATACCTGCTTTTTTTTACTAGCTAATTTTAATAATTGATAGATATTCATATGTTTGTAATCCAAACTATTTTTCATACTATTTAATAGTGATTGCATCATTTTCTGATAAGAAGTACTCTCTTCCTCAAAATATTCTTCGTACAAAAACTTTAGTTTTCCGTAGTTCTTTTTATGATAACACTCTTCAATTTCCTTCATTAAATAATTATGAATCATCATTTCATTTCGAGTAAAAAAACGATTTTCCAGAACTTTATCTTTTTTATAAAAAGAAAACGGCGAGATTTCTAAATTGTTAGCTAAAAGGGCAATTTCTTCCTCTTCATCAATCAAAAGTTTACTTTTATAAATTGGCTTTCCTGTAGAATCAAACTCTACTGCTAACACCCTTTCTCCATCTGAGAACAGACAGCAATAATCTAAAATTTTTACTTTTCTATTGGTATAAACCTCACAAGTACGATAAATTTTTAATAAAAAAGATTCTTCTACATTGCCATCATAATATAATAAATCATCCATGATTGGTCTTTCGATATGTAATAACTTGATTCTTTTTATATTTTCTATGGTATCATTTTGATTCCACTCATAAAAATCATATAGTTCTTCACAATCACAAAAATTAAGTAAAATATCATATATGTATATCATCTTTTTCAGATCCTTTCGTAAATATAACGATAAAAACAATGATAAATCCAATTACTGAAAATTGGCATTCCACTTTACTAATAATAAACTTTAGGTAATCTAAAACATCATATCCCATGCTCATCAAATTCATATAGGTGATAATATAAGTAAAGCCAATAACCATGAATCCAAAACCAAGCAAAAAGAAAAACATTCGCATCATGTTACCACCTATTTTATTTTATTAACAAGAAGCTATTTATATTATTTATTTTTTTATACTTTTTATGCAGAAGAAAACAAAAAAAGATATCAATACATCGACATCCTTTATTACTGAATAATATATGGATTGGCACTTGTACCTTCTCCTGTTGCCATTACATCAGCTTTTAAATTGATTACTGGACGTATGGAATGAAGACCACTAGTTCCATAACTATAAAAATCTCCGTCCTCCATCATTCCCCAGTCACCAGCATAATTATTTATACCACCAGAAGGGCTCATTGTCCAATAACTTGTAGCATTATATAAAAAATATTGATCATTTTTAAAACCTTTATATCCTCCGGCAAAAACCATTTCATCATATGTTACTAATCCTACACTGGCATTTACTATGCCTTTTTCATTTCCATCTTTTTCGCATTTGAATGTGGGATTGTATTTATCATATTGTAGCATATCTGCATTGCCTGAAGTCCAACTTTCATCCCATTTCACTTTTGCCTGTTCACAATAATAGTCCCCAGTCATTATTTTGTCTGAATAGTTTAGATCATTTGCAATATTAGCTGCATACCAATCCTCTAATATTTTCATAATTCCGTTTGCTGAATAGGAATTTGTATAATACATATTATTGTAGCCAAGATAATTGGAGTTAAACTGATAGTCTTGATTATTATTGATTCCATCTTGCATAATCAATCTCACAGTACCATCTTCATTAATTCTAATAATTCTCCATGTAAATCCTGCAAAATATACATAGTTATTTTCTACATCTCCTCTAAAATAATAGGTTGGTTTCCCTGTATTGGTTGCTGTTGACCTATATAACCCACTTTCATCATTACTATTATTACTTGAGGTAGTTAAGGTTGGTTCTGATGTGATTAATCGGTTATTTGCTAAAATTATTTGTGACAATGTATTAGCAACTGGTGATGATACTACTTCGGCATTCGCATACACATTCACGGTTATCGTAAATGTCTTTCCATTCATGCTTCCATCTGAAAAGTCGGTATCTTCACTAATCCACATTCTTAATCTAAAATCTTTTTCATGGTTACTACTATTTGCCGGTACAGTATCCGTATAGAGTGTTTTTTCAGTTATATTTTCTGGAATCGATACACTAGTTTGGGTTAAGTTACTATAGTTATCTAATAAAATTTCTGTTTCTAATTCTCCACTTACTTCCGTTAAATATACTTTCACTGCATTTTGATCTAAAGTAGAATCACTACTCATTCGTGCTGTTACTTCGTATGGAATACTAGCATTTCTAGGAGTAGTGCTCGTCACTTTGAAATCAAAAACATTTCCTTCTCCTACCTGAGCTTTTCCTACTTCATCACTTACTGGGAAAGCGTTACTAATCGATATTCCTCTTCCAACTCCCGATACTTCAGTATAAAGAAATGTAATCGTACCTGTTGTCATACTATTTTCGGTACTTCCTTCTTTGACATATTGAAAGAAAGCATATGTTATTCCTACTGTGATTACTACTACACTGATTAAGGCTAATATCATTAAAATGATATTTCTTTTTTTCTTCATATATATACTCACTACTTTCTTATCTTTTATTAAGTATAGTACAAAATAGTCCTCTTACTATTATCTATTTATCAGTCTAAACATCGATTTTTTTAGATAATCTACTCTTCTTTTTTTCAAAATCCGTAGTACAGTTTCTACTCAATAATAAAATCACAATCCCAAATAAAGTTGGAATGATTAAAAAAGCTACAATTGGCAATATTCTTTTAACTTCTGCATAAACTAAGCACGGAATCAAAATAATTTCTAATAATAATAATATTAACATGGCCGTTAATAAAATTTTATTCCAATCTTTCTTACTTTTCACTTTCTTTTTACGAACCACTTTTTTTTCTTTTTTCATACGACACCACCTATTTTTTCTTGTGCAAATAATATAGATAATAAATACTAGACAAAAATCCAGCAAAAGTATTAATTAACATATCTGTCATTGTATCATTTACGCCAGTTGCAATTACCCACTGAGCATCACTATGAAATAATTTATCACAAATAAATTCAAAATATTCCCAGCATGCTCCAATCCCTGTTGTAAATAATATAATAAGTAGAAAACCAAACCATTTATATTTTTCTTTTACCAGCTTATTTTCTTGCAATAAAATAAAAGCAACAATACTAGTCATCATTCCAGATGTAAAATGAGTAAATAAATCAAACCACCATATTTTATAATAAAACTTTAAAATACTTCCTAATACTAAAGCTAATAATAAAAATAAATAGTAGAAAAAGATTAATACTTCATCCATATGATACACTTTTATCTTATCTAATAAATATGGTACCATAATTAATGGCAAAATGCAAAGAAGCGTTAATATTTTTGATAATTTCATAGTATCATAAGAACTAATTAGCATATAAGCCATAAAACATATAAAAAATACAAAAAATAAACTATTTACTACTTTCAGTAGTTTTTTCAATTTCTTCATCTCCTAATTTTGCTACTTCTACTTGATTAATTATTTCAAATTTTTTAGAAATTTTCTCAGTCGTAATATGAACATTTTCTACATCTTTATTCACTGTTTGAATACTCTTAGCCAATTTATCCCAGCGATCTTTATACCTAGAAAACTCTAGTCCTAACTTATTTAATTCTTCATGAATAATAGAAGTATATTTATCGCGTTCTATATTTTTAATAATCATTTGAATAACACTTAGTGTCGAAATTAAAGTAGTTGGCGAACAAATCCAAACTTTTTTACGATATGCATAATCTAGAATATCAGAATGATAAGCATTAATTTCAGCAAATATTGCTTCTGCTGGTAAAAACATGATGGCTTGTTCCGCAGTTACTCCTGGGATAATGTATTTGCTACTAATGGCATCGATATGTTTTCTAACATCTATTTTAAATTGTTTTTCATGCATTGCTCTCTCTGTAGAAGATAAATTCTTATCCACCATCATTTGATAATTTTCAAGGGGGAATTTAGAATCGATAACAATGGTTCCCAATGGTTCTGGTGCATATAATACGCAATCAGCAATAGTAGAATTTGGTAAAGTGTACTGTAATTTATAGATTTTATCATTTACGCCAAAAACATTTTCCATGATATGTTTTAGATTTACTTCTCCATAAATACCACGTGACTTTTTATCAGTTAAAATGCTTTGCAAGGAAACAATATCACTAGATAGTGTTTCGATCTTCTTTTGAGCTTCATCTATTTTGCTGAGTCTTTCTAATACGGAAGTAAATGTTTTATTGGTTTTTTCAAAGTTTTGATCCAATCGTTCATTTACTTTATCATTAATAGCATTTAGTCTTTGCTCCATTTTATCATTCAAATTACTAAAATCTTGATTCATCTCTTTGGTAATGTTTACTTCAAATCTTCCTAATCTCTCTGTCATGTCACTGTTGTCATTTCTTCGAAATAAATTAATAACTAATAGCACTAAAACAATTATCAATAGGAAAACTATTACATATTCCATAAATACTCCTCCGCTCATTCCATTATTTCATTTTTAATTTTTTCTCTACTATCTTAGATACTAAGAAAGCTCCAATTAATAAAAAGGCAATTTTAAAAAGTACATTAATGTCTGTCAAGCTTTCTAAAAGAGTTGTCCCAATGTATCCCCAAAAATAAATCATGACTATTTTACCAATAATAACTGCTAAAAAAAATTTTTCTACTTTTATCTTAGATACTCCTGCCGCAATATTAATAAAAAAAGCCGGTGAAAAAGGAATTGCAATTAAAATTACCAAATTACTAAAACTAATATTGGATATTATCTTCATAATATTAGCAAATTTTTCTTGTTCTTTTTTCTTAATAAAACGATATAATTTCTTCTGAAAAAAATGGCGAAATAAGGTAAAAGATAGCATACAACCTATGATTGTAGAAATCCATGAAATAAAAAAGCCAAAAAAGGAACCAAAACTAACCATATTTAACGTTATAAATACAGAAAGTGGAAGCACTGGTAATATGGATTCTAGAATAATTAAAAGAACTCCTGCAATTGGTCCAAAACCAGTTAGTATTTCTGTAGAGTTTGTTACAAAGGTATCAATGATTTCTTTCATAGCCTCACCTTTTATTATTATAGTACAATTTTATCTTTATTAAAAGATGAATTACAAATATTTTAAATTTTCAATTAAAAGAGTGCTGATTTAGAATGTATCTTTCCCTTTACTTTTTGAAATATCCATCTTATCAACAATAATACTAATAAAATCATAATAGGTATCTTTAAACGATTGGTGTATCCTGATAGTAATATCCAGTTATTTCCGAGTGAATAACCAACATAAACAAAGGCAAAGGTCCAAGGAATGCTGCCTAATGTAGTATATATTAAAAATTTTAGAAAGTTCAATTTCGTCATTCCGATAGGAAGAGAAATAAATGTTCTAACAATCGGGAAATTTCTACCAATAAAAGCAGCTAACATACCATACTTTCGGAACCATTGATCGGCTTTTTCAATATCTTCTTTTTTCATAAAGAAATATTTTCCATATTTTTCAACAAAAGGTCTTCCCCCAATTCTTCCCATCAAGTAAATAATAATAGCACAGAAAACACTTCCCATTAACCCGATTAAAAAAGCACCCCAAAAAGAAAAAATCTTTTGGCTGGCCAAAATCCCACCAGTTGCTAAAATCAATTCACTAGGTATAATGATGATGATAGCTTCTAGTATCATCGAAAAAAACATTCCCAAATAACCGAATTGTCCTATCATCTCCAAAACAAAATTAGACATATAACCACCAATAAATCTTATGAAAAAATGGAAAGTTTCATGAATCCTATTCAATCTTTCCATTGCGGCAATTATCATCTTATAATCCATATTTTTACTATTACCATTCTAATCAAATATTATTTTTTTGGAATAAATGGTGCATCTATTTCCTTTAATTTTTTGGCATGATAAATCGAAATGCTATACAATATGACAACAAAAAATAAATAAATAAGAAAGAAAATAACATTTTGTGTCAATAGGCAGAAATCATAGAAGCCATGTAATAAAACTGGAAATAATAGACTGCAAAGAAAGTAGGTTTTTGCTTTTCGTTTTTCTGACGATAATTTGTATTTTCTCGATAAAGAAAAACAATAGCCACTTATGATACCAAAAAAAGCATGAACAGGAACCGTAGTAACAGCCCGAAGTAATCCTGTAAAAATACCACCCGCAAAGGTATAAAAAATATTTTCGATGGTAGCAAAACCAAGAGAGATAAAAGTAATATAAACAATTCCATCAAATAAATAGTTATAATTTCGATTCTTTCTTAAAAATAGATAGGAACAAAGCCATTTGGAGAATTCTTCTATCAAAGCAATTCCCAAAAATGAATATAAAAATACTTCTATCCAACTATCATAGTGTATTTCAATATCAACCACTCCGAAAAGATAAGAAAAGAATAATGTTAAAAAGATGGCAATAATTCCAAATAGAAAAGCTTTTAATAACTCTCTTTTTGGTTCTTTTTCTATCTGATCTGCTTTATAAATAAACAGTCCTACCACAATTCCTGGTAAAATTGCTAATAAAATTAAAAACTCCATACTACCATCTACCAATCTATCCTAATCATAACACTCCAATTCCATGAGAAAAAGAAGAAATATCATAAATCATTTTAGTAGTAAACCATATAAGTAGAATTCATCGAGAATCACAGTTTTAAGGTGTCCTATTATCTTATAACTTGTTGATTTCATCTACAGTTAGACCTGTTGCTTCCGCAATATCTTCAATACTAACTGTTCCTAATTGTAACAATTTCTTAGCTATTTCTTTTTGATTTTCTTTTTTTCCTTGAGTAACACCTTGTTCCATTCCTTGAGAAAATCCTTTTTCATAAGATTCTTCTCGAATTGAGTTTTCCGTCTTTCTTCTTACTGCTTCTTGATCATAATGGATTTTAAATTCTTCATTCATTGCTAACCTCTCCAATTCTTTTATAACTTCTAT
>CALVSR010000049.1 GCA_944359075.1 uncultured Bacilli bacterium
ATCATTATAAAAACGGCAATAAATCTGAAAAAGAAAAAACTCCGTTTAAAAACGGAATTTAGTCTAAAAATTTACGTGGATATATTGTCTTTTAGTGAAATTTTTTGTTAAAAATAAACTAGTTCTTACAGCTTACTTTTACAATATTTCTTTTTATATATGGTATTACTTCATAGTTGGAATCACACTAACACTTCTAGCAATATCTAATAATTCATCTTGGCTCATTACATCAGAAACCAAATAATAGTCAATTCCATTACTACTCCAACTAATAGAACTATCTGTTAATGCTCCAACTGTATCAATCAATAAATATGGTTCACCATATGTAGGAATAATAGCAAACTCTTCTTCAATACTAGCGGTCTCTTCTACTAGTAAAAATGGTTTTTCTCCTTCAAAAGTCATAATAACTCTTTCCCCATCTGTCTTAGCAATTTTTTCTTCAGAAGCTAACACAGTACCAGTCGGAATATAAAGCGGATATATCACATCTTCTAAAGTGCTGGTTGTTTGTGTTCCTTCTGTTTCTTGATTATTATTTTGGCTATTACTATTGGAATTAGAATCTGTATTATTATCTGTATTAGTATTATCGCCTGTATTAGTATTAGTATTAGTATTAGTATTATTTTGTGTTGTTTCCATAATTTTATTTAAATTAAAAGTATCAGCATTGATAGTTGGATTTGTATCAATAGTAGCAAAAGTCATAGTCATTTGGCTAATGTCATTTTCATCCACTACACTAACTTTCTTTAAATTTAATTTTTTATCGAAAGTTACAATTTGTTTTACTAATTTACGATTATTGGGATAATTAACACTAGTTGTAAATATATAACCATTTTCATTTTCTACTAAACTTCTTTCTTCATCATCTAGAATATCATCTAAAATGGATTGAATCAAATAAACTTGAGAATTATTATATGGCCAATCGCTTTGAAATTTAAAGCTTTTATTTAATGATGGTGTTAATACATAAACTCCTTCTTCATTTTTTAAAATAATTTGTTCATGATTATTGTTACGATTTTTAAGACTTACATAAAATTTATCTTTTTTTTGATAAATAACTTTAACATCATAGTTATACACATCATCATTATTTACTATTTCCAAATCTCCTGTTAATTCATAAGCTTTTAAACCATCATATTGTTTGGTAATATCTTTTAAGACATCATTACTAGTATTCCCAAAACATCCAGTAATAAAACAACAACAGATCATCATTAAACCCAAAAATATTTTTTTCATTTTCACTCCTCTTTTCCTTCATTTAATACTATGAATAAAAAAATACATTATTCACGAATATTTTTTTTAAAAATGATTATCATAATACTGAAATAAGAAAAGGAGGATTTTATGCAGACACTTCAAAAAGTAGCTCTAGTTTTTATAATAATAGGAGCAATTAATTGGGGACTTATTGGATTATTTGATTTCAATTTAGTAGAAACTTTATTTGGCGCAGATAATGTTATTACTAAAATCGTATATGTTCTGGTAGGAATTTCCGGAATTATTGATATTAGCCTATTATTTAATGACTATGAATAAAAAAGTACTGAGCTCAGTACTTTTTCTTATATTATTTTGCTTCTATTCTAATTTTTACTTTTTTCGTTTTAGATTCATAGCTAAGTTTTAAATCGTCTCCACTAACTAGGACATCCACTTCATATTCTCCTGGTGTAGTATATCCACTTAAATCAACAGTAACTCGAATCGTAGCAGGATCTAAATTATTTACTACCTCACTACTACCTTTGACTATTACTGTCACTTCACTATCTTCTCTCGATACTGCATTGGCATTATAGTTGGAGTCTAAATTCACTGTAGTAATCTGCATATTAGTAAATTCTTTCGTAATAACATCATCTAATGTTACCTTGATAGAAACAGTCTTGCTACTAATATCACGAACTCCAGATGGTTTCGTAATATTTACATTAAACGTTTTATCACTGGATAGATTGGTTACATCTATTTCTACAGGAATAGAATCGATTTCATTGATCACACTTTCTTCCCCATAGATAGTTACATTAGATACAGAAGAAGTAAATTCCTTAATAGATTTACCAAATGCTAGTTCTCCTTTTGGAATAATTTGTAAAGAAACTTCCTTACTTGGAGAAGTAATCTTAACTTGAGCATCAATACTACTTGGAACAATTTCAACATCTACTGGCTGTCCTTCTGCATCATAAGCAATTAATGGAATATCTTTCAATGTAAAAGTACCTTCTTTTGGATTGCTAATATCATCAATATCTACCAAAGCTTTTACGGATGCTACTTGTTCTAATTTATAACTAGCTCCTTTGATAATCACATCATTTCTACTCAAATCCACACTGTCTAAAATTAACTTACTATCTAAATGATCTTTATGCAAAATATCATAATCTAATTCTCTTGTTTCTGATACTTTTTCGTATACAACAATATTGGCAGTAGATGGATCTATTTTATAATCAATCGTTTTTAAAGCCTTTAATCCTTGTGTATAGTTCAAGGTTACTTTATGGCTTCCTGGTGTTAAGCCTCTTAAATCTACTGAAACACTTAAATTAGAAGTATATTGTTTGGCCAAATATAAATCCGATGTTCGACCAATCAAAGTAACATCTACAGTGGTAGGAAGTCCTTCGATTACATAGGCTTCTTCATTATATTCTGCTATTACTGGTTGATTATACAAAACTTCAGCATTTTTATTTAAAATCGTATCTGAATTTTGATCTACTAAAAAAAACACAATAAATGCAAATATTAACGATAACACAATCAAAGTCTGTTTTTTATTGATAAATTTTTCAATTTCTCTTCCATTATTTTTAACAAAATCTGTTATAAACAAGATTAATTTAGTAATTGGAGTAATTAACCATTTATCAAAAAACAGAATAATCTTCTTACTTATCTTCTTCATAAATCTCTTCCTCATCTAATTCATCTAAATAATCTTCTTCTTGTTTTGGTCTTAGCTCATCAATTAACATCATTCTAACATCATCAATAGACAAATTATAGAATAATTCTCCCTTAACAGCAATACTGATTCTACCAGTTTCTTCTGATACTACTACACTAATAGCATCACTTTCTTCTGTAATTCCTAAGGCTGCACGATGACGAGTCCCAAACTTTTTGCTTACCTTAGAGCTATTACTAGTTGGGAATACAGCACCAGCACAACTGATACGATCACCTTGAATGATTACACCACCATCATGAAGTGGATTATTAGGAAAGAAAATAGAAATTAATAAATCGCTAGATAAATCAGCATATACTTTTTTTGCCTTTTCGATATAGTTGGCTAAACTAATATCTCTTTCTAACACAATCAAAGCACCAATTCTAGCTTTTCTCAAATATTCAACAGCAGTAATAATTTCATAAACCAAATGCTCTCTTTCATCTACCGTTAATACTTTGTGACGTCCCAATAATTGCGTTTTTCCAATCTGTTCTAATACATTACGAATTTCTGGTTGAAAAATAATAATTAAAGCAAGTGGACCCCACATAATTACATATTCTAATAAAAGACCTATCGTAGTCAATCCAAAAAAATCGCTAATAATTTTTAAAATTAATATAATAGCTACCCCTTTAAATAGTAAAGTCAACTTTACATTATTTCTAATATTCTTTAAAATATAGTAAAAAGCTAGCCAAACCAATGAAATATCTATAATTTTTTTAATAACAGTAATAATACTATCTAATGTCATAATTTATTTTTCCTTTCATAAACATATTTTATTATAGCAAATAAAGACACAGTAAGCAAATACCATGTCTATTCTTTTTGATTGGAATTACCAAAATCAATTACAGGTGGTTTTACTTCTAAAGAAGAATCCGTTTCTTCTGTTACATGATTAGAAACTTGCTCTGATTCTAAAGCAACATGTTCTTTTGTTACAGAAATAGGAGAAATTGGTGTTACTTCTGGCGAATTGCTAACAACAGCCATTTTCTCTTTTGCTTCTTTTTCTAACTTTTTTCGCTCCATCAAGAACCCTATAATTGCCATAATAAAAATAACGGATAAGATGGTGGTTACTATATATATAGGTCCATCTAATACATCTCTAAAAAATTCTATCATTTGAATCCCTCTTATTCTATAGGAATTATATCATGAAAACTTTCAGATGTAAATTAGTGAGCTCTTATTTTTCAATAGCTTCTCTAATGGAGCATATCAAAACCCATGATTACCTTTATTGAAATTTCTAGTGATTAATATATCGATTATTATTTTTTTGGATACTCGATAGCCGCTTTTATAAAAGATAAAAATAATGGATGGGCTTTGATTGGTCTACTCTTAAATTCTGGATGAAACTGACTGGCAATAAAGTGTGGATGGTCAGGTAATTCAATAATCTCTACTAAATTATTATCTGGATTTATTCCTGAGAAAACCATACCTTTACTCTCTAATAATTCACGATATTTATTATTAAATTCATAGCGATGTCTATGTCTCTCATAGATAATATCTTGATTATAATCTTTATATGCCAAAGTTCCTTTGGTTAGCTTACAAGCATAATTGCCTAATCTTAAAGTTCCGCCTTTATGAATCACTGCTTTTTGATCAGCCATTAAGTCAATTACAGGATTTGGGCAAACTTCATTAAATTCTGTAGAAGAAGCATCTTCTAACCCACATACATGACGAGTAAATTCAATGACTGCGATTTGCATACCTAAACAAATTCCTAAATATGGAATCTTGTTTTCGCGTGCATATTGACAAGCTAAAATCTTACCCTCAATACCACGGCTTCCAAAACCGCCTGGTACTAAAATTCCGCTACTATTCTGAAATATTTCTTTCAAATCGGTCGTTTCTTTTTCTAACAATTCACTATCTACCCAGTTTATTTTCACCTTAGTTTTATATGGATAACCTGCTGCTTTTAGAGCTTCTTTTACGGAAAGATAAGCATCTTCTAATTCTATATACTTTCCTACCAAAGCTATTTCTACTTCCCCTTTTAAATTCTCAACTGTTTCTAATAGATCTTCCCAATATTTCAAATTGCTTGTTGTAACCTGTAAACCGAATTGTTTTAAAATAATTTCTTCAATATTTTGTTTATGAAAATTAAGTGGAATCTGATAAATATTAGAAACATCTTTAGCCTCTATAATGTTTTCTTCAGGAATGCTTCCAAATAAAGCTATCTTTTTTCTAACCGCTTCTCCTAAATCCAATGGAGCACGAGTCACAATAATATCTGGTTGAATACCTAATCTTCTAAGTTCAATAATGCTATTCTGTGTTGGCTTGGTTTTTAATTCATTAGATCCATATAAATAAGGAACCAATGTTGTATGAACAAACAAAGTATTTTTCCTTCCTTTTTCTAAACGAATTTGCCTTAAAGACTCCATCATCACAGAAGACTCTATATCTCCAACAGTACCACCTATTTCCGTAATCACAATATCTGCATTACTAGTAGTACCAGCTTCATAAATTCTATTTTTAATTTCATTAGAAATATGAGGAACAATCTGTATAGTAGATCCTAAAAAATCCCCCTTACGCTCTTTTTCAATTACACTAGAATAAATTTTTCCATTCGTAATATTAGAAGTATAATTTAATTCTTCATCAATAAATCTTTCATAATGACCTAAATCTAGGTCTGTTTCACACCCATCTGCTGTTACAAACACTTCCCCATGTTGAATCGGTGACATAGTACCTGGATCTACATTCATATAAGGATCAAATTTTTGCATAAATACCTTATATCCTTTTGCTTTTAGCAATAACGCAATACTAGAAGCCGTAATTCCCTTTCCTAAGCCAGAACATACTCCTCCAGTTACGAATACGAACTTTGTCATAAACAACACACTCCTTTAAAAACAAAAAAAAGAGCCCCAAGAGAACTTCTTAGGCTCTCTTAGATTATAACACATATCTTCTGATAAAAGAAAAAAAGAAGAAAAAATTTTCCTCCTAGACAAAAATTGACAGATTACTTTTTAGTAGCCTCTATAAAAGCATCAAATATTTTTTTCATATTAGAGTCATACCAAATCATACTTTCTGGATGCCACTGAACACCTAATGCAAATTTATGATTAGGAATATGAATCGCTTCAATCAAGCCATCTTCTGAATGGGCATCCACTTGAAAATAATCTTTTTGGGTAATATGGTAATTATGTCTACTATTTACCTGTATTTGATCAACTCCCAAAATATCATGAAGAAGCCCCTCATGAATAGAACATTGATGTACATATTGGATACCTTCCTGACAGTGATTGATTTCTGTTTCATTTCTTACCGTCTTATCACTATTTTGAGTACCACAAAAATTATCCACATTTCCTAATATTTGCATACCAAGACATATTCCTAAAATAGGGATATTATGATCTAATGCGTACTTACAAATTACCTCATCAAACTCGTACCAACGAAAACCACCTGGCATTAAAAAGCCATCACATAAAGATAAAACTTGGTATAAATCTTCTTTTTGTTCTTCTGTTAAATGTCCAGCTTCTCGTGGCAAAGTTTCCCCATATTTCAAATCATTATTGGGTACAATCACAAGAGGAAGTCCCCCACTTTGCACAACCGCTAAACGATAATCCTCATTTAATTTAATAATAGAATCCTGTTCTTCTTCAAAACTCCTACCAATAATTCCAATTATAGGTTTTCTTTTCATATTCCATCTCTCCTATCCTCTTTATTCTAAAGAAAAAGAAATACTTCCTTTTCCATTTTGATAATGAATCTCCGTAATAGCACCATTGATAATAGTCATTCTTGGGGAAACATGACCAAAATCTAAATCCCATAATACGGGCACTTTCAAATCTTTCAAAGCTTTCTTCAAAGCATTCTCAAATGAAATATCATAATAACTAGATTCTACCATGCTTCTTCCAAAGAGAATCCCTTTGGTGTAATGAAACCACCCAGCTTCTTTTATTTGCCATAAAGCACGAATGAGTTGCTCACTAGTAAGTTCAGCATTATCAAAATACCAGACAATCCCATCTTCTTGATACTTTTCAACAAAATCCTTCACACAGTCAAATCTAGTTCCAACTAAGGAAACTAATACATCTATACAACCGCCAATGATTCTTCCTCGGATGGTTATAGTATCTTGATTCCATAAATTCTTCCACTTGACAGGAGTGTCCAAATGATAAGGTTCTAAACCTGTTATCAATTTTTGTTTTTCACTCTCGTAAAGAGAAAAACTATTCTGTATTTTCAGATTTCCTGTTAAGATTTCCATATTAGTATCGAAAGACTCATGCCATGGATTCATTCCAAAAGTTTTAAAATTATCACCATAAATAGTAGCAATATCAAATCCTGTAGTAATCGTAAATAGTAAGCCAGTAGGATCTGAATATCCTTGTAGCCATTTTGGATTGTCTTGAATAATAGAATAATTTAAACAAGATAGCATTTCTAATAAAAAGTCACCACCACTAACACAAAAAATAACACGAACATTCGGATTTAAAAATAATGTCTCTAATTCTTTGGCTTGCGTTTTGCTGTCGCAACTTTTTCCTTCTCTACTATATCTAACATGTTCCGTTTCTATTACTTTATAACCTAAATTTTGTAAGCTTAAGGTAGCGTTATCTAATCTTTTCTGTTTGATAGCATCGGATACGCCATCTGAGGGAGCTGTTACTCCAATAGTATCCCCTTTATTTAGAAACTTAGGATAATGCATACAAAATCCCCTTTCTTTATCATTTTATTTCGATTCCAATCGGACAATGATCACTACCATAAATATCGGAATAAATCATAGTATTGGTTACTTGATGAATCCATCTATTAGAAACTAGAAAATAATCAATTCTCCACCCAATATTTCTAGCTCGAACATCTCTCATATAACTCCACCAAGTATAGTGATCTTTTTCATCAGGATGATAATAACGATAAGTATCTATAAAACCACTTGCTAGTAGTTCTGTAAATTTTTCTCTTTCTTCGTCTGTAAAACCAGCATTTCCAATATTTTGTTTGGCATTTTTTATATCTAGCTCAGTATGAGCAACATTAAAATCCCCACAAATAACTACTGGTTTTAAACTATCTAACTTTTTCAAATATTTTCTAACTTCTACTTCCCATTCCATCCGTTCATCCATTCTTTCTAGGGTTCTTTTTACATTAGGAACATATAAATTGACTAGATAAAAGTTTGGAAATTCTAATGTAATACTTCTTCCTTCCACATCAAATTTACGTACTCCTATACCATAAGTTACGGATATCGGTTCTATTTTACTATAAACCAAAGTTCCAGAATACCCTTTTCTTTCGGCAGAATATAAATATTCAAAATAGGTAGGAGGATGAAAATCATACTGATCTAAAGTAGCTTTAACTTCTTGAAGGCAAACAACATCGGCATCTACTTCTTCAAAAAACTCACGAAAACCTTTCTTTAAACAAGCTCTAAAACCAGCTACATTCCATGATATTAACTTCATACTGACTCCTTTACATTATCTCATATTTAATTTTACTTCTAGTTTAGAAAGAAAATACACTTGTCCTTTTAATATTTTCTTCTTAGCTTCTTCTATATCGAGCCATTCTGCTTTATCCATTTCTGGAAATTCTTTCATATTTCCACTTCCTCGTATAATGTAGTTAAGATATTTTTTAACTACATTTTCTTATATTTAGATTTTTGTTAAGAGATATCTA
>CALVSR010000050.1 GCA_944359075.1 uncultured Bacilli bacterium
TAAAAACGATATCAAAAAGGCGAATATTAGATTCAAAAATCAATAATAAAAAAAACGTGTTTTTAATTTGAGAATTCACGTTTTTTTCTATTTTTATAATAAATTTTTTCTGCGCTATTTTTAGTGTTTTTAATTTGAGACTTGAATTTACTAGGTAAAGTGCGTGCTTTTACTTTAAGATGTCACCAATTTTTATCAGTTATAATAATTGGTAGCAGAAAGAATTTTACTTAAATCATAAAAAGATCCATCTGATTGAATTCCTAATATATTATAAGATCCGCCTAAACAAGTATCATCATTAGGGCAATAATCTGTTGCCGTTATTACTCTTACTACACCCGAAACATTTGGAATACTACCGTAAGATGATAAAACGCTAGTACTAGAAGTATGAATGCTTTCTAGAGCATGTATAATAGGAGTATATTCAACTGTACCATCTTCCATAACATAAAATGCAGTTTCATACCCATTTGCTTGACCAAAACCTCCAATATAGACTTCCTTTATATTTTGGGTAAAATTAGTAACATGATATTCTCTTGTTCCTGTAGTAGTCGATGTAGTATATATTTGAGAATATTTTGACCAATCTATTGTAATAGTGGCACTCCTTTTGTCACTACTTAAGCTAATAGCAAGGCCAACAGTAGAAGCTGAATTATCATTCGTAACCGGTTGATAAGCCCAGCCAGCAGTACCATTAATAGCTTCTTTCGTAGTATCAAAGTTTGACATATCAAAATCGGTTAATGTAGACGTATTTTGATTATTGGTAGTATTTTCTTCTGCATTTGTATTACTATCATTTTCACTATTATCAATATTATTATCGGTATTATTATTCTGTTCAGGGTTTGTTTCATCATTTTTGTTAAGCACTCTATCGTAGACAACAAAAATTGATAAACCAATAATAGCACTAGCCAATACTCCTATTAAAATTCCTAGCCATAATTTGTTGGTTTTCATTTTTTCACTTCTCTTTATTTTTATACAATTTTATTCCATCACATTCCCAGTATATTTTGTCAACAATTAGGATAATTTAGCCTAATAGATAAAACATTTATGAATTACTGACTAATTATTTTTTCTATACTGTAAAAATAATAATTGCCATCAATATCTTTTTTAAATAATTTTTTATAATTTGCAGGAATAACAGCCGTTTCTGTAGTTAATCGTGTTTTCTCTACATCTGAGTAGTATTTACCTGTCTCAAAATCAATAAATTTAACGGCTTCATATAAAGCTATTTCATCTTTGCTTTGAGTAGCCTTTGTAATTTGAGTAGATAATATATATGGGCCTTCAAATCTACCTGAAGTAGCAGAAACTGTTAGAGAACCATCTCCTTGATAAGTAACTCCATTTACAGTTTGACCACTTAATGAAAATATTGTAGAGGAACCAAAAATTTTAACCCATATTGCCTTTACAGTACTTCCGTACCATTCAAAATATTCTTGTTCGTTTTGGATAAATTTCCTATCAGAAGAATGGTTTAACAACTGAATATATAATAAATTTTCTTGATAATCGATTGCCAAATCTTTAAGTAATAATTTAGGTGAATTATATAATCCCAATAGTGAGGTTCTTACTTCCCCTCCACTTAATTGATAGAGACTTTTAACTAAATCACTATCTACTGACAATTCTGTTACAGTATTATAATTTTCTTGATTGCTGGAACTATCAATATCCGGATTTTCCTTTTGATCTGTACTTATATTATCATTATTTTCACTAATATCTGCGCTATTATTTTGATCTGTATTAATGTCATCGTCCTTTATAAACAATCTATCGTAGACAACGAAAACTGATAAACCAATAATAGCACTAGCCAATACTCCTATTAAAATTCCTAACCATAATTTGTTTGTTTTCACTTTTTTCACTCCTTTTTCTTTATATATATTTCTATTCTACCCCCCCCCAGCGTATTTTGTCAACACTAGGGACAAATTGTTTAGTAAAATAAATGAGAAATATTTTATCAAGAATATTAGACTATCCACTTAGAACAATCTTATATGCCTATTTAATAGAACATTTATGAACTAGTAGCTAATTCTTTCAAAAATAAAATAGCTATGCGACTGAACTTACACCATTGCATAGCTACTTACTGTAACTAGATTATATCATTTTTTTACTTTCAACTATAACTCAAATTGTGAATTATATAAATCAGCATAGAATCCTTTTTGCTTCATCAATTCGTCATGATTTCCGGTTTCGATGATATTTCCATCTTTCATCACTAAAATAAGATCAGCATTTTTAATGGTTGATAACCTGTGAGCAATAATAAAGGATGTTTTTCCTTCGGTTAGTTTATCCATTGCTTTTTGTACCAACTCTTCTGTTCTAGTATCTACATTAGAGGTAGCCTCATCTAAGATTAAGAAAGGAGCATTCTCAATCATACCTCGAGCTATGGTTAATAATTGTTTTTGACCTTGACTAACACTATCTGTGTCACCCAACATCGAGTGAAGCCCACCAGGAAGAGTTTTAATGAAGTGATCAACACCTACTGTTTTACAAGCTTCCCAAACCTCTTCTTCACTTACATTTTCTTTATTAAATTTAATATTTTCTAAAATTGTTCCTTCAAATAACCAAGTATCTTGTAGTACCATACAGAACAGTTCATGAATATTTTCACGTGATAATTCTTTTGTAGATACTCCATCAATTAAAATATCACCATCATTAATTTCATAAAATTTCATTAATAAATTAACCATAGTTGTTTTTCCAGCACCAGTAGGTCCAACAATCGCTATTTTTTGTCCAGGCGATACTTTTACACTAAAATCTTTAATAATCGTTCTAGATGGATCATAACCAAATTTCACATGCTGAAATTCAATTTCTCCTCTTACTTTGGATTTATCCAAAGTTTTCTTAATTTCATGTTGATCAGACATTTCTTCTTCATCTAAAAATTCAAACACTCTTTCACTCGCAGCTGCAGTAGACTGTAAATAGGTCATAGCTTGTGCAATTTGAGTAAGTGGGTTCGTAAATAGTCTAACATAGATGATAAAAGCTACAATCACACCAAATGAAATATGATTATTCATAACCAAAAGCGCACCTACAATACAAACTGCTACATAGCCAAAATTACCAATAAAATTCATAATAGGATGCATTAATCCAGATAGAAATTGACTTTTTCGATTAGAAACATATAGCTTTTCATTTAAAGTTCCAAACTTTTCTAAAGCTTCTCTTCCTCCAATGTATGCCTTTACAACATTATGTCCAGAATATATTTCTTCAATATATCCATTTAAATTACCCAACTCCGTTTGTTTTTGATTAAAATACTTTTGTGATTTTCCTAAAATAATAAACATTAAGGAAAAACCAACCAAACTAGATAAAATAGCTGTAATTGCCATAATCCAATTGGTAATAAACATCATAATCACTGAACCAATAAACAAAGTAACGCTACTAACTAAGCTTGCTAAACTTTGATTTAAGTTTTGAGCAATGGTATCTACATCATTGGTTACTCTGGATAGCACATCTCCTGTTTCATGAGTATCAAAGTATTTTAAAGGAAGACGATTAATTTTAAAACTAATACTACTTCTTAATCTCTTAGCAAAAAGATTGGATACAGTGGTCATAGAAAAATTCTGAATAAAGCTAAAAATAGCACTAATTACATATAAAGAAGCTAAGAAAAAGACATATCGATACACTAAATCCATATCGATTTTTGGCTTTACTAGTTCATAAATAGATTTTGGTAATTGATCTAATAACTGCAAAACCTCATTCTCTGATTGACTTGTAGCAGAAGTCATTAGTTGAATACAAGCTAACTGGTCTTCTTTAGAAATAACCGTATCATCCACTGTAATATCTTCTAATAATTCTACTAGAATACTATCTGGTAAAGATAATAGTTTTTTACCGATTTCCGTTTGATCTTCTATTTCCATTATTTCTTTTAGAGTTTCTTGTAAAACAAGCTTATCTTGCTCCTCGATCTCATCATCTGCTAAAATGACAGGAATTTTTTCATTCAAATTTTCAGTAGAAAAATTTTCTGAAATATCAGTAGTAATTTCCGCTAACTTTTCAGTATTAGGTTGTAATCCTTCTGTAATAATATCCGTAAAATCCGATAATCTATTAGGAGCAATTAAAGATAAAATAGCACTAATCATAGCAAGTACTAATGCGGATATGACGATTACTTTCCAAGGACTTAAATGTTTTAATAATCGTTTCATAGAGCCAAAGAAATCTTTCGATTTTTCATTTACTCTAGGTCCACCAGGTCTAGGCATTTTCTAACTCCTCCTTTGATAGTTGAGATAAAGCAATTTCTTTATAAACATCACAACTTTTTAATAATTCTTGATGGGTTCCCATCCCAACGCATTCTCCTTTATCTAAGACAATAATTTTATCAGCATTGATAATCGTACCAATTCTTTGAGCAACAATCATACTAGTAGCATTTTTAGTATATTTTTTTAGTTCACGTCTTAAAGTTGCATCTGTTTTATAATCCAACGCTGAAAAAGAATCATCAAAAATATAAATTTCTGGGTCTCTCGCAATCGCTCTCGCAATCGCTAATCTTTGTTTTTGTCCTCCAGATACATTCGTACCGCCTCTAGCAATATGACTATCATACTTATGTTCCATTTTTTCTACAAATTCTTTTCCTTGAGCAACTTCCACTGCTTTGATAATTTCTTCTTCTGTTATTTCTTTGCCATTATCACCGTAAGCTACATTTTCTTTTACACTCCCAGTAAACATTACTGCTTTTTGAGGGACATAGCCCATCTTATTATGTAAAGCTTCTTGTTTATATTCCTTTACATTAATACCATCTACTAATACTTCCCCATCGGTTGCATCATAAAATCTTGGAACAAGATTAATTAAAGTGGATTTTCCGCTTCCTGTAGAACCAATAAAAGCAATGGTTTCACCTTTATTTACTTTAAATGAAATATTTTTAAGTAGATATTCATCAGCATCCGGATACTTAAAGGATACATTTTTAAATTCTACTGTTCCAATCTCCTCTGTTTCACCATCGAAAGTTCCATCTTGAATCGCAATTTTTTCTTCTAACACTTCATTAATTCTCTTAGCAGATACACTAGCTCTTGGTAACATCATAAAGATCATGGCAAGCATTAAGAAAGACATAATTACTTGCATTCCATAGCTCGTAAATACTACCATGTTACTGAAAATAACTAATTTATCTCCCATCATCGCTTTTTCAATTAAAATGGCACCAATAAAATAAATTCCTAACGTTAATCCATTCATAACAATATTCATAATTGGCATTAATACTGCAAAACATCTTTGATTAAATAATTGCATACTAGTTAAATTATGATTTACCTGTTCAAAACGATTGGTTTGATAATTTTCAGCATTAAAAGCGCGAATGACACGAATACCAGAAAGATTCTCTCTAATTACCCCATTGACACGGTCAATTAATTTTTGTACCTTAGAAAATCTTGGCATTACAATTATCATAATTACCCCAATAGTCATTAATAAAATAACAACACAAACAGCAACTAATGTACTCCATTCTATTGATTTATCCAAAATCTTGGTAATTGCCCACACTGCCATAATTGGTGCTTTAATTAATAGTTGTAAACCCATACCAATTAACATCTCAATTTGGGTAACATCATTTGTCGTTCTAGTAATTAAACTACTAGTAGAAAATTTTTTAATCTCTTCTGTTCCAAATTTTTCTACTTTGTCAAAAATTTTTCTTCTTAAATTCATAGAAAAACTAGAACTCACATGACTAGCTAGATACCCAACACAAATAGCAGAAACCAAACTACCAAAAGCACAAGCTAACATATAGGCACCTTGTTCCATGATATCTGCCATGGAGCTTCCTTCCGTCTGAACAAGTCTTGTGATACTACTCATATAGTCTGGCATTTTTAACTCTAACCACACTTGACCAACAATTAAAAAAGCACTTATTAAAATAAAAAATATATCTTTTTTACTAAAATCTTTTAATAACTTTATCACTTCTGATCATTCCTTCCCTCTAAGCAACTATTTGTTTTTTTCTTTGTATTCATTCCGTACGCTTCAATATTTTTTTTCATTTTACTTAAAACAGTAGAAAAGATTTCTAATTCCTCTTTTGGAATTTCTCCTAACACTATTTTTTCAATTTGTTCCATTTGTTTCTTTTTTTGTGTAAATAACTGTTTGGTTTTCGAATTTAGTACAATCTTTTTTGTTCTAGCATCTTCACAGTCTACTATTCTTTCTATCAATTGATTTTTTTCCATAGTCTGTAATACTCCAGATACTGTAGCTCTTCTCAAATTCAGGATCTCTTCTAAATCTCTTTGATAAATTTCTTTTTTTGGATTAGCCAAAATATATTCTAAAATTTGCATCTGGGTTGGTGTTGAAATCATTTTTTGTTTAGCAAAATGAACTTTATCGTCATGAATAAAAGTACGGAAAATCATTTTTTCTAATGACTTAATTTGAAATAATAAATGATATCGATCCATTTTTACACCTACTTTTTAAGTTGCCTATATCATAATATGTCTAATCTTATTTTTTGTCAATAGCCTGACAATTTTTTTACTAAAAAAAACAAATGTCTCAACACTTGTTTCTATAATAATAAAAAGAATAGCTTACTACTTAGTAATTACTTCGCATTCACTCATTAATATTTTTTTTAAAATTTCTCTTTTTCTTCTTTCTTTCGTATCTTTAAATAATGCTATATCAATTACTTCCCAAATAGAAACCCATCCAATAATAAGAAAAACTTCATTAATCAAAAATGAATTCTCAGATAGGATTGTAAGTAATAAAAAGAAAAGACCAATACCCAATAGACTCCATTGTTTCATATCGTTAAAACGATCATATTTCAAACTTCTTTTATATTCTTGTTCTAATCCCTTTTGAATCATTTCCCAACAATTTTCAACCTGACATTTATTATAAATTACTAATTTCAATTTATCTTTTTTACCAATCAAAATACTTTCACTAATAATATAATCAATCAAATCTCTAGAAACTCTATTTTGATTGTATTTTTCAACCAAATCTTCCACATGGCATAAACCAATTTCGATTATTTTCTCCATAGTGATTCCCATCCTATCTATCAATCATATTCTTTTTTTAACTCTAAATTACCATTTTTGCTCCAAAAGTATTATAACTTAAAATCTTCATATTTTCTCCTATTATATAATAGCAATCACAAATTAACTTCTAGCTCCTCCATCAATCTGTAAAACCTCTCCTGTTATATAACTTGCATAGTCACTAGCTAAAAATAAGAAGCCATTACTAATATCTCTAGGTGTTCCAATTCTACCAAGTGGAATCGTTTGGATTAATGGTTCTATCATTTCTTTTGGTAAGGCTTTTACCATATCGGTTTCAATAATACCCGGAGCAACTGCATTTACTGTAATACCAAATGGTGCTAATTCCCATGATAGAGATTTGGTAATTAAATTGACTGCAAACTTACTGGCTGGATACATAACACCACTAGATTGACCATAAATGCTAACCATAGAACTGGTATTAATAATAGTTCCCTTGGTCTCCTTTAAGTAAGGCAATGCTTCTTTACAGCAAACAAAAATTGCTTTGATATTTACATTAGTAATTTTATCGTATTCCTCTAATGTATAATCTTCCAATTTCGTCTTAGAAGAAACGCCAGCATTATTCACCAAGATATCAATTTTACCAAAATAATTTTTAATTTTTTCCAAAGCATTTTTCACTTCATTCTCATCATATAACACCGGATAAAAACCAATTACTGGATAATCGGATTTTTCTTTTTTCAATTCTGTCAAAGCTTTCTCTACGGATTCTTTCTTAGAACCAAATAAAGCAACACTAGCTCCATTTTCTAAAAAAGTTTTCACGATTTCCAACCCAATTCCTCTCGTTCCCCCTGTTACAACTGCTACTTTCCCTTCTAACATTGTTTTCACCCTCTCATATTTATATCATATCACACAATAGCTTCATCCGTAAATTTCTGAAATAGAAATTTTATTTCACTCTATTTATGAAAATAATTTTTTCTAGATAAAGCAAAAAGTGTGTAATTTTTACTACTTATTTACACACTATAGTCTATATCCTCATTTAAACAATAGATTTATGGAACTACATAAGGATCATCGCTAGTTCCAGAGCCTTCTATATTAATATTTGGCTTTAGATTTATTACAGGTCTTAACAAATATGAATTGACTGTACTACAGGAAACATAGTTGCTATAAGTATAAAGAGGCCATATGTGAGTTGTTCTACTATATATACCAGCAGGACTCATCGTCCAAGATTGAGTAGAGCCATTATATATATAATAACTGCTATTAGTAGT
>CALVSR010000051.1 GCA_944359075.1 uncultured Bacilli bacterium
GAACAAATCTTAAACAGGTTATCCAATTTGTATAATGATAGATGTGAAGGTATTATAACGGGAACATTATATAAAGAATTATCTTTAGAATCAGAAAAAAAATTAAAGAAGATAAATGATATCATTAATAATGCAGAAATGAAAAAATTAAATATAAAAAATAGATCAACTGTATTACCTAACTATGCTAAGAAAATAAAAGAACTATTAGATCTAAAGAAACCAAAGAAAACACTAATAGATACATTAATAGATACAATAGTTATAGATGAAAAAAGAAATATATGTATTAAGTTTAAATATGATGTTATTCCGACGATAAATTTTAAATATGAAAATAGAAATTTAGCCAGAAGAACTTTAAAAAAGTAATAATATAATTGTTGTTTAAATAATTATATATATTTTATGCTATAATAATATCTAACTTGGGGGGATGTTATTATGGAAAATAAAAGGCAAGCAGATGCAACTATATTTGGTTTTCAATTTCAAATTAATGCGGGCATATATTTGATGTTAAAATATTTTGCAAGTTTTTCACGCCTTAAAATAGAAGGAAAAGATGAAGATATAGAAATAGAATTATTTGATTCAAAAAAAGTTTATGCTCAAGCAAAAAGTAAAGTTCAACCATATGAAAAGACAAATGTGTCATCTACAAAGTTTGATGAAGCTTTAAAATCTTTTAGCGATGTTCCAAAGGAAAAATTACTTAATTATGTCTATATTACAAACATAGATACTAATCCTATTAATGCAAACTCAAATGAGTTTAATGGTGAAAGTTTTATATATTATGATGAATTAACTGAAAAGACCAGGAAGTTAATTGATTCCAGAATTCAAAAAACTAAATCCAATATTGATGCGAATAATTTGGTTATAGTTACACTTCCTTTTTTTGGAAAAGATAACGATCAAAAGAAAAAAGTGATTAAGGGAAAAGTCGACGAATTTTTATCTTACATAGCTCCTGAATTAAAATGTTATGCTAAACAAATGTTAGATAATTGGGAAACTGAATTTCTTAATAATGGAAGTGTTAAAGACCCCAACATTACAATAGACAGAAAAAACATAATATGGAATTTAATTGTATTTAAAATTAAAGAAGATGACACAGAAAGATTAATAGATACTTTAAAGATAGATGAAACAGATTTTGTTGAAGCAATTGAAAAGTATGAAGAAATAATTAATTTAAAGCAAGGCAATTTTATTGATTATAATAAAATAATAAAAATCTATCAATCAGAATGTATAAAAAATCCGAATATAAGGATAACTGAATTTTTACAAAGAAATGAACAATTACTTTTTGAAACTATTTTCCCGGATTTTGATATAAACTATAGTAATTTTGATAAAAATTTGTTGCATATTTGCTCTCAAATTATCTCTTATAAAATTATTTTTAGAAAGAATAGTATTGAAAAGATTCAAAAAGGAGTGAATAATTATGGAAATTAAATATATAAAAATATATGAAACAGCAGATAAATATACGGAGTATAACTTTGCTAGTAAATTTAATTTAATATATAGCAAAAAAAATTCACAGGGTAAAACTACGTTGTTAAGATTTATTTTATTTGCATTAGGATATAATGTTCCTGCTACAGAAGGAATCGGTAACTTTGATAAATATTCTTTTGAAATGGGAATTACTAAAAATAGTAAAGATTTAAAATTATATAGAAAAGCTGCAAAATTTATTATTGAAGAAGGTAAAAACACAACTGAATTTACTTTACCAGAACAACAATTTGATATGCAAGGTATTTTGTTTGATGTAGAAGATTTTCTAATACTTGAAAATTTGTTAGCAATTTTTTATATTGACCAAGAAAAAGGCTGGACGATGCTAAATAGAGGAAAAATTATTGGAAACAATCGATTTAACATTGAAGACTACATTTCTGGATTGTCCGGTAAAGACTTAAGTGAATTACATTTAAAAATAGAAAAGGTAAAAGAAGAAATAAAAAAATACAATTATCTTCTTAAAATAGTTGAGTTCAAAGATGAAATCACAGAAAACCCTGTAAACATTTCTACTCAAGAAATAAGTAAGTTAATAAAAGAAAAAAACAAATTACATTTTTTATTAGCGGATAAAGAAAAGGTTTTAAAATCTATTAATGCTACAATTAAGAGTAACCATACTTTTTTAGATTATATTGAGAAAATGGATTTATATTTGCTTGTTGATGGAAAGTCAGAAAAGATAACAAAAGACAGAATAGAAAATTTCAGTGATAATGATAATTATTTGAAATGTTTGAAAAATCAATTGAACTTTGAAATTTCAAATATAAAATCAAAACTAAAAAAAATTGAAGAAGAACTTCAAGAAAGAAATCAATTGTTTGATATGAATACAATTTTACAGGATATGGAACAAAGTATAAAAACCATTAATTTAGATAAGAATGTAGTTGAAAACACATTAAACAGATTAAAAAATCAAAGAACAAAATTAAATAAACAATTAAAAGAATATTTAGCTAATAATAATCGATATTTGTCAGAATTCTATGACGCAATTGAAAAATATTCAATTGAGCTTGGCATTAAACAATATATAAAAAACGATGGTTATAATTTTGTTTTAACGAGAAAATTAAAAGGGTTTAGTGGAAAGGTTTTAGCACAATTAGCTTTTACATTTAAACTAGCATATTTGAAAGCATTTTATAAAAAATATAAAATAAGTCTTCCCATAATAATTGATTCACCAAGAACTAGTGAAATGACTGAGGAAGCAACTATTGAAATGATGAATATATTAAAACGAGATTTTAAAGATTATCAAATAATTATTGCTTCAGTTTATGATAATTTAGGAGATTTTATGTTTAATAAAATAATTATTGAAAATGGAGTTTTAAAATAATTCAGTAATATTGGAGAGTCAAATATTCGTGGTGGAGAAGGTGCAGAAGTAATATATCCATTACGAAGTACGGATGTATTAGCTAGAAGTATTTTAGAATCTATTGGAGAAGAAGGACAAATAATGCGTAAATATTATCAAAGACGTTTACCAGAAGATCCTTCTAAAGATTATTATTATATTATGAGAGAGACGCCTAATACAACATCATTATTATTGGAATATGGATTTATTGATAATCCTAATGATGTAGTAAGACTACAAAATTATCTATTAGATTATGTAGAAGCAGTAGTAAGAGCAGTAGCCAATTATATTGGAGTTCCTTATGTCGCACCAGGAGGGTCCCTAAAGAACACATATACGGTTCAAGCAGGGGATACTTTATATAGTATTGCTAGAAAATTTAATTTAACAGTTGATGAGTTAAAGGCTTTAAATAATTTAACAAATAATAATTTGTCGATTGGGCAGGTATTAATTATTAGTGAAGAAACAAACATACCTCCACAACCAGGTGATGCCATTGTATATACGGTTCAAGCTGGAGATACTTTATATAAAATTGCCAATCAATATGGTGTGACAGTTGCGGATATTATAGAGTTAAACAATTTAGGAACTACAGTACTTACAATTGGGCAACAATTATTGATTCCAAATCAGCCAACAGATACCACTACAACTTATACTGTAAAAGCAGGAGATAGTTTATGGAAAATTGCCAATCAATATGGTGTGACTGTAGACGATATTATCAGTGCTAATAATTTAACTACCACCACTTTACAAATTGGCCAAGTGTTAACAATTCCCACTGGAACAACACCTGTACCCCCACAGGAAAATTACACTAGCTATACTGTAAAAGCAGGGGATAGTTTATGGAAAATTGCTAATCAATATAATACAACAGTAGATGCAATTAAACAATTAAATAATTTAACAAGCAACACTTTATCTATTGGTCAAGTATTAAAAATTCCTACTAAGGAGAATTATATTAATTATACCGTAAAAGCAGGAGATAGTTTATGGAAAATTGCTAATCAATATAATACAACAGTAGATCAGATAAAACAAATAAATGGGTTAACTAGTGACAATTTATCTATTGGTCAACTATTGATTATTCCAACATAAAAGGACTTTATGGAGTCCTTTTATTTATAAAGAATAGAAATAAAAAGTAGTCTTTTATCTTTCCTAAAAAGAATTCATAGTATATGAATTAGAGGATTGAAAATTAAAGTGTCATTCGTATTAGAGTATAATTAAAAATGATAACGAGCAAGAAAAATTGATAGCACTCTATGAAAAAGAATAAATTAAGCTATCATATTATCAATGAATAGGAGTACAAACACTAGGGTATGGTTGATAAAAACAATGGCTTTTATATCTTCCAGATAGTCTTTGATCATACCATAAAGCAACGCAGCTAGCAGTACCACTAGGAGCATAAAACCATAGAGCATTTGTAGCTGGATAATAGTATTCTCCATTTACTACACGAAGTGCTAAATCTTTTTCCTTAGTAGTTGCACTGGAGAAAAACAAATTACTATTAATCCCTGCAAATCCTCCTGGAGACTGATAAATAGCATCCGTTAATGTTCTATTATTTTTGAAAGTTAGACAGTCTGCTATTGTTCTATTCACAACTACATTTCCTACCATTAACATACCCAAGTCACCTTCACCTACTGCTTCTGCTCTCATTAACCTGGCTAACAGATCAAGTTCTTTAGTAGTATATTGCACTAACATATATATCACCTATAATAAAATATGAAAAAAAATAATATGTGTTATTGTATTCAAAATTTGAATATGTTATAATACCAGACATAGGGGATTAGTTAAATGGTATAATAATGGTCTCCAAATTACTTGGACCAATTTCCTATTATCTTATTTTAATCCTTATATTTAAAGACTATAATCTCATACAGGGGATTAGTTAAATGGTATAATAATGGTCTCCAAAACCACTGTTGGGAGTTCGATTCTCTCATCCCCTGCCATTTAGAATTTTTAAAGATTCTTTATCAAATATTGTTGGTAAACATTAATTTGATACAAGGAACTGTTTATAGAGGATGATGAAAATCATCCTTTTATAGTGTTAGAAATTAAGAATCTTTTCACAATAAAATAATTACATACTCTATGGCTAGATAAAATGATTATTTTACTATTTTGGAATAGATAAGCTCCCCATACTTTTGACAAAAGACATTATATCTGTATAATACATGTTACCAAGAAAGGAGTAACCTATGTTAAAAGAAGTGGAAGGATCTATTAATAGATTGGAAAAATTATATTACAGTATTACTAAAAAAATGATTGAAAAGTATGATTATTTAAAGACAAAGGAAAATGTAGAATCTTTAATTGAAGAATATAAAACAGCAAAATTTCAATATTTAGCTTCCGATAGTTCTTTACAGCAAATTACCTCTTATTATGATTTTAAATATGCTCAAAAAACAATAAATAAAAATGATAGACTCGGAGATGAAATTGCTAAAAGAATAGATTCTAAAAATATGGTTGATAGCGTGGATATCATCTTTAAATCGATATTAAAATAATGCCTCTACCGGAAAGAAAGTACTGTGTTTTTTGTTTAATTAATAATCATTCAGAGCGAATGCTAATGGAAGAGTTAAGAATTACAAAAAGACATTTAGAACATATCAAAGAAAATTGTATTTTAAAAATAGCGTTAGCTTTCCACATTGAAGTATTAAGGTAATATTTTTATTCGATAAAACAATTTATTAAAATTTTAGGAGGAATTTATGGCAAAGAAAAAACAAAAATCCCCAACACAATATTATGATACCAAAGCATACAAAATAATAACAGATATTATAGTCGTACTAGGTATGATAATTAGTATAGTTAGTTTATACATATCAGTATTAGTAAGAAAAGATACAGCTGAATTATCAAAGTTTTCAGACAAACCAATTTATTATACAATCAGTTTATATCCAAATCAAAACACTAATGAGTCTATAGTATCTGACAAATATTTAAATTTAGATTTAACATTAGTAGTAGATGATTTTCAAATCAAAAAAAGAAATTTCTTAGATGTTAATTATAATGCTGTATTTACCAGAATCAAATATTATATGGTATATGATTATTCTCTTTCTGATAAAAATTATAAATATATGAAATATTCATTAGATGATAAAACAGAAGCAAAAATGTTGTACGAAGATAATTACTATATAGCCCCAGTCGAACTAAACTACTCATTAACACCAAATAAAGAATTTTGCTATATTTTAATATATACGGAAACAACTTCTCAAAAAAACTTAGACTTAATCTTTTTTAAATATTATGATAATGATAATTCCTTTACCCTAGACACAATAACCGATGAAGAAGGAAAAGAAAAAATAGATATTATGCGTATTGAATATGATACTTATATATGCAAAGATTATTTTATAGATCTATGGTCAGAAAAAGAAGAATCCAAAAAGCAGGATATAGAATTAATGTTTGATGTATATAATGATTTAAGACAGAAGTTGATTGGATAACTTTATAAAAAAATAGATAATTATATAAGAAAAAAGATAAATGAATTATAAATATAGAAGATAAAGATTTTAAATATTTTTTAATTTGAAAAAATAGCTTTCTAAACCATATTATATAGTGTATACTAAAATTAGTAGGTGAGAGATTTGAAAAGAAATTTAATTAGTTTATTCATAACAGCAATAATAGGATTTGTTATCTATTATTTTACATTGCCAGCTTTCAATATCCATAGTTTAGGATTTTGGTTCTATGTTATCGCACTACTTATCATATATTCCATAGTGTTATTATGCTTTTCTATTGATAATAAAGGAAATTTAGTGCATTCTAAAAAAATATTGTCAGGAAGTATGGTTGGAATATTTGTAATCTTCTTTGGAATTATCTTTATAGATTTTATTTTATCTCCAGTATTTCAATCAAAAAGTTATTCTAAAAGAATTATAGTGAATGAAGGGGAGAATTTTACAGAAAAGATTGCTCCTGTAGATTTTAATTCCATTCCTTTACTAGACAAAGATTCTAGTCAAAAATTAGGTGATCGTGTAATGGGACAAATGCCCGAATTAGTATCTCAATTTTATGTCTCAGATCTGTATACACAAATTAATTATAATGATATGACTATTCGAGTTACACCCCTTGAGTATAATGGCTTCTTTAAATATTTATCCAATAAAAAGGCAGGAGTAAAAGGATATATTACAGTAAACTCTGTTACAGGAGAATCTAATTTAATCAAATTAGAAAATGGAATGAAATATGTACCATCGGCATTTTTTAGTAAAGATTTAAATCGCTATTTAAGATTCAAATATCCGACGAAGATTTTTGGAGAAAAGACATTTGAAATTGATAATGAAGGTAATCCTTATTGGATTGTTCCTACTATTCAGTATAAAGGAGTGGGGTTAAGAAAAGAAATTGCAAGTGTTATTATTCTGGATCCAATTACCGGAAAAAGTAAAGAATATAAAGTGGCTGATGTTCCTACTTGGGTGGATCATGTCTATTCTGCTAGTTTAATTATTGATCAAGTTGATGATTGGGGACAGTACAAATCTGGTTTCTTAAATTCTATTTTTGGTCAAAAAAATGTTGTGCAAACTACAGAAGGTTATAACTATACAACAATGAATGATGATGTATATTTGTATACTGGAATTACTTCGGTATCATCAGATGAATCTAATATAGGATTTATCTTAACCAACATGAGAACAAAAGAAACTAACTTTTATGCAGTACCAGGAGCTGAAGAATATTCCGCTATGGAAAGTGCTAAAGGCCAAGTGCAACAAATGAATTATGAATCAACATTTCCATTATTGATTAATTTAAATAATAGAGCTACATACCTAATGTCATTAAAAGATGCAGCAGGTCTTGTTAAAATGTATGCCTTTGTGGATGTAGAAGATTATCAAAAAGTAGTGATTACAGATAGCGCTAAGGGAATTGAAGCTGCAGCAGCAAATTATTTAAATAATGTTGATTTAGAAAAAGATACTACTAATATGATTACCAAAGAAATTGAAATTGCTTCAATCCATCAAACAAGTATCGATGGAACTACATATTATTATATAAAAGATAACGATGAGAAAAAGTATTCTGTTTCTATAAAAGTGAACAAAAACATTTTGCCTTTCTTAAATGTTGGAAGTAAAGTATCTATTTCTTACAGTATGGAAAAGGAAGTTACCGAAATTATAAATATTGAGGAAAAGTAGTATTAAAGTGCAAAAATTGTAAATAAAATAGAAAGCTGGCATATAATAAAGTGTCAGTCTTTTTTATATAAATTTCTACAGAATTGTGGAAAAAAGGAAAAAGTCGAAAAAAAACGAAAAAAGTACTTGACTAAGGGAGATAGTGATGATATATTAAATGGGCATTCGCGGAGAAAGCGGAAG
>CALVSR010000052.1 GCA_944359075.1 uncultured Bacilli bacterium
CGCCATTTTTAGTGTTTTTAATTTGAGACTTGAATTTACTAGGTAAAGCGCGTGCTTTTACTTTGAGATGTCACCCAATAATTAATTTCCAACGAAAATAGTACATCCAGTTGGAACACTACTACTCTCATGCAAAGAGTCATCATTTTGATCTACACAACTTAAATAGTATTCTGCTTCAAAATCATCACTATTTTTTCTAATAATAATACTACCCCTACAATAAACATCTTGCTCTGTAATAAAATCTTGGTCTAATAAATCTTGATAGTCAATTTGAAAACAATTGGCGCTACTACTTTCTAATTCCCCATGATATCGATCTATAAAAAGTTTAGTTTTTTCCTCTACAATACTCATATGAACCTGATATTTTCTGTTTCTATTTTGATTAATTAAATTACGAACAGATGGAATGGCAATAGCTAATATCACCCCTAGAACAATTACAACTACTAACATTTCAATCAAAGTAAAAGCTTTTCTATTGAATTTGTTCATAACTACCTCCCTATTTTCTAATAACATTTTACCCCAAATCATAAATAGTGTCAAAAAAAAGAATGAATTAATAAATTCACTCATTCTTATCTTTCTATCGCATTACAAAAGCCATATAGATCATAAAGCAAGTAAATAAAAATGTAATAATTACCCCATTTATTTTTTCACTACTACTACTTTTATACTTAACACCCAAAGCCATCGTAATCAAGCATCCACCAATTAGTCCACCAATATGAGCAAAGTTATCAATACCACTAACTACAGCACCATATAAAAGATTAATTAAAATAAGAGGAATAATTTGACCTTTTAAAGTATTTCCTAAATAAACACGATAATGATATCCAAAATACAACAAGCTACCCATCAAACCAAAGATAGCACCACTAGCACCAATACTAGGATTGTCTCCAAAAGTAATAGACATCAAACTACCCATTATCATTGAAAAGAAATAAATAATAGCATACTTACCTTTTCCCATAAAGCTTTCTAACTGACTACCAATTACATATAAAGCATAGCAATTAAACAACAAATGAAAAATATCAGCATGTAAGAATCCGGCCGTAATCAATCGATAATATTCTTGATATTCACGAACAAAAGGTCCATACAAACAAAAATGATTAATCATATCATCATAGCATCCCAATAGAATTGGAATCAAGTAGAAAAAGATATTCAGAATAATCAAAGCATAAGTAATAACTGGTTTCTTTTTTTTGAATACAGCCTCTGCCTTTTCAGCTTCTATTTTATTTTTTTGATTAATATCATTCGTAATCTTAATAAAAAGCTGTAATCCTTCTTCCGAAAAAGTTAATTTTTTTAAAATATCTGGAAAATGATTCTGAACAAAAGGATACTTTTCTAAATCAGACTCATTATACAGATATAAACAATCCATTTTTTCCACTTTATCTAAGTGTGTATTTTCTCCAAGATCTGTATAGATCGTTAACACATCCATATGAAACGAAAGGGTTTTCTTTTTAATTTTGGACACAATTCTTTTGGTCTTAAATAAATCAAAATTTAACTGTTCATCATTATGAATGTAGTTGGATACAATACGAACAATTTCATAATCACTATCTAAATTTTCTAACCAAATCTCATCTTCTGCACCTTGTAAGATGATAGGACTATAATTTTTTTCTGTTATAAAATAATGAAGCAATTTCATAACGATTAAATCTTTTCTATTAATAGTTTCATTCATTATTAGAACTCACTCCTCAACACAACATTATATACTAATTTATACAGATTGTACATTGATTTCATCCAAATAATTCTGGAACTCTTTTGGCAAGGGAGATTCTTTTTCAATCCATTCTCCAGTAATAGGGTGCGAAAAAGAAATTCTTTGAGAATGTAAAAATTGACCAAAAGCAGTGGTGGATTTCTTTTTTCCGTAAACAGGATCATTATATATTGGATATCCAATATAGGCCATATGTACACGAATTTGATGAGTACGTCCTGTATCTAGTTTACATTCGATTAACGTTTGATTACTGTTCGGAAACCTCTTTAGAACTCTAAAATGAGTAATAGCTTCTTTACTATTCATATCGGTTACTTTCATTTTTTGGCGATTGTCCATATCTCTACCAATTGGAGCATCAATCGTCCCAGATGCTTCAGGAATGATACCATCTACTAAAGCAATGTAGATTCTTTCAATCTTCTTCTCTTTGATCATATTGCTTAACAGTTCATGGGTTTTATCATCTTTTGCGACTACTAATAATCCACTGGTATCTTTGTCAATTCTATGAACAATACCAGGACGAATAGAATCTTGATTGCTTAAAGAAAAACGGTAAAGTAAAGCATTCACCAAAGTTCCATGATAATTTCCAGGAGCTGGATGTACTACCATACCAGAGGCTTTATTGATAATTAATAAATTAGAATCTTCATAAACAATGTCTAGAGGAATATTTTCCTTTTCAATTTTAATAGAAAAATCTAGATGATCATCTACTAAAATAGAATCCCCTATTTTCACCAAATAACTACTACTAGCAGGTTTATGATTCACCAATACTTTTTCCTGTTTAATTAACTTTTGGACCTTACTACGACTAATATCTAGCTCAGAAGCTAGATATTGATCCAATCTAACATTATCTATTAGTACTTCTAGATTCATAACGATCCCCCTTAAAACTATCTATTATTAATAAAAAGGCTCCACAGACAATACAAATATCAGCTATATTAAATACCGGAAAATAATAAGAACCGAATCGAAGGCCAATATAGTCAATAACTCCTCCACGAAGCAGACGATCAATAAAGTTACCAAAAACGCCACCCATAATCAAGCCTAAATAAATTACCTCTAATAAATGAAAATGATTTTTTTTATAAATATAGAAACTCAATAGTCCAATACTAATAATTCCAACAACCAACAGAATTCCTATATTATCACTAAAAATACTCCAAGCTCCTCCTGTATTTTTAACATACGTAAAATAAAAAAAATTTGGTATTAAGAAAACTTCTTTTCCATAGTAAAACATGGAGATGATCACATATTTCACAAACTGATCGACAAGAAAAACCAAAGCTCCAATCTCACAAATTTTCTTTTTCAATGTATGCACCATCCATTCGTACTATATTATACCATGTATGAATGAAGATGTAAAACCATGAATTTCATATCACATAAAAAGATGCAAATTATGCATCTATTGACAAGTATATCCTTTGCTTGCAAGATCCGCTTTAATTGCTTCTATATCTTGCTGATAAGTTGCATTGGCTTGAATATTAGTCGTCCCATCGACAATTGGTGTAAATGATTCTAAATCAAATTCATGACTAATTTCAATGTTATTTTCTCCATAACTACATGCCATTGTATAACCCTCGTGAGTTAAATACTTCAAACTGTCTTCATCGCACTGTTGTTTTAAAGTAAGATAAGTTGTATCTACACTAGTAAAACTATATTGAGAGATCATTTTACTACTTAACACTTGATTTTTAGAATTATAATAGAATTTCTGAACCTCTACTAATGTATAGTTTCCAACAGTACTACTAGAAGAAGTACAAGTTAATTCTGTTGTTTTTTCATCTTCAGGTGTTGGTGTTGGTTTTTGATTTTCTTCTTCCTGCTGTTGCTTCTTTTCTTCTTCCTGAGCTTCTTTCTCAATTTCTGATAATCCTGTATCGGCTTTTAATTCTTGAATAAAACTTCTAATATAAGGCATCCCCATAATGAAAGCAAACAAGAATAGAAAAAGAAATATTAATAATATAGTAGATATCTTACTATTTTTAGGGGGTTTATCAGATGATAAAGAACTGGATTCACCTGTAGAATTAGTTGTTGATGTTTCTGAAAAAGGCATCATATTTCCATTAGAAGAATTCACAGGAGTAGTAGCAGAAGATTCTACTTTCACTTCCGCAATGGATGGCACTGCAGTCATATTATTTTCTGCATTCAGTGATGCAGATGGTCTACTGTTTTCTTCACCCATAACACTTGAATTTATAGTTTTATTACTTTCTTGATTGAATTGTTGGTTTTCATTCATATTTTTCATCCCCTCGTATTCCTTATTATTTATTATAACAGAAAAAAAATACTATTTAAAGTATTTTCATTTTCATTTTGAGAATTATTTCTATTAAAGTTTAAATCTTCTTTCTTTCGGATTTTCTTCTCCTCGTAGAAAGCGACGACGACGCATATCAGATTCAATAAGATAGCAAGAAATATGAATAGTACCTTTTAATGCTTTAGCAATAATATCCTTTCCAGTTATCTTACTTTCAAGGCTCTTTCCAATATGTTCTAAAAGCGCTTCTCCAGAGACATCTAAGGTGATTTTATCACCTGTTTCTGGATTAACAGCAGTCATTTCATAAGGATTATCTCTATCCAATTTATACATAACATTTCTCCTTAAGATGCTTTCCTAGCATCAAATTTTTTTCTTTGTTCTGTATCTAAAATTCTCTTACGAAGGCGAATATTTGCTGGTGTTACTTCTACTAACTCATCACTATTAATATAATCAAGAGCTCCTTCTAAAGTAATAAGACGTGGTCTTTTTAACACAACTGTTTTATCTGCACTAGCAGCACGAGTATTGGTTAATTGTTTGCCTTTTACTACATTAACCGCTAAATCATTGTCACGATTGCATTCTCCAACAATCATTCCCTCATAAACTTCAGTTCCTGGTTCTATGAACATAATGCCACGATCTTCTAATTGTCCTAAGGCATATGCAGAAGCTTTACCAGCTTCTGTCGAAACTAACACGCCAAGCTTTCTTTCTCCAATATGAACGCTTTCTACTGGACGGTACTCTTTAAAAGTATGGTTAATAATTCCATATCCTTTGGTCATAGTCATAAAATCTGTAGTAAATCCAATCAATCCACGAGAAGGAATTACATAGTTTAGTCTTACCTGATTTTCGAAGTTAACCATGTTTTCCATAATACCACCACGAGTACCAAGTTGTTCAATCACAGATCCTACTGAATCTTCAGGAACTTCAATTTGTAAATCCTCAAATGGCTCCATTTTAATGCCATTTTCTTCTTTGATAATAACTTGAGGTTTGGATACTTGAAGTTCATACCCTTCACGACGCATATTCTCAATCAAAATGGATAAATGTAGTTCCCCACGACCAGAAACCAAAAAGCTTTCTCCATCTAATTGTTCTACTCGTAAACTAACATCTCTTTGTAGTTCTTTATTTAATCTATCTTCAATTTGACGAGCGGTTAAGAATTTCCCCTCTTTTCCCACAAATGGTGAATTATTAGTAGCAAAAGTCATTTGTAAGGTTGGTTCATCAATATGAAGTACTGGAAGAGGTAACTTTTCTCCTTGATCACATATCGTTTCTCCAACAGAAATATCACTAAGACCAGCAACGGCAATAATATCACCAGCTTCTGCTTCCTCTATCTCCAATCTTTTCATTCCTAAAAAACCAAATAATTTTTGAATTCTAAAGTTCTTAACACTTCCATCTAAACGAATGCAAGATACCATTTGACCTACTTTGATTTTACCATTATGTACTCTACCAATTCCGATTCTTCCTACAAATTCATTGTAGTCTAATAATGCTGGTTGAAATTGTAGTTTTAGAGAAGCACTTCCTGAAGGTGCTGGAATCTCTTCAATAATAAGGTCTAATAACTCATTAAATCCTGGTGTTTGTGTATTAATATCTGGATCTAGACTGCAAGTACCATTAATAGCAGATGCATAAACCACTTTAAAATCCAATTGATCATCATCTGCTCCAAGTTCAATAAACAAATCTAATACTTCATCTACTACTTGATTTACTCTAGCACTTGGTTTATCCACTTTATTAATAACTACTAAAGGTTTAACTCCTGCTTCTAAAGCTTTTTTTAGTACGAATCTAGTTTGAGGCATCGTTCCTTCGTAGGCGTCTACTACTAATAGAACCCCATCCACCATATTCATAATACGTTCTACTTCTCCACCAAAATCAGCATGTCCTGGCGTATCCATAATATTAATACGGTAATCACGATAATTAATCGCTGTAGTTTTAGCTAAAATCGTAATTCCTCTTTCTTTTTCTAATTGATTAGAATCCATAGAAATCTGAGAAACATCTTCATTTTCTCTAAACGTTCCACTAGATTTTAATATTTGATCTACCAAAGTAGTTTTACCATGGTCTACATGAGCAATAATCGCTATATTTCTTTTTTTCATAAATTCACTTCCTACATAAGTTTCTTGAAGATTATAGCACAGAATCATAAAGAAATAAAGTTTTTTTCCTATTTTTTTAAAATCGTACTAACAATAAAAGTTTTACTAATCCGTTCATATAATAAAGGTCTTTTGCATAAAATCAAAATGATTATCGTTAAAAAATAGAAAAAAAGGAATAATCCAAATATGAATAAGAAAACACCATATAATTCTACTTGCCATAAAGTTATAAAAAATAAGAAAAAATAGAGACTCAAATAAGGAAATACAAATATTTCAACAATCCAAAAAAATTGCCTAATCAAAATCTGATAAAATCTTAAATCACTCGTTCTACTTTCAATTTTTAAATTGAAAAAACGAAATGCTAACGTTTTTCCTGAAGTCATCACAGGAATTATAAAATAATAAATCATAATACTACTGTAAATGCTGAAAATACTATGATTAAAAATAGAGAGAATTAGTACAAACAATAAACAGATTACACCATCTACTCCAAAAGCTACAAATCGTTTTAAAAAAGAAACTTTTTGCCCTAATAAATAAGCTTTCTCATCAATTTTATTTCTACTAGGCAAAAACTTCATAAAAAGAGAAGCTATACAATAGCCAAGCACTCCACCAAGCGTATTTAAAATTAAATCATCAACATCAAATAATCGATATCCTCGCGGATAAATAAAATAAAGCCCTGTTAGTTGCGTAAGTTCAAAGAAAAGACTAAGAAGAAATGTAAACAAAATTGTCTTTTTCAGACTAAATTGAAAGTAATAACGAAGATATATTCCAAATGGTAAACATAATAATAAATTATAAAAAACGACATAACAGCATGGTTCTAAAAAGGCTTTCCAATAAGTATGAATATCTGCAATTTGAAAAGACGTTTCCTTCATAAAATCAAAAACAAATTGAAAAGGAACAAGCTGAGTCCTAGGAGTAGTTAATTGCGCGACTTCTTCGATGCTTGGAAGTGGTAAGATGACTAAAAAATAAGCAGTTAATAAATAAAGAATAAAAGAATATATAATGACTACTCGCAAATAATAAATAGAGCCATACTTATGGTATTGATATAAAATATAAGGCAGAGTAAATAGAAAAGCTATAAATGGAAAAGTAAAAATAGAAGTCTTAATTATTTCTAAATATTCAGACATATAAAAATCACCACATCATTATTATACAATAACAACGCAGTGATTTTTGATGACAATTTAGTCATGTTGATGATAGTGACTATACCCACCAATTAGATCGATTACCTGATAACCTAATTGTTTTAAGTGAATGCATAGCTTTCTACTCTTACTCCCTGTATCACAGTATATATAGTAAATAGAATGTAAATTCAAATAATTTTCAGGCATCAATGCTAAATAATTATAAGGAATATTAACAGAATTTTGAATATTTCCTAAGATATACTCATATTTATCTCTAACATCAATTAAAATTCTCTGATTAGAATCTAAAGTATTGCTGGAAGTAATATGGATTTGATCTATTTCATTGATATCCATAGAATCATACATATAATCAACTCCAGTATATTATATGCAAAAAATAATCAGAAATGTATTATTTATTTTGAAATCTTAATCTTATTCCATTGATTTTCCTTCTTCAAAAGAGATATTATTTAGACAATTTCTAAATATCTGCCATTTAAGATATAATTAGCCAGTTGATTTTAAATTATTAACTTCTTCTACCGGCAATTCAGTATATTGATGAATTTTTTCAATCGTTTCTCCAGCTTTTAACATAGCTTTCGCTATTTCTATTTGTTTCTTTTTTTCTCCTTCTTCAAAAGAAATCTTCTTCTCGGTGTTTAAAATTTTCTTTTGATCTTCTTCATAGGTCATCAAGCTTTGAAATGTTTCTTGCTCATTTAACTTCGTAATTTTGTCTTCAAA
>CALVSR010000053.1 GCA_944359075.1 uncultured Bacilli bacterium
TTTTTAAATCTTCAGCATCCATAATATCTATCACTTACATTAACACCTCCAAATATCTATTAACTTCATCCTCAACACTAAGTCTTTTAGAGTATTCTACTAATTTTGGTAAATTCCTATTTTGTTTATCTCGTAAATATTCAGTAATAGCATATTTAACAGTTTCTAAATCCTCTTTATTTTTATTTTTTAATAAATCACAAATACATCTTTCAGCATTATAACACGTAATAATTTGTCCCTGAGGGCTTTTAATTTCTATTTTTCCTAATTCAAAAATTTCTTTTTTTACAAAGTGTAATTTTACATTGCCCTCATGATTTAATTTTCCATTATATCCTCGGCAGACTGTAATATGATAAATACTTGGAACTGTTTCACATAAACCTACAAAATATAGTGCTGTATCATATGAAAAAATAGCATTTATTCCATAAATTAAATTAAAATATTCATCTCCCCATGTATTTGGCAAAACATATAATCCATTTTTTACTCTTTCAATTTTTCCGGATTTAACTAGTCTTGTTAAAAATATTCTGTTAATACCATGTTTGGAAACTTCTTTTGACGTAATTACTCCATTATTTACTTTAATTAAATTTAAAATTTGCTCTTCTTTACTCATAACCTTCTGTTCCTTTCAACATACATTATATCACGATTGTTAGTTGAAAGGAACATAGAACATAATATATTTTAAATATAAAAAGAATGTTTACATATTTTTATGCAAGCACTCTCTTAATTTTAAAGGGCTTTTAAAGTTTTTTTATTTTTTTGTAAACAATTTTTATGTTTTTTTATTTTCTATTTTTTCTAAAATACATCTATTCCCTTATTTTATAAGGCCTTACGCATTACGACCACAACAATTCTTATACTTTTTGCCCGAACCACATGGGCATAATTGATTTCTACCAACTTTGGTAGCTTTCTTAGGTGTTTTTTTTGCTGTATCATCGCTATCATTGGTAATTTTCTTTTTAGATACTTCTTTTCTTTCAATATTTTGCCTAATTTCAGAACGAACTAACATTAGAGTAATGTCATGATCGATTTTTTGCATCATTTTATCAAATAAGTCAAATCCTTCCATCGTATACGCACGAAGTGGGTCTTCTTGACCATAACCTCTTAAATAAATTCCTTCTCTTAAATGAGATAAAGTATTAATATGTTCTGTCCAATGATGATCAATTACATTTAAAGAGATTGCTTTTTCAAATTCATCTTGTACTTCTTGAGGAATATCTTTTAATTTGTTTTTATATTCCTCTTCTACTTTTCCTGTAATGATTCTAATCATTTCATCTGGTGTCTTATTATCTACTTCCTCCTTATCCATATCCTTCTTTAATAAATTTTCATTCACAAACTCAACAATATCTTTTACATCATCATTTGTTAATCTTCCTTCTGGGAAAAGATGAGAATTTACCAAATCAGAAATATGATTATGAATGGTTTCTAACACTGTGTCATGAATAGACTCACTATCTAAAATTTCATTACGTCTAGCATACATAATTTCACGTTGATTATTCATCACATCATCGTACTGCAACAACTGTTTACGAATATCAAAGTTATTTCCTTCTACACGCGCTTGTGCGGAAGATAATGCTTTGGTAAAGGTTTTACTTCTAATAGCTTGATTTTCATCAAAGCCTAAATTTTGCATCAACATTTTGATTCTATCAGTACCAAAACGTACCATTAAGTCATCTTCCATAGATACATAGAACTGAGTAAATCCTGGGTCTCCTTGACGTCCAGAACGACCTCTTAACTGATTATCAATACGTCTTGATTCATGTCTTTCTGTACCAATTACACATAATCCGCCTAATTCTCTTACTTCATCACTTAATTTAATATCTGTACCACGACCAGCCATATTAGTTGCGATTGTCACTGATTTCCCAAGACCAATTTTAGAAATAATTTCGGCTTCACGAGCATGATTTTTAGCATTTAATACCTCGTGAGGAATTTTCTTTTGCTTTAATAAGTTACTAATCAATTCACTCGTTTCAATTGCAATTGTACCAACTAGTACTGGTTGTCCTTTTTGATATCTGGCTTCTATCTCATTGATAATGGCACGATACTTTCCTGCTTTGGTTGAATACATTAAGTCCGGCATATCTATACGAATAATTGGCTTATTGGTAGGAATTTCAATAACATACATGTTATAAATATTTCTAAATTCCTCTTCTTCTGTTTTAGCAGTACCTGTCATACCCGATAACTTTTTATACATTCTAAATAAATTTTGAAAAGTAATCGTAGCCAATGTCTTGGTTTCTTGCTGAATTTGAACACCCTCTTTGGCTTCAATTGCTTGATGAAGTCCATCGCTATAAGCACGTCCTGGCATTAAACGTCCTGTGAATTGATCTACAATGATTACTTTCCCATCTTGTACTACATAATCTATGTCATTTTTCATAGAATAATTAGCACGAAGTGCTTGATTGATATAGTGAACGAATTCTGTGTTTTCTACATCAAAAAGATTTTTAAACCCAAATTTCTTTTCAGCCTTTTTCACACCTTCTTCAGATAATGAAACATTCTTTGTCTTCTCATCATATATATATTCATTTTCTTTTAATGATTTTGCAAAACGGTCGGCATCTGTGTAAAGATTTGCACTTTTCATTTCACCACCAGATATAATCAGTGGAGTACGTGCCTCATCAATTAATACAGAATCCACTTCATCAATGATGGCGAAGTTGAATGGTCTTTGAACACGGTTTTCTTTACGAATTACCATATTATCTCTTAAATAATCGAAACCAATTTCATTATTTGTAGAATATAAAATATCGCATGCATATTGTGCTTGCTTCTCTTTTGGACTCATTTCTCTTAAATTAATTCCTACTGTTAGTCCTAAAAATTCATGAATTTTTCCCATCCAATGTGCATCACGATCTGCTAAATATTCATTTACAGTAATGATATGTACTCCTTCTCCTGTTAAAGCATTTAAATAGGCGGGTAAAACAGATGTCAGTGTTTTTCCTTCTCCTGTTTTCATTTCAGCAATATTTCCAAAATGAATAGCTAGGGCTCCTAACAACTGTACATAATAAGGCTTTTCTCCAATTACACGAAAACAAGCCTCTCTTGCTACCGCAAATGCTTCTACTACTAAATCATCTATTGTTTCATCATTTGCGATTCTTTCTTTGAATTCATCTGTTTTCATACGCAATTCTTTATCAGAAAGTGCTTGCATCTTTTCATCTAATTCATCTATTTGATTCGCTAATTTTTCAAATCTTTTTAATTCTTTATACTCATGGTCGAATAATTTTTTTAATAATTCCATGTTATCATCTCCTGTATAGATATTATACCAAGTATTTCTTTTTATTACTAGATATTCCTTATTTTTTCAAAGAAAAAAGTGGTATACATTCTTTCTGTATATCCACTGGCAGCTTATTATTTTAAAAAACCCATGCTTTTTATTTTTGATTTCATAATCTCTGAATATAGAGAATAATAATCGTAATCCATTTGTGAAAGCATAAGTGAATTTTCAATTTCTACTTGCTCTAACATACCTACTATTTCCATTTCCATAAAATGTGATAATTGTTTTTGGAAAATAGAATCATTCTGAATATATGATAATTCCTTTTCATTCCAAGCTAATAATCCCGGAATTTTATAACTAATATGAATGTCATCCTGTGTCATATTAATTTCCTCTAAGTCTGTTTCAGTTTCCTCAGCTATTAAATTCCACTCTATTTCATAGTCAAATAATTTATCCAGCTCTAATATATGATTATTTTCTCTAATATGGATCTCACTCATCTTACGATCCTGTTCATTTGTAACCAAATCTCTTATCAATACCGTTTTTAACTGATTAGGAAGAGGAGATCCACTATAAGTATTTTCTAGTACCTTTAAAAACGATAAATCACGATAATCATATGGCTCAGTAATTAAAGAATCTTCTGAAAAAATTAAATCTTCTAAATTTTGATACTGATACCCTTGCTTTCTTTCATATTTTGATAATAGACCATAAATTACTTTCCCATTATATAAGCCTTTTCCTATTTTATAATGAACGGAAGATAATCCAAAATATTCTGTTATTTTTACTCCTAACAATTCATTTATTAAATGTGTCATTGTCTTTATGGTTTTAAAATAATATGTTTTTCCATCCAATTCTAACCAAATTCCATTTGTATTTATATTATGACTTTTTCTTTTGTCAAAAGAAATAGTAGTATCTTGCATTTCTATTTCTATTATATGTTCTATGTTTCCTAAATTCACAATATTGGCATATGACTTTACAGGTACTATCATATACATACTCTCCTTCTTCCATAATTTCTTTTTATTATGCTAAAATCCATAGATCTTATATTTACCTAATTTAGTCTATTGTATAGTTTTTTTGCACGAATTAATTGCTTTATTCTTGATTCTTGGTTTTGATAATGCTTTCTATCATAGTCAATCAAACGAATTTGATGTTCATCTTGTACTTGTTCTAACAATTCTAGTACATTACAATTCATGGCCAAATCGAAGGCTTCTTGTAGAAAAAAATCTTCTTGTATTTGTTTTACAATTAGATCATCATTAGGATCTAGTTTAAAATATTTAGGTATATGATACACTTTACTAAAAGGCTCTCCCCATTCATATTCATAATCGGATAATATTCCTAATTCGACTTTTTCCTCTTTTCTTGCTATTAAAATTTCACTCTCCAAACGGTCTCTTTCCTGTGTAAAGAAATCTCTTACTACTAATAGTCTCATTTCTTTGCATATAGGTTGATTTCTATACTTTTGATCTAAGTAACTGAATAAAGATAAGTCTCTATCTTTGAAAGGCACCGTAATAATATCAGAATAAATTTGTTGTTCTATAGTTTGATATTGTTTGCTTTCTTCTCTAGCCCATGGGGATAAAAGTCCATATATTTTTATCTTTTCTCCATGATGATTTACTACTATTCCTTGAGCCAATTGATAATGTACGGTAGGAAGACCAAAATATTCTGTTATTTTTACTCCTAATAATTCGTTTAAATATCCCTGCGTAAAAGTTGGTTTTTTAAAATAATATATTTGATTTCCTAATTGAATCCAATATCCACTTTGTAGGCTATCATTACTCTGTTTATTTTGCAAAATGATTTTATCATTAAGCACTATTAATTTAGATTCTATTTCTCCTAAACTCACTACTTTTGTTGCTTTGGTGATAAAATCTGGTTTTTCTTCTTTCATAATGATCACACCCTTTTTTTATCAGTATATATTAATATAAAAAGCTTATTTTGGCAAGAAAAAAAAGAGCTTACTAGCTCTCTATTCTGTTTCTATAACTCCATAGTTTCCATCTTTTCGTTTGTAAATAAGGGCTGGAGTTCCCGTATCTATATCTTTATATAAATAAAACTCGTGACCTAATAATTCCATTTGAAGAATTGCTTCTTCTTCGTCCATAGGTTTTACTTCTATTTTTTTTCTTTTTACAATTTTTTCCTCTGCATCCTCTTCTATACTTTGAATATAATCATAGGCAAAATCCTTAGCCTCTTGCCTTTTTTTAGAAGAGATTCTAGTTTTGTTCTTTCTAATTTGTCTTTCTAACTTATCAATCACGGTATCAATTGCTGCATAAAAATCGCTTTGAGATTCCTCTGCTCTTAAAATAAAGTTTTTTAGAGGTATTGTTACTTCTACAACATGTAAATGGCCATGAACCTTTGCTACTACGGTAGCTTTTACATCTTCACTATTTTCTAGATATTTTTCTAATCTACTTATTTTCTCCTTTGCATAAGATTCCATGGCTTTGGTTATTTCTAACTTACTGCCTCTGATCATGATATTCATATATCATCCCTCCTATTTATATAATAACATATTTGTTTTTCAAAATAAAGTTTTCTACTTGCTTTTACATATTTTCACATTTTTTACAAAAGAAAAACTATCCTATTCGATAGTTTGTAGTTCTTCTATTGGTTTAATATTTTGTGCTTGATACCCCTTATCTGTTTTCACAAGGTCAAATTCTACTAACTGTCCTTCATCTAATGTTTTATAACCCTGTTTTTCAATGTTAGAATAATGAATAAAAATGTCTTCCGTTATATCTTCCCCTGGACTAATAAAGCCATATCCCTTAGTATTATTAAACCATTTTACTTTTGCAATCATTTTATTTTACTTCCTTCTTTTATTTTGTAGATGTTAACTCTTGAACAGGAGTTACATTAATGGCTTGTAGTCCCTTTACAGTTTCTACTAGTTCAAATTTTACGATTTGATTTTCTTCTAGTGTTTTATAGCCATCTATTATTATTGCTGAATAATGAACAAAAATATCTTCATTACCTTCGTACTCGATAAATCCATATCCTTTTTCATTGTTGAACCATTTTACTCTAGCTTCCATGCTTTCACCATCCCTTCTATTACAAAACCCGCGTGTATCTATCATAACATTATCCGATTCGACAAAATTTAAAATCTGTTATTTTGTCTATTTTCGGTGTTTTTTTAATATTTTGTTAACAAAAAATTAATATCTAATATCAAAAAAACTACCATTATCTGGTAGTTGTTAGTTCTTTAGAAACAACGACATCTAAGGCTTGAAAACCTTTTGGTGTCTCAAGTAATTTAAATTCTACAATCTGACCTTCTTGCAATGTTTTATAACCTTCTTGTCTGATTGCTGAGTAATGAACAAAGATATCTTCTTTATCAGTATATTCAATAAAGCCATATCCTTTTTCGTTGTTAAACCACTTTACTCTTCCTTTCACACTGCCACCTCACCTTCTGTAATTCTTTTACTGCTTACTGCTAGTGTGATATCACTATTGCGCACTTTTATTTTAGCAAAAATTGTAACTATTTTTTTATTTTTTTGTTAATTCGTTTATATTTGATTGTTTTTGGTAAAATCAATTTATTATTGGTTAACTATTTTACCCTTTTTAACTAAAAACTGTCGTTTTATACGATAACTAAAATATTCTACTTTCAATATGCTATAGTAGTTCCTGAAAGATATGAGGTGGTTATAATTAAGAATTTTATTGTTAGTCGATCATTACATTTGGTAACGGATATTTACCCTGAATATAACCAATCTAAAATAGATGAGATTCGTTATGGTTTAGAAGCTATTTATTTATCTATTACTAAAGTAGTGGTAATTTTATTTATAACATTATTACTAGGAATTTTTAAGGAAGCTGTGATTTTATTACTATTTTTTAATGGCCTTAGATCTTTTGCTTTTGGCATTCATGCTAGCAAAAGTTGGATGTGTTGGATTTCCTCTAGTTTACTGTTCATTGGATTACCTTATATCTGTATGCATCTTCAAGTACCATTATGGGTTCATTGTGGAATTATAGCAATCTCATTACTGTGCTTTCTAATTTATGCACCTGCTGATACTAAAAAACGACCTTTGGTAAGAAAGAATAGAAGAATGAGATTCAAAATTTTAACTATGTTAGTTTCTATTATATATATAATATTATTTTTTTGCACAAATAGTATATTTCTTAGAAATGTTATTTCTAGTTGTATGCTACTTGAAGCTGTACTAATACATCCTTTCACTTATAAGATGTTCCATTTACCTTATAAGAATTATGAAAGATATGTTTTTAGTAAATAGAAGGGAAAGGAGAAAAAGGGATGAAAAGATTATTTGCTATGGTTGTTTCTGGACTAGGAATATTAGCTGCTGGAGCTGCTTCTACTGCTTGTTTATTCTTAATGCTAGATGAACCAGAAATGTCTAAAGAGATGATTGAAAGATAAAAACTACGTAAATACTTAATATTTAAAATACTAGAAAGTTCTAGTATTTTTTTTTGATTTTTCGATAAAATTTTAAGTCTTTTCGAAACTTTCTTAAATAATATAATTGGAAGATAAATATATAATCATTTTCCATATATTTAAGAA
>CALVSR010000054.1 GCA_944359075.1 uncultured Bacilli bacterium
CTACTATTGGTAAAGAAATCTGGATAAATACTAGTGATTCCACTACTTCCTCCTACTGTACTAGCACCGGTAGTATATCCCATCACATACTCCCAAGTACCACCACTCATATCATAGATTCCACTTTTGTTTCCAGTAGTACTGGCTACATCAGATAAACTATTCAAATAGTTTACTGTATATGTTCCATCTACTCCTAATGCTGTCGATTCGTAGCGGTTACCAGTGGTACTACTAGACCTATATCCTAAAGTTGGTTCTTCTGTTGCAGCATATCCTGTAATATAAGCACTATTATTGTTAACTCTAACACTAGTTTGGGAACCATAGGCGCTATGTTGTAAATAAGCTACTGCTCCCCATTCCGTATTCTTCATCATATGAGATTCATCAGATCTTATATAGTTGTAACTTGCACTAAACATATTCCCTAAAGTAAGACCTCTCCAACTATAGACATTCGGTTTAATAATAATTTTACTAGAATCATTACTATTTACTTGAGCATCAGATATACTCGTTGCTCCTTCATAGCCTGTTTCAAATTTTCCTACCCAGAATCCATTGCTATCAAAAGCTAAGAATGCTGGATGTGTCATATAATCTCCTACTTGACAACTTCCACTAGAACCTGCTACTCCTGGTGTTGTACATTCTCCAGTATTACTATCACTAGTATTCGTTAAGCCAAATTTAATAGGAATAGTCTGTTCTTTCGCTTCGATACTCGTTAAACTAGAATAATTACCTAAATCCCATAATTGATATGAATACTTTGGTATCCATACAAAATAACTTTCGATATTATCTTCTGGGATTGTTTCTCCATTTTGATAAGTAATGCCTTTATCTTTTAGCACTACAGCATTTGCCCAATTCTTCTTTTCATAGCTATACCATTGACTAGTAGTATCTGCTTTGGTTACGGTTCCATCTTCTACTATTTGAACAGGCACTAAATGATCTGTTAATACCGGATCTGCTCCATTTAAAATAGTTTCGCGATACTCAGCTGCATTTTGCTGAGTACCAACTACTCTAATTTGTGTTGCAAAATACTTATTCTGCGCTTCATTCCCAGCCGTATAATCTACCCACATTCTTAATGTATAAGTAATACTCTCCTCTGTATTTAAATATCCTGTTGTAAGAACCCTATCTGTACTAGAATAATCACTAAGATTAGTAGTTTTACTAGTATTAGTAGTATGATTCCATAAATTTAATTTTAAATATTGATTATCTAAACGATCTCCACCATCGCTTAATAAAATATCATCTAAATAAATAGTATAAAAACTATCAATTGTCCCTATATTCGTTAAAGTAAAGGTATAGCCATCCTGTGTAAGTGCAATCTCGTCTTTGGTGGGTACAGTATTTTCCAAAATATATCGATCTTCTGTAGTAGTATCAGTAACAGATAACTCTAAACTACCAACTACCAATTTAAAATTAGTATTTTTAGTAACATTAAATCTAAACAATGCATAACTAGCTGCACATGCCAATATCATCACTATCAATAAGATCACAGTTAACCAAATCCATACTTTCTTTTTCATTGTAACCCACTCCTATTTTATACATTTATTATATATTTTTTTACTCTTGATGACAAGAAAAAAGAGATCAGTCATCTCTTTCTAAATAATCATTTCCTTTATGAGGTTCTTCTCTTAATAAATCATTATAATTCTGCTGTCTTAATACTTCGTAAGTACAAATTGCTACACAATTAGATAAATTTAAAGCCCTTACATTAACTGTCATTGGAATTCTCATACAATGCTCTAAATCATGCTTTAAAATTTCTTTTGGAATACCTGTCGATTCCTTTCCAAATATTAAATAAATGTCTTTGCTAGCATCTGAATAGTCAAAGCTAGTATGAGGCTTATGACCATATCTAGTAAAATAGTAAAAATCACCCTTGTTCTTACTTTTAAAGTCATCAAAATTCTCATAAACAAAATATTCTAATTTATCAATATAATTTACTCCACTTCTTTTTAAATGCGCATCATCAATAGAAAAACCAAGTGGTTTGATTAAATGCAATTTACTTCCTGTTGCTACACAAGTTCTCATAATGTTACCTGTGTTTTGAGGTATCTCTGGTTGATACAAAACAATATTTATCATAAACTAGTAGAAACAACTTGATTACTATCTAAAAACTCTATTGCATCCTCTAATTTTAATTCTTTTCCAGTTTTTACAGTAAGAGTTGCTTTTACCTCTCCTTCTTCAAAAATAACCAAACTTGGATATCCTAATAACTCTGTATTATAAACCTTATTAAACTCATTGATAAACTCTTTTTTATTATTAGACTTTGTAATATTTAGATAAGTAATTGTGTCCTCCAGACCTCTTTCTTCAATCACTGAATTAAATTCTTTTTCAAAATAACGACAATTTTCATCACTTACCACACCAATATAAAGAATCGTATTTTCGTTCTCACGAACATAATTATATACCTCATCCGAAGTAATTTCACTAAGTAAAGTTTCCTTAATAATCGGAATATTTAATTCATAATTACGACCACTGATATACCAATTTCTTAGTAAGAATGCTACAAATATCGTAATACAAACAACAAATACTAATTTAATATAATTAGTAACTGGTACTTTTTTTAGACTACTCTTTTTATTTTTCATCTTATCACCAATCCTTACTATTATTTTAACATAATTCATTTATTTAAGAAAGTATAGTTTTATACTTTTTTAAGATATCATGTACTTGACTACTATTTTCGTCAAAAAATTCAAAACGATATCTTAAAATTGGAACCTGTTTTAGCTTCCTTATATCATTTTCTAAGTTAAGATTTTGATAATAAAAGAGATGTGTAAGCTCTTTATCTTGTATCAAGGGATATTTTTCTCCATTACGATCTTTTAATTCATATTTTTTTCCATTATGACAAACATTACATGGCATTTTATCCTGATTGATCAACATCTTTAAAGGACAATACTTCATAATCATAGCTTCTACTTTGCCATAAACCAAGACTTCTAATCCATAGTTTCCAACATGATCCACAATACTTTCTATTTCATTACATGAATTTTCAATGGATAAAGTAATATTAGAAACTCCTAAATTTCTTAAATAAGCAACATGATAAGAATTGGTAACATTCAAATAATAATCACTATTTAATTGGTTATTGGATTGATAATAATAAATAGAGCCCATTTCTCCGATTAATAATTTTTCTTGATTCATGTTAGGAAAAGAAGAAAGTACTCTATCCATTCTGAAATAAATATTTCCACGATCGTTATATTTTTTATATAAATTTTGATTGGTAACATAGATAGTATCGATATTTTCTTCTAAACAAGCCTGTAACTGTTCTTCATTTCTTACCAAAGCTGTAAACTTTAAACCAAAAGAAGAATTTTTCCTATCAAGTAAGATTTTATCATGCACGACGACATCTTTCTTACTATTCTCTCGGACTTCTATTAACTGTGAAATTGCTTTCCTTCTAATTTCATTTATCTTAGAAATAGGTATAAAGATTCCCTCTTCTATTTCTAAATCACGATTATCTAAAATAAATGGTGTGTCTCCTAATTTAGAAAGCTGTTCTAAAATACGATGACTACTAGTACCATTACCAGTAGCTTTTTCAACGATACTATCTTCTACTATAATAGTATGAAAAAAATCAGTAACTTCTAGTTGAAAAGGCTTACCAAATGAAGCAGTAACTTTCATCGAAATAGGAATCTTTTTTTCAGAATAGTTTTTTAATTCGTCCAAAAGCTTCACATCTACTGTTTTTAAAATAGTACCACAACTTTTAATTCCTATTTTATTATCTATTTCAACTGTATCACCATAATTAGCCGAAGAAATTAAATTATCTTTTTTATCGTAAATAAAGTTTACCATCATTCCTACTTGCTCTGTTTGAAAACGAATACCATCCCCCTGAGCAAGAGGTTTATCCAAATGAATTTTAATTCTATTAGAGTTTACATCTACTACTTTACCAATAGGAATTCCAATATGATTAGGAGAAGAAATGTTCATGAGTTCTTTCCCTTGTTTATGAAACAAATAACCTTCTGTAAAACCACGATTAAATAATAACATCAACTTTTCTTGTTCTTCTTCTGTTAATAAAACTTTTTCTCCTTTTTCATAATGATCGATAAGCATTCGATATAGTCTTGTAATAAAACCAATCGTAGTAGGGTTTTTCATTCTTCCCTCTATCTTAAAAGAAGTGATATTACTTTCTAATAAATCTTGAATGTGATTGGTAGTATTTAATTCCTTGGGACTAAGTAAATATTTACCATCTGTCTTTATTTCCTTTCCATCTTCTAAAAGGGTAAATGGAAGCCTACAAATCCCAGCACACTCTCCTCGATTACCACTACGGTTAAGCAACAAACTACTAAACAAACATTGACCTGAATAACATACACACAAAGCACCATGAATAAAAGCCTCTATTTCTAATGTAGTATCTAACTTCTGAATTTCATCTAAGCTCATTTCACGAGCCACTACTACTCTAGTAACACCAAGCTTTTCTAATAATTTAATTTGTTCTATATTGTGGGTATGTGCTTGCGTAGAAACATGGATATCTAAGTTAGGAAGTACTTGTCTTACTAAAGAAATCATACCTATATCTTGCATAATAACAGCATCGACTCCGTTTTGGTGTAAAAAAGTAATATAATCTAAGCAATCTTCCACTTCACTATCAAAAATCACAGTATTTACCGTTACATAAATTTTTACTCCATATAAATGACAGTATTGAATTGCTTTGACCATTTCTTGATCATCAAAATTAGAGGCAAACTTTCTAGCCCCAAAACGTTTACCACCTAAATAAACAGCATCACATCCATTATGAATAGCCTGCTTTAATGTTTCAAAATCACCAGCAGGAGATAAAAGTTCTTTTTTCATAGGTACCACCTCAACTAGTCAAAGTATAACATTGATTGAAAAAAATGCAAGTCTGTAGTGAAACATAAGAAATTTAATAAAAGAAAAAATAGAATGATTTTTCATTCTATTAAGGAACAAGGACAATACGAAAGGAAAGATTCCCACCTGCAGCACCAGAGGGTATATAAAATTCAAAAACGCCCGTACTAGAACCACCAGTTAAATTACCGCCACGAGAAATCCAAGAAGAAACGGAATTCACAAAAACAGCACCATCCCCATACCAGCTAGATTTATATCGAGCATTAGTATCCGGATCTACTTTTGAACCAAAAGGACCCATTTCTCCGGTTGCATCTCCTAAAATCCGATTATTGTAATCATGAATACCTGTAGATGAATACATATCATAATATTTATCCCAATTGCGGTTTGTAAAGAAATCAGAATATATGGAAGTAATACCACTACTTCCTCCTACTGTACTAGCACCGGTTGTATATCCCATTACATATTCCCATGCTCCCCCACTCATGTCATAAATTCCACTTTTGTTTCCCGTAGTACTAGCTACATTGCTTAAAGAATTTAGATAATTAACAGTATGGGTTCCATCTACCCCTAATACTGTCGATTCAACACGATTTCCATCAATACTCGTTCCATTATTATATCCTAAGGTTGGTTCCTCTGTTCCTGCATATCCAGTAATATAGGCACTATTATTGTTAACTCTAACACTGGTTTGGGAACCATAGGCACTGTGTTGTAAGTAGGCTACTGCTCCCCATTCCGTATTTTTCATCATATGACTCTCATCACTTCTTAAGTAGTTATAACTAGCATCAAACATATTTCCTAAAGTTAGACTTCTCCAACTATAGACATTCGGTTTAATAATAATCTTACTAGAATCATTACTATTTACTTGGGCTTCGTCCGTTGTAGTTGCTCCATCATAGCCTGTTTCAAATTTTCCTACCCAAAATCCATTACTATCAAAAGCTAAGAATGCTGGATGTGTCATATAATCTCCTACTTGACAACCTCCACTTTCCCCAGCTACTCCAGGAGTAGTGCATTCTCCAGTATTACTATCACTGGTATTTGCTAATCCGAACTTAATATGGATTGTCTGTTCTTTCGATTTCCTACTCGTTAAGCTATCATAATTACCTAAATCCCATAATTGATAACTATACTTTGGTATCCACACAAAATAACTTTCGATATTATCTTCTGGTATTGTTTCTCCATTTTGATAACGAATACTATCATCTTTCAATACTACAGCATTTGCCCAATTCTTATTTTCATAACTATACCAGGTAGATGCAGTAGAGGCTCTTGTAACAGTACCATCATCAGCGATTTGAACAGGGATCAAATTATTCGTTAATACCGGATCTGCTCCATTTAAAATACTTTCTTGATAAGCTTTATTCACGATTACTGTTCGAATAACACTATTCAAATTTCCATTACTATCTACCACAATATATCGAATAACATAGGTACCCACTGTAGAAGTTTTTACTTCTCCGATTGTAATTACCTGATGGTTATCTGCTACTGTTACTCCTAATTCTTGATAATCATCTCTTTCTCCTAATGTAATAGTAGAATTACCATTTAAAGTAATACTTGGTACATTATCATTACGATTCACAGTTACCACTCTTGTCTTTTTACCAATATTACCACTTTGATCCGTAATGCTATAAGTAACATAATAAATACCATTTTTACTCGTATCCACACTAGAAACAGGACTTAATTTTTCACCATCATAATATTCATAAGATAAACGAACTTGATCGGCAGTAAATATTTCTTGATCATCTTCTACTCTTTCTACACCTAACTCTGTATAAGGTTCATTTGTTTTTAAGTGAATATCCTGATTACCATGACTATCTGTATTTAAATAAATAATAGGAACCGTATCCACTACATATCCATCCTCTACATTTTGAATACTATCTACTACTACTCTAGCCTTAAACATTTTCCCTTGAATATCATTTGGGGCACTCAAATCAATCCATAATTTAATTCCATAATGATTACTTTGATTAGGGGCAACTACTACATTTTGAATAAAAGCCATACTACTATTTAAATCACTAAGAAGAATAGGAGTAGAATATTCCCCGCCATTTACTTGGTAAGAAAGCTTAATATAACGAATATCCACCATATCAGAAAGTGTTTCATCTAATTCTAAGCGAACTTGATACCTTGCTTCTATGTTTCCAGTATTGGTCACTGTAAACTCATGGGACATTTGTTGTAAACCCTCTGCATCAGTCATCGGATATAAGTTTTCGATGCTAATTACATCGGTCTTCTTTATATAATCAACTGCCAAATCCCCTGTATAAATCACAAACTCTTTACCCTTTAGAGTGGTTGTAAAAAAAGAGTAACTGACTCCTATGACTAAGAAAAATAGTCCAAGAAAACTTAAGAATATAAACATAATAAAATATCTATTTTGCATACCGTGCCTTTTTACCATGTTTATTTCCTCCTATCTTATCAATAATAGTATAACATATTTTTCCAAAACAAAAAGAAGAAAAATTTCTTCTTTTACTCATTAACAAGCTAGCCATGCACCTAAAATAATAGCAAGTAAGATATAAAGAACAATGATGATAACATAACCACTTCCTGAGGTACCTTGACAACTAGTTGTTGTTTGTCCTTGATTACAAGACATAAGTTACACCTCCTTTTATTAGATCCATGCACCAAGAATAATTACTAATAAAATAAATAATACTAATACAATAGCGGAACTTGATACATAATTACCCATAATTAAATTCCTCCTTTTTTTGATTACTCATTGTATCATATGGAAAAACTCTAAAAAGGTTCAAGACATTTGTGAAATTTATCAGGATAAACGCATGAAATTTTAATCATGTGTTTTTTTCTAATAATTTTGCGATATCATTTGTATTTAGTAGCTTA
>CALVSR010000055.1 GCA_944359075.1 uncultured Bacilli bacterium
AAACTAAAAACACGCATCAATTCTCAAACTAAAAACACGTTATTTTAAAAACGTGCTTTTACTATGAGAATTCAGATAGTGGAAAAATATATTGTGGTTAGTTGATTTCATAATGGTTCTATGTTAAAATAGTTGATAGTTACGGAGGGATTCTATGCAAACAGCATTATTGATTATTTCTATTTTATTAATTGTGATTGTGTTACTACAAAGTAATAAAGCAGAAAGTGGAGCACAAATTATTAGTGGAGGAAACTCAGATTTATTTTCTAATCGTAAAGAAAGAGGCAGTGAATTAGTAATTACTAGAATTACTTTTATTCTTGGAATGGCTTTCTTTATTATCAGTTTTATTATGGAATTTATTTAAAATATAGTGATACTAGTATGAAATCAAGTGATTAAAGAGTTCAATATATAAAAATGGATTCATCCAATTTTGAATTGGCTTATCAAATCCAAAAAAGTATTTGGATAGAGGATCCTGACTATCAGTGCTTTTATGATAAGGCAATGACTCCTACTCTTTATGATACTTGTTTTTTAATTTATTTCGGAGATGATTTAATAGGGATTACAGGTATTGTGATTCTGAAACTATTTGGTTAGATTGGTTTGGAATCTTACCGGAATATCGTGGCAATGGTTTGGGAGAAACAGTTTTATTGGATACCATTCATTATTGTCAGTCTTTTAAAGAATTTAAATATTTTAGACTAGATACTACTTATTATGAGAACAGACCTGCAATAGGATTATATGATAAAATTATGGTTTTAAGAGAAGAATATACTATAGAAGATACTTAAGTTCTAAAGCACCAATATTTAATTTATACTTATGATTTAAAAAGAACTGGTGATATTAAATCTTGGAGTAATCGATATATTGGTCTTTCCGATTATTATGATAAATGTATTTGAAGTGTAAAGGGAATACTTGATTCCTTTTTTCTATTGTACAAAAAAGAACTTTATCCTATAATATAGTTAGAAAGAATAAGGTGATATTCTTGGAAGAAAAGATATTGGATTTATTAAAATGTAAAAACAAAGCTCTAGGTATCGAAGAAATTGATCATTTATTAGAATTAAAAACAGTAGAAGAGTTTAGAGAACTAGAAGATACTATTAATAAAATGTGCAATGATTATACAATTTATCGTACGAATAAAAATCGTTATATGACATTCGATAGAAGTCCTTTGAAAAAAGGAATTTTAAGAGTAAATAAAAAGGGCTATGGCTTTGTGGAGATACCAGATGAAGAAGATATTTATATTGAATCTGGCAATATGAATGGTGCTTTGCATAATGATTTGGTTGTAGCAGAAATTACAGGAAAGAAAGAAAAAAATAAGCTAGAGGGTAGAATATTAAAAGTATTAGATCGTAACTTAGAGTTTGTAGTAGGTGAATTTTATCTGGATAAAAATGAAGGACATATTATCTTAGATGAAGAAAGATTAAAAATGGATATTATTATCGATCCTGAATATATTCACGGTGCAGTAGATGGGCATAAAGTTCAAGTGAAACTTTTAGGGCTATTACATGATAATGTTTATCGTGGAGAAGTAGTAAAAATATTGGGACATAAAAATGATCCAGGAGTAGATATTTTATCAATTGTTTATAAGTATAATATTCATGATACTTTTCCTGATGAAGTAATTGAAGAGTTGAAGAAGATTCCTAGTGAAGTAACAGAAGAAGATAAAAAAGGAAGACGCGATTTAACGAATGAAGTGATTTTTACGATAGATGGTGCGGATACCAAAGATATCGATGATGCTGTTTCTATTAAAAAAATGGAAAATGGTCATTATGAGTTGGGCGTTCATATTGCTGATGTTAGTTATTATGTAAAAGAAGGTTCTGCTCTAGATATTAATGCGATGGATAGAGGGACAAGTGTTTATTTGGTAGATAGGGTGATTCCTATGCTTCCTCATCAGTTATCCAATGGTATTTGTTCTTTGAATGAAGGTGTGGAAAGACTTACTATTTCTTGTGTTATGGAAATTGATGATAGTGGTAAAATTATTCATTATGATATTTTTGAAAGTTTTATAAAGTCTCGCAAGAAGATGACTTACACAGCTGTTAATAGTATTTTAGAAGATGATATTATACCAGAAGGATATGAAGAATTTGCTGATGATTTAAGGATGATGGCAGAACTTGCTAAAATTTTGCGTAAAAGCAAATTAGCTCGAGGATACTTAGATTTTGATGTAGATGAAGCGAAGATTATAGTAGATGAGAAATGTCATCCAACGGATATTGTCCTTAGAGAAAGAGGAGTGGGTGAAAATTTAATTGAAGATTTTATGATTATAGCTAACGAATGTGTTGCTACTCATATTTTTTATATGGAACTTCCATTTATTTACCGTGTCCATGAAGTTCCTAAAGAAGAGAGAATTCATGATTTTTTATCTTATATTGGCACACTAGGTTATGTTTATAAGGGAAACATGAAAGATAATAATCCAAAAAGTGTTCAAAAATTACTAGAGTTTTTAAAAGATAAAAAGGAATTCAAAATTTTATCTAGCTTACTTCTTCGTAGTATGCAAAAAGCAGTTTATAAGGCTCAAAACTTAGGTCATTATGGTTTGGCAAGTAAATGTTATACTCACTTTACTTCTCCGATTCGAAGATATCCGGATACTACGGTTCATAGGCTTCTTCGTACTTATTTATTTAAAAATGATTTGAGCTTGGAGACGATTCAACATTGGGAAGATAAGTTGCCTGTTGTTGCTGAAATTGCTTCCAGTCGTGAAAAAGCTTCTGTTAATTGTGAACGAGAAGTAGAAGATATGAAAATGGCTGAATATATGGAGGATCATATCGGAGAGAAATTTGAAGGAACAGTGTCTAGTATTACAAATTTTGGTATTTTTATTCAGTTGGATAACTTGATAGAAGGATTGTGTCGTTTGGCCGATATGAAAGAATTTTTTCATTACGATGAAAGAAGTATGTCTGTTGTAGGGGAAAAGACAAAGATAAAATATTCTATGGGAGATAGAGTTCTGATTAAAGTAGTTAGTGCTTCAAAAGAAGAACAGACGATTGATTTTGAAATTATTCAAAAAATAGATGAAGTAGAAAATAGTGATAGTGAAATTGAGTTGATTTAGTATGAAAAGAGTAATAATTAGAAATAGCCTTATTATTTTTATTACCCTTTTACTGTCTTTTTTAATACTTTGCTGTTATAGTTTTCAGTTCTTCAGTCATTACAGAGATGAAGAAAATCAAACTGAGGAAGAAATTGTTGAGAGAAAACTATCTTTGGTTATGGTTGGGGATGCCCTAATTCATGGAGTAGTTTATGATGATGCTAAGACAAATGATGGATATGATTTTACATCTATGTTACAGGAAATTAAGCCGATTATTTCTTCTTATGATTTAGCATTTTATAATCAAGAGTCTATTTTAGGAGGTACTGAATTAGGTTTATCGACATATCCTAGATTTAATTCCCCTTATGAAGTAGGAAATGCTTTTTTGGATGCGGGATTTAACTTGGTTTCTTTAGCTAATAATCATACTTTAGATCGTGGAGAACAAGCAATTCTTAACTCTATTCAATATTGGAAGACAAAGGATGCTTATGTAGCGGGTAGTTATGGTTCTATCGAAGATAGAAATAAGATTACTGTTAAAGAAAAGAATGGTATTCAATATGCACTACTTGCTTATACTTGTTGGACAAATGGTCTTAGTATTCCAGATGGGAAAACTTATTTATTAAATCGTTATGATAAAGAGATCATAAAAAAAGATATTGAAAGTGTACGTGATAGAGTAGATTTATTAATGGTATCTATGCATTTTGGAAATGAGTATTCTTTTGTACCTAGTTCAGAGCAAAGAGATATTGCTTCTTATTTAGCTAGTTTAGGTGTAGATATTATTATTGGACATCATCCTCATGTGGTACAACCTATTGAGTTTATAGATGACACATTAGTTGTTTATTCTTTGGGTAATTTTTTATCTGGGCAAAGAGGTATCGAAAAATTAATAGGACTTATGGTTTCTTTAGATGTAGTAAAAAATCTGGATACTGATACCATTTCTTTTCAAAATATTCAGGCGGAGCTAACATATACTTATAGTGATTATCAGAAAGGATATCGTGGAAATTTTAAGGTTTATCCGTATACAAAATTAACAGAAGCTATTTTACCAAATTATCAAATGTATTATAATAGATATATGGAAATTGTAATTCATGGTAATGATAGGATAGGGAAGAGTGATGATGATGGAAATACTAAATAGAGTAGCTAGACATGATTATTTTATAGAAGAGGAATACGAATGTGGTATTGTTCTTACTGGTACTGAGATTAAGTCAATTCGTGATGGCAAAGCCAATATTAAGGATAGTTATGGGATTATTAGAAATGGTGAGGTATTTCTTTTAAATATGTTTATTAGCCATTATAAAGAAGGAAATATTTTTAATCATAATGAAACTAGAACTAGAAAGTTATTGATGCATAAGGCAGAAATTCGTAAGCTTAATGATAAGATAAAATTAGATGGTTATACTTTAATACCTTTAAAAGTATATTTTGTAAAAGGAAAAGCTAAGTTATTATTAGGCGTTTGTAAGGGAAAGAAAAATTATGATAAACGTGAAGCTTTAAAGGAAAAAGATATTAAGAGGCAAGTAGCCAAAGATTTAAAAAATAAGTATTAAATAAAAAAATAATCAGGAGTTAGTCTTGATTATTTTTTTAAGGTATATACTTTATTATTGATTAAGGTTTCTTGAGTAATAAGCGCTTCACAGAAACGGTTTTGATTCGTCTTTTTTAATAGCTCAAATTCTAAATCGAGTAGTGAAGTGTCAACTAAACGTTTAAGACTTCTGGCACCACTATTTAATTCTCTACTTTGCGTGATAATTTCTTGAATATAGCTTTGATCCCAACGTAAATTCACATGGAATTCTTTTTGAAATCTTGCTTGTTCTAGAAGAAGAGGACTGATTTTAGAATGTAGAAGAATATTGGCTAAGTCTTCGTCAGTTAATTGGTTTAGAAAGAATACATTACTCATTCTTCCAATAAATTCAGGCATTAATCCATAGTTGATTAACTCTTGATTAGTGTATTTGTCTTGATTTTGCGTAGATGGATTATTCTGAGTAAAACCAATATTTGTTTTTCTTTCTTTTTCTAAGTCTTCGAAGGCTCCGCCGCAAAGGATACTCATTAGACTAGTATCCATAGAGATTTCTTTTCCTTCCGCTATTTCAACACTATATTTATGACCTTCTATTAGTTTTAAAAGAGAAGGTTGAGGATTAATTTCTTGATCATGGTTTCTAGCCAGTTTATCGATTTCGTCAATAAACAAAATTCCATTTTCTGCTTGTTTAACATCTTTAAAAGCATTCAAATAGACTCTTTTTAGAATATCGTCAATATCTTTTCCGACATAGCCAGCTGCGGATAACTCTGTAGCTGAATAATTAGTATAGGGAACCGCTAAATACTCAGCAATGGTGTTAAGAATTCCTGATTTTCCGCATCCAGTTTGGCCAATTAATAGGCCTTTTTTTATTTCTTGAGGGTTACTAGTTCGATAATTCATGGCTAGTAGTGTAATAATTCCTTTTAGATGTTCATCTTGTCCAAATATTCGCTCCTTTACATATGCCTCTAATTCTTCGACGTCGATATCAAATCTAATATTATTATTTTCGTATTTAGAGCGTATGATGTTAATATCTTGTTCTGTTTTTTTATTGGTATCTTGATTATCTTTTTCTTCTGAGTTTGTTGATTCTATTTTTTTAGCGTGTAAAAGTTCATTTAGTTCTTGTGACGATAGAGAGGAAATTTCAATATGATTTTCTTTGTGATTAGCGATTCCTAAGTACACTTTTTGACTAGCGCCATTAAAATATTCTTCCATGCAAAGGTTAATATCATTACAAGCTAATTTTTCTATTAAGTCTTTGTCGTCAATTACATAATAGTAACACAATTCATTTTCTGAATTCATCAAGGTAATTATATCAGCGTTGAAATAGATTTGATCGCTTGTTCGGAAGCAAATGTCATAATCATATCCTAATATTGCTTTTGTAGGTTGAAAAAGATAGACTTCGTCTTGAAGAAGTTGTTTTTTCATTAATATTGCTACTTGTTTTGCCATTTTATTACATCCATAGTTGTTTATTATAATGCTTTTTGCTGATTAATGCAATCTAAAAGGGACTTTTCATATAGGAAGATGTGTGATATAATTGCCTTCATGGGGCTGTTATGGTTTCGACAGGATTAGTGAGGCAAGAATGGCAAGTAGATGGCAATCTTAAAATGCATCAGTTAAATATAACTGGAAATAATTATTCAATGGCTTACGCTGCTTAATAAAGCAAATAGCGTAGCGCTTCTTTAAAGATTTTACCTGTGAATCTTTTTAGAGGCTCGATTTTAGCAGGTTATATTACTATAATGTCTATAGTAGTAATGAATTTTATAGACTGGCTATATCAACACTTGTTAACTAGTTTTTGATATAGTGAGAATGTATAGTTAACTAAACTTGTAGATATTCTTGAAGACCTAGTTTTGGACAGGAGTTCGATTCTCCTCAGCTCCACCATAGGGAAATCCGCTCGAACTTTTATAAGTATCGAGAATAAATAGACAATCAATTCTAAATTAGGATTGATTTTTTTCTTGTTTAGAAAAAAGTTTTTCAAAGAAAGGATTGATTAAAATGGTAGATGTTACCAAGCAAGAAGTTAGAATGGAAGAATCATTAAGAAAGAGATTAGAGTTTATATGTGAGTTTTGTAGAGTTAAACCAATTATTATTAATGGTAATTTAAGAACCATAGATAAAACTAATCTTACATATCTAGAACCACACAGAATTATAATTAATGGTATAACTTTTCTAGCTTTTAATTATTCTAATGAGATATTTATAGAAAACTTAAATAATAAAATTAAATTATCTGAATTAGAAAATTATTTAAAGAATATTTAACAAAAATTGACACTTAATACATTTTATGTTAGAATATGAAATCAATTAAGGGGGATTTCATATGTCAGAAAAACAATACTTATTACTATTAAAGAAACAATTACAAAATAAAAGAGTAATTTGTGGATATAATCAAAATGATTTTGGACAAACTGTCATTACGACAGGTTCACCTAGAAAATATAATGATGATAAAATAACTTATGTAAATCAAAAATCAATGAGTGAATACGATTATATTTCAAAACAAATGCAATCTGCAAAGAGAAGATAAAATTATAAGGTGTCAGTAGTATTAAACAATTAATACTTTTTGACACCTTTTTATATTAAAAGGAGTTGAAGATTAATGAATGAAGAAAAGAAAATAGCAGGGCTTTATATTAGAGTTAGTACTGAAGATCAAGCTCGTGAAGGATTTAGTTT
>CALVSR010000056.1 GCA_944359075.1 uncultured Bacilli bacterium
CTAATTATGTTAGATTTGGAAACGAAAGGGTTAAAAGATTTGTCCAAGGGAGATGATTTTGTGAGTGAGTTTGAAGATAAAATTACGAAGTTAAATGAAGAAGAAACATTTCAAAGTGCAATGACCTATGAAGAAGATCAAAAGAAGATTTTAAACACCGAGAAGAAGATTTCTTTTGAAGAAGGAGAAAAAAAGAAACAAATAGAAATTGCTAAAAACTTATTATCTTTAGGAGTAGAAAAAGAAAATATATTAAAAGCAACTGGCTTAACACTCAAACAATTAGAAGAATTAGATAATAATGAAAACTAGACTCTTTAAGGGCCTTTTTCTCATATAAAAAGGTTGTTAGTCAAATATGTATGGCTAACAACCTAAAATTGTTGCAAAGTAAGTCCTGATGTAATAAAAATTGTTGATTATTCTCTTTAATTATCACTATGATGAAGATTAGCAGATTGATTTTGATTTCTTTCTGCTTTTTTCTTATCACGACAAGATTTACATCTTTTTGGTTCGTTGGTAAATCCTTTTTCCTGATAGAATTCTTGGTCTCTAGCAGTAAAAACAAATTCACATCCGCAATCAACACATTTGATGGTTTTATCTTTGTATTCAGTCATTTTTTTACCTCCTTAATTAAAAATTTGGATCTTTTGTTTCTTTTTTTCCGTATCTTTAATTAAGAAAGAAAAAGTTGAAATAAATAGTCCAGTGGTTCTGTGTACCACAATTAAATGGTATCACATTACTATACATTATGCAATCAATATATTTTTATGAACATAACTTTAATAGTTTTGATATAATAACTCTGTGATGGTTATGAAAACGATATTAAAAAAATGTAATTTATGTCCAAGAAAATGTTTAGTAGATAGAACAACAACAACTGGGGTTTGTGGGATGAAAGATAAATTAGTGGTAGCTCGTGCTAGCCTACATATGTGGGAAGAACCATGTATATCTGGTAAAAATGGCAGTGGTACTATTTTTTTTACTGGATGCAACCTAAAATGTATCTTTTGTCAAAATAGAGATATTAGTACCCAATTGACCGGAAAAGAAATCACAATAGAGGAATTTTCCAACATTTGTTTAAATCTTCAAAGGCAAGGTGCTAATAATATCAATCTAGTAACCCCTACTCACTTTGTTCCTCTTATTATAGAAGGACTAAAGTTAGCCAAACAACAGGGATTAACTGTTCCTATCGTCTATAATACTAGTAGTTATGAAACCAAAGAAACCATCCAAATGTTGGCTGGGATTATCGATATTTATTTACCAGACTTAAAGTATTATGATGATGAATATGCTATTAAATATTCTCATGCACCTAATTATTTTAATATAGCGGCTGATGCAATAAATGAAATGGTTAGACAGGTTGGAACACCACAATTTGATGAAAATGGCATGATGATAAAAGGTGTTATTGTTAGACACTTAATCATGCCTGGATTAAAAGAAGATAGCAAAAAAATTCTAAAATATTTATATCAACAATACCAAAATGATATCTATATCAGTATTATGAATCAATATACACCTATCAAACATTTTAAACGATATTCGCAATTAAACAATAAAATTACACAAGAAGATTATGATGAAATCATCAACTATGCTCTTGATTTAGGAATTAAAAAAGCCTTCATTCAAGAAGGCGATACCGCAAATGAAAGCTTTATTCCTGATTTTTCGAATCAAGATTTACCAATTTAGGATCTAATTTGTTACGATAATGAGATAATACTGCTTCTATTAAAAATGCAAGAATAGCAAAAACGGGAGTAAATCCTGTTACCAAAGAGTGAATAGCCAAGATAAGTGTAAGAAACCCAAAGAAAATGATAAATCCTTTTAATATTTTACGAACTTTCACTCTTTTTAATTTTTCATCATTCATATTCTTAGTCATTTTTATCCTCAACTTCTACTTCAATTACTGCATCTTTCATATTCATATTTCTATTCATTTGTTGCATTTCTTTTTTAATAAAAACCGTATTAGATAAATCCAAAACAGCATATATAATCATAAAAATTCCCATTACTTTGGTAATCACTAAAGCTCCTCCAAATGGATTGATGATAAATAAAACCCCACAAATAATAATCAAAATAGAAAATACTAAAGATGTAGAAAAATGGATACCTTGTTTTTTTAACTGTAAAGCATACTGTAAACGATTAATTCCATTTACAATAAAATATATTCCTAATATAAAAGGTAAAATACTAGCTACTAATTTGGTATTTATAATTAAAATCATGCCAATAATAATCGTAATAACTCCACTAATTAAACTTGGTTGATATTTATTTTTAAAATAGTCAATTAATGATGTGATTCCTGGAATTAAAATAATTCCTCCTAAAATAATGGAAATCATATGAATAATAGTATCCGGTTGAATAAATAAAAATATTCCTAATACTAATATAATCATTGATGTAATAACGGATGCATTAAAAATTTTATTCATACCCTTCTTGATTTCTTCCATGTGTTACCTCCTCTATAATTATGATTATATCGTGATTTTTTTCATTTGTTAAGATTTCCCTATAAATTTCTCATAAATTCTCTTGGTACATTGATTTCAAAAGTTAAAATTTTTCTCGTTCTAGGATCTTTTAAATCCAAACGATTCGCACAAAGTAATAATTTTTTTCCTTTACCAGTCCCATATTTTTTATCACCTACAATAGGATGACCAATTTCTGCTAACTGGACACGAATTTGATTTTTTCGGCCTGTTTCAATCATAATTTTTAACAAACTATTTTGATTTTCTTTGATTACCTCATAATTAGTAATCGCTTGTTTCCCATCTTTATTTTTGGTTACATAAACCATATTAGCCTTGTTTTCTTTTAGATAAGAAATCAAGCAATCTTTCTTCTTATCTAAAAGTCCTATTACAACAGCCGCATATTCACGCCTAATGGCAACATTCTCCCAATTCTCTTGAATTTTGTTTCTTAAATCTTCGTTTTTACAAAACAACACTAAACCACTAGTTTCTCGATCTAATCTATGAACGATAAATATTTTTTCATGATTCTGTTTACTATGCACATATTCTCTTACCATATGATATAAAGTTCGATTTCTTTCTTTATCGGTAGATATGGTTAACATACCACTAGGTTTATTTACTACCAAATAGTCAGTATCTTCGTAAACAATATCTATAGTACCAATTTTCGTAATCTTTTTTTCTTTAGAGATTTCGATTATTTGCCCTTTCTTTATGGGAATGTCATGTCCAAGTGGTACCTTACCATCTATGGTAATGCTTTTGTATTTTAATAAGCTTTTAACTTTCTTTTTTGTATAATCTGTATTTATAACTAGATAATCCATTAAATTACTTGCTTGTTTGACGATTAATTTCATTTCACAATACTCCTCACAATACTCCTTATTATTTGATACTGTTTTACTAAATCTTTCTCAGTTAAAATGGCATTGGCTGGGCTGGTAGAAGGTAAATAAATAGCTTCTATCCCGGTTATAGGGAAAATATACTTTTGATATAAAGCAAAAGCTTTCTTTCCTGTTGTATATATAGTTTGAATATTGGTTTTCTTCAATATGCTTGCAATATCATTAGGTATTACATTGGAAATACTACTATCACTACTTCCATTTATTTGGCAACTCTGAATAACATCCCACAGAGCAATCTTATATTTTTTTAATAAAGCCTTCTTATCTTCTAATGTTTTGGGAAATTCTTCTTTATAAACTTGACTAAGAACACTCCAAAAGCGATTTTTAGGATGCATATAATAAAACCCCTCTTCTCTAGATTTTACAGAAGGAATACTTCCTAAAATCAAGATTTCCGAATCTGGTTCAAAACAAGCATCAAAACTATGATTCACTAGTTGCTTCATTTTCCGAAATAACACGAACACTTTCAATCACTGGCTGATTTTCTGCTAAAACCGTACCATTATCATCTTCTACTTTGGCAATTTCATCTACTACTTCCATTCCACTAATAACATGTCCAAAAGCAGCATATTGTCCATCTAAAGAAGTACTATCTTCTTGAACAATAAAGAACTGACTAGAAGCGGAATTATAAGAATTATTACTTCGAGCCATAGAAATGACTCCTCTTACATGAGAAATGCTATTCTCTACTCCATTTAAAGAAAATTCACCTTTAATAGTTTCTTCACTACCACCAGTTCCATTTCCTAGTGGATCACCACCCTGAATCATAAAGCCATCTATAATGCGATGAAAAGTAAGCCCATCATAAAATTTATCGTTCACTAAGTTCACAAAATTAGTAACCGTAATAGGTGCGATATCAGCATCCAACTCAAGTTGAATAGTCCCATAATCCTTCACAATCATTTCTACATAATGCTTCCCAGATAATAAATTAGCTTGTTCTTTTTCTTTATTTTTTTGATTGATTAAAGCATTTGCCCCTAAAATAATCAATAATACTATAATAGCACAACCAACAAAAATAATATTACCCATATTTTTATTTAAATTTTTCATATGAAATCCTCCTTTATTAGTCTTCTATATTATAAATGAATTATTTTAAAAACACAACTTTTTCTGCTATAATGTAACAGAGGTGTTTATATGACAATAGGTATTATCGCTGCCATGGATAAAGAAATTAAAAAATATCAAGAAATATTTCAATTAATCCAGACAAATCAAGAATTCAATATTTGGGAAGGAAACTATAAAGATAAGAAAATTATTTTATGCCTATCTGGCATTGGTAAAGTAAATGCTACTATTACTACACAGTATTTAATCGATATTTATTATCCTGATTATATTATCAATTCCGGGTGCTGTGGAAGCTTGGTGGAAACAGGTAAAGTCTTAGATACCATTCTAGTAAGTTATGCAACTTATCATGATTTTTCACCACTTCGTATTATGGAAAGTTGTGTTCCTGACTATGGAAAAATCAAAGTAGATCAAAAATTACTAAAATTAGCAGAAAATATTTTAAAAGAAAGTAAACTTCCTTACCGAATCGGTGGGATTGCTAGTGGAGATTGTTTTATAACCTCTCATACTATGCGCGATGATATTTACCACCGAACTAACTGTATTGCAGTAGATATGGAAAGTGCTAGCATTGCCCATACTTGTAGAAAAAATCAAATCCCTTATTTAATTATTCGCTCTATTTCTGATTTTGCAGACGGAGTAGAAGAACAAGAGGAGGAAGCTGCTAACATTGCCGCTACTTTAACATCTGAAATTATTGACAAAATATAGTTTTAGTATATCTTTTATATAGATAACTAAATATTTCCAGTTCTAATAAACAAAAAACTATCGGTTTATATCAAACTGATAGCTTTTTTGTTTTCTCTTAATAATTATGGAGTAAGCACAATACGGAATGAACTATAGGTTACTTTTGCACCAGATGCAGGTGAGAAGGCAAAATTACCTGAACTACTGCCTGTTGTGGGACGACCTCCACGATAGAACCAGGATCCCGCAAAACTACTAGAAGAATTCACAAATTGACCATAGTCTCCATACCAACTAGATTGATATCTAGTAATACTATCTGGATCTTTCTGGCTTCCAAATGACCCCATCTCCCCTGTTGCATCTCCTAAAATTCGATTATTATAATTATGAACTGTTGTAGATGTATATTCATCATAATACTGATTCCAACTACTATTCGTAAAAAAATCAGGATAAATACTAGTGATTCCGCTACTTCCTCCTGTTGCACTAACACCGGATGAACATCCCATTACAGTATCCCAAGCTCCTCCACTCATATCATAGATTCCACTCTTATTTCCGGTAGTAGAAGCAACATTTGATAAACTATTCAAATAGTTTACTGTATATGTTCCATCTGCTCCTAAAGCTGTAGATTCATGCCTATTTCCTTCAATACTAGTAGAACTGTTTCCTACAGTCGGCTCTTCAATTCCTGCATATCCGGTTATATAGGCACTATTATTATTGATTCTTACACTAGTTTGTGAACCGTATGCACTGTGTTGTAAGTATGCTACTGCTCCCCACTCCGTATTCTTCATCATATGAGATTCATCAGATCTTAGATAGTTGTAACTAGCACTAAACATATTTCCTAAAGTAAGATTTCTCCAACTATAGACGTTTGGCTTAATAATAATCTTACTAGAGTCATTACTATCTACTTGAGCACCAGATGTACTAGTTGCCCCATCATACCCGGTTTCAAATTTTCCTACCCATAATCCATTACTATCAAAGGCTAAGAATGCTGGATGTGTCATATAATCTCCTACTTGGCAACTTCCACTTTCTCCAGCTACTCCTGGTGTTGTACATTCTCCGGTATTACTATCACTGGTATTCGTTAATCCAAATTTAATAGGAATAGTCTGTTCTTTCGATTCTATACTCGTTAAACTAGAATAATTACCTAGATCCCATAATTGATAACTATATTTTGGTATCCATACAAAATAACTTTCTATATTATCTTCTGGAATCGTTTCTCCATTTTGATAAGTAATTCCTTCATCTTTTAACACTACAGCATTTGCCCAATTCTTCTTTTCATAACTATACCACTCTTGATTAAGATTAGCTTTGGTTACCGTTCCATCTTCTGCGATTTGAACAGGTACTAAATGATCTGTTAATACCGGATCTGCTCCATTTAAAATACTCTCAGTATAAATTCCTGTTGGGGATGATACAATTTCTGCATTGGCATACACATTTACGGTTATCGTAAATGTCTTTCCATTCATACTTCCATCTGAAAAATCGGTATCTTCACTAATCCACATTCTCAATCTAAAATCTTTTTCATAGTTACTACTATTTGCTGGTACGGTATCTGTATAGAGTGTTTTTTCGGTGATATTTTCTGGAATCGATACACTAGTTTGGGTTAAGTTACTATATTTATCTAATAAAATTTCGTTTTCCATATCACCACTAACTTCTGTTAAATATACTTTCACTGCATTTTGACCTAAAGTAGAATCACTACTCATTCTTGCTGTTACTTCGTATGGAATACTAGCATTTCCAGGAGTAGTACTCGTTACTTTGAAATCAAAAACATTTCCTTCTCCTACCTGAGCTTTTCCTACTTCATCACTTACTG
>CALVSR010000057.1 GCA_944359075.1 uncultured Bacilli bacterium
TATATGTTAAAAAAAGATGGGATTCGTTTAACCAAAGCTACCAACATTATTATTCAAAACTTTATTATCTATCAAGCAGCTTTAGTTGTTTTTGGAATTCTAGCTATTATTACCAATCATTATTTGGAAATATTTACAGAAGTTACTCTATTAAAGCATTTGGTAACGATTGGATTTATAGTAAATACTCTAGTCATGATAGGACTGATTATCATCAGTTTCAGTAATAGGTTTAATCATTTTATAATACGTAAAGGAATCTCCATCTTGAGCAAGTTAAAATTAATAAAAAATAAAGAAGAAAAACAAGCAAAGTGGCGTGAAAAAGTGGATGATTTTCATGAGGGGGCAGAATATTTAAAGAAAAATAAATGGTTATGCATTAGAACTTTTCTTTATAATATGAGTTATCTAGGCCTAACTTATTTAATGCCATACTTTGTAATACTAGCATTAGCCAATCATATTCCATCAGGGGTAACACCATTAAAAGTAATTTGTTCTTCTGCATATGTACTAATTATGGGTGCTTTTGTTCCTATACCAGGAGCTAGTGGAGGTATTGAATTCGGTTACTTTAAATTCTTTGGAAATTTTATAACAGGGTCATTACTAAGAGCATCATTACTAATTTGGCGAACTATTTCATATTATTTACCAATGATAGTAGGAGGCATCTTGTTTAATATAAATACTAAAAGAGGCGAAGAAAAATGAGGATAGGAATATTTACAGAAACTTATACTCCTTACATTAGTGGATTAGTAACCAGTGAAGTAATGCTAAAAAAAGGACTTGAAAAACTAGGACATGAAGTGTATGTAGTAACAGCCAATTTAGAAGGATTTCATTATGAGTATGATGAAAAAGAACATGTTCTAAAAATTCCTGGTATCCCTACAGGAATTTATGACTCTAGATTAACAGCAGTATATCCTCTAAAAGCGGTAAATAAAATAAAGAGCTGGAATTTAGATATTATCCATTCGCAAACAGAATTTGCGATTGGAACATTTGCAAGAATTCTAGCCTATCAACTCGATATCCCCTTAGTTCATACTTATCATACGATGTATGAAGATTATATTCATTATATTACCAAAGGATATTTTAATAAGTCTAGTAAAAAAATTGTGGAATATCTAACCTTATTCTATTGTGATAAAACAGCAAGCGAATTAATTGTTCCAACGAAAAAAACTTATGATTTATTTAAAGAAAAATATCAAGTAGATAGAAATATTCATATCATTCCAACCGGTATTGAATTAGAAAGATTTTATAGAGAAAATATTGATTCTAAAAAATTAGCACAATTAAAGGAAAAAGAAGGATTGAATTCTAAAGATTTTGTAGCAATCTTTATAGGGAGATTAGCTCAAGAAAAAAATATCACTTTTCTATTGGATGTAATGAAAAATTTAGTACCAAAATATCCTAATTTAAAATTATTGATTGTTGGAGATGGACCTGATTATGAAGAGTACAAGAAGATTATCAAGAAATATAAAATCGATCAAAATGTTATTATGACAGGTAAAGTTGCATGGGAAGAGGTTCCTTACTACTATCATTTATCAGATATCTTTTTAACAGCCTCACATACGGAAACGCAAGGCTTAACGGTAATTGAAGCGATGGCATCTGGTGTAGTGCCAATTTGTATCAATGATGAAAGTTTTAAAAATACTGTAATAGATGGTCTAAATGGTAGAATTTTTAATGACCAAGAGGAATGTGAACAGATTATAAAAGAACTCTATAAAGATCGAAAATTAGTGAAAAAATTATCGAATCAAGCTAGAATCAACTCAGAGCGTTTTAGTGCAAAATACTTTGCAGAATCTGTATTAGATGTTTATTACTATGCCATTAAGCATAAAAAAAATCGTTTGGGTTTCATTGGAAAATTTGTAGATAAGGTAAAAGGGAATAAAGATGAAATGGATAATAAGTAATTACAAAGATAAAATAGTACCAGTGACTTATAAAAATAAGATAAAAGAATTAGAAAGTTCTAAAGTGAAAATAGTAATCTGTCCTAATGATGAGCAGTTATTAAGTTATAAAGATGAAAACTGTTTATTAGGAAGCCAAGATGTGAATTATATGTTTAATGTAAAAGAGCTAAAAGATATGTCTGTTCAATATACGATTGTAGGTCACTCTGATAAAAGAAAAAAATACTCAGAAACCAATCAAGAAATTCAAGAAAAAATAAAAGAGTTATTATGTTATGATATTTGCCCTATTCTTTGTGTGGGAGAAGAAAATGAGCAGGAAGAATATACAACAGAAATATTAAAACAACAACTAGAAGAAAGTCTAACGGGAATTCAAACCAACATCATAATGATTGCTTATGAACCAGTATGGGCAATTGGTAGTGGTAAAATTCCTTGTTATGAAATCTTAGTAGAGAGGTTGCAATATATCAAAACAAAGGTAACAGAAATATTAGGAATCACTCCTATTCTACTATATGGTGGTAGTGTAAATGAACAAACCATTCAGGAATTAGAAAAGATAAAACTGTTAGATGGATACTTAATTGGAAGTGCCAGTCTAAATATTGAAAAATTAAAACAATTAATAGAGGTGATAAAATGATTTTAAATATTTTCGATGACATATGGGGAAAGCTAACAGAGTTTTCTAATGACTGCTATGATTTTATTATGGATCATTATAGTGATCCAGTTTTATGGATTGTGATTGTGCTGGTTTTGATTGTAATAACCTATGGAGCAATTTCAAATATAGCAAATAAATAACAGAATTCGACAAATATTTACATATCTTGTCAAGATTCGCTGTATCAATTTGTAGGATATTATTGTATAATTATACTTGCGTGGAGTACGAAAGGAGAAAATATGAAAAAAATCAGAGTACTTATGATCGATGATAACATCGAGTTAGTAAGCATGATTAAGGAGTACTTTAATAATCACGCTAGTATTGAGGTTGTATTAGAGGCAAATGATGGAGAAGAAGGCATTCAAATAGCCAGAGCCCATCAATCAGAATATGATGTAATAATATTGGATTTAATTATGCCTAGAAAAGATGGATTATCTGTCTTAGAAGAGCTAAGAAGAGAAAGTATTGATAAGAAGATTATCGTATTAACTTCTTATAATGCACAAGATATGATTCGAAAAGTATCTGAACTGGGAGTGAATTATTTTATCTTGAAGCCATTTGAACTATCAGACTTGGAAAGAAGAATTGAAGACTGTGGAGAAACGAAAGATTACTCTAACGCATCTATTGATATTTATCATAATAATTTGCAGATTTCCATCACCAAAATATTACATGAATTAGGAATACCATCTCATATTAAAGGATATCAATATATTAGAGAAGGAATATCAATTTTATATGAAAGACCCGAAGTAATTGGCGGAATTACCAAAGAATTATACCCTGATATTGCCAGCAAGTTTGATACTACAGTTTCTCGTGTAGAAAGAGCAATACGTCATGCAATAGAAGTAAGTTGGAATAGAGGTGACTGGGATTTGATGGAAGAAATCTTCGGTCATAGTGTAGATATTGACAAAGCCAAGCCAACCAACTCAGAATTTATTGTAACAGTTGCAGATAAATTACGATTAGAGTTCCAAAAAGATTATACAAAATAATTCGTATCCAAATAGCGAATGACCATAGGTAAAGAAAGAATATATGGATATCTATATAGTTTGTAAAGATAAGATTTTAAAGTATAAGCAATCCTTATACTTTTTTTCTTCTCTAATTGACATATTTTTAAAATAATTTTATAATAAAAATATAAATAATGTAAGGAGGATACGATTTATGGAACGAAAAATTTATTCAGATTTACTAAAATGGAAAAAAGATCCTAACAGAAAACCACTTTTGATTTATGGAAATAAGCAAATAGGGAAAACATATACTGCAGTGGAATTTGGAGAAAGAGAATATAAAACCACTGCTTATATCAATAGTGACAATAATTTAGAACTATTAAAGATCGTAAAAAAAGAAAATTCTATAGATAAAATAATAGCCAAGTTATCTCTTTTGGTAGGAGAAAGTATTTTAAAAAATGATACTTTAATCATTATAGATAATGTAATGGAAGAAGAAATTGTAAAAGCGGTAAAAAAATTTGGAAAAGAGCCTAATGAGTATCACATCATTATGATTACTTCTTTAAAAGAAAAATTATTAACATTTAAAGGAGAAGAACTACAGTACAAATATATGTTTCCTATGGATTTTGAAGAATACCTAAGAGCAGTTGGTAATATAGAATTAATTGATTTTATTAAAACATCATACCGAAACAATAAACCTATGCCGTTTCATAACATTGCCATGGATTATTATGAAGAATATCTAATTACTGGTGGGCTTCCTGAAAGTGTCGTAGCAAATTTAAATAAAGAAACAGACTTAAAAATCAGAATCATTCATGAAAAACAATTAGATACATATAAAAAAGAATTTTTAAACTTAAGCAATTTAATCGATATTACTCGTTGTAATGATGTTTTAAATATCCTTCCTTATCAGCTACTAAAACCAAATCGAAAATTTCAATATGGACTAATGAGAACTGGAGGAAGAAGCAAAGATTATGAAAAAGCATTGGAATTTTTATCCGCTAACGGAATTGCTTATAAATGCTATAAAATTAGCGAGGTAACACCACCTCTTAGTAAATGCAAGGATCCAGAAAGTTTTAAGTTGTATTTAAATGATACCGGTATCTTATTTATGATGATGCATTTATCCAAAATGAAATTATTTATAGATGACAATTTAAAATATATTTTATATGAAAATAGTTTAGCCAATGCCATTATTGCATGTGGTTATAACTTGTATTATTATCAATCAGAAGGAAAAGCAGAAGTACCTTTTGTAGTACAGACTAGAGCAGGAAAAATTATTCCAATTGAAATTGTCAATAAAAATCTTTCAAAAGCAAAATCGTTATCTTTGTTTATGAGTAAATTTAATATTACTGAAGCAATTCGATTTACAGAAGACAATTTCAGTGTAAAAAAAGGAATCAAATATGTTCCTATTTATGCTGCTTTCTGTTTGAAAGATAGTTTATAATTAGGAAATAAAATCAAGATAAAAAGGAGAAAAAGAATGAAACCAGTTTTATTAGCCATTTTAGATGGGTTCGGTTTACGTGATGAGAAAAAAGGAAATGCGGTAAAATTAGCTAACAAGCCTAATTTTGATTATCTATGGAATAATTATCCTCATACTACTTTAAATGCTAGTGGTAAAGAAGTGGGTTTGCCTAATGGTCAAATGGGAAATTCTGAAGTAGGTCATATGAATATAGGAGCGGGGCGCCTTGTCTATCAGCCTCAAGAATTGATTAATGTAAAAATAGAAAATAAAGAATTTTTTGATAACAAACAAATTTTAAAAGTAATAAATCATAGCAAAGGAAACCATTCCAAATTACATATCATGGGTCTAATTAGTGATGGTGGAGTTCATTCTCACATCAATCATTTAATGGCCATTCTAGATATGTGTAAACAGAATAAAGTAGAAAAATTATATCTTCATTTGTTTACAGATGGTAGAGATGTAGAACCACGTAGCTGTTATCCATATATTAAAAAGGTGGAAGATAAGCTAGAAGAAATTGGTATTGGTAAAATTGCTAGCATTAGTGGGCGTTATTATGCAATGGATCGAGATAATAATTATGATCGATTAAAGAAAGCATACGATGTTATAGTAAATGGCATAGGACCTAAACACCATTCAATCCAAGACTTTGTGGAAGAAAGTTATATGCAAAATATTACAGATGAATTTTTGATTCCTACTCTTTTTTCAGAAGAGGGAAACATAGAAGAAAATGATGGTATTATTGTATATAATTATCGAAAAGATCGTTTAAGAGAACTGTTAACAGCTATTACAAATCCTGCTTTCCATGAAATGGAAGTAAAAAAATTTAAAAATGTCAAAGTAGTAACGATGTTACCTGTAGTAGAATCGGTAATAGCAGAACATGCTTTTGATGATCCGATTTTAATCAATATATTAGGAGAATATATTGCACATAAGGGTTTGAGACAATTGCGAATTGCAGAAACAGAAAAATATGCTCATGTTACTTTCTTCTTTGATGGTGGTAAAGAAATAGACTACCCAAACGAGAAAAAAATACTGATTCCTTCTCCCAAAGTAGCAACTTATGATTTGAAACCAGAAATGAGTATTGTGGAAGTAACAGATGCTCTACTAAAAGAATTATCTGAAACTCACTATGATTTGATTGTTTTAAATTTTGCCAATTGTGATATGGTTGGACACACTGGAAAATTAGAAGCGGCTATTAAAGCAGTAGAAGCAGTAGATGAGAATTTAGGTAGAATTTATCAGAAAATAAAAGAATTAAATGGTATTATGTTAGTAACGGCAGATCATGGAAATTGTGAATTAATGTTAGACGAAAATGATAATATTATTACATCTCATACTACCAATAAAGTACCGTTTATTATCTGTGATCATAACTACCAGTTAAAAGAAGGAAAGCTAGGAGACATTGCACCTACTATTTTAAAAATTATGAATTTAGAAATTCCAAGTGAAATGACCGGAGACACTTTAATTTAAAAGAAGCTAATACATTAATGAATAGCTTCTTTTTCTTTATCTTCTTCTTTAAATAAATCTTCAATATGAATATTTAATGCATAGGAAATTCTGCCTAAAGTTGCAATCGAAAAACCTTTGTTTTTCCTAAGACTTTCAATATCACAGATATAATCTCTCGTTAATCCAGTTAGATCGGCAAGTTCTTGTTGAGTTAATTTTGAGTTAATACGATATTTTTTGATATTCTTGCGTACTACATCGTAATAATAATTGTCATCCACAAGAAATTTTTGATTCATATCACACCTCATTAAATCTAAACTTATTATCTATCATAAATTAAGCAAAATATACGGTCCTATAGACCTTGAAAAATAAAAGTAAAAAAGATATAATGATAATAGTGAAAATAGGTAATAATAGAAGTAGGAGTGGTTATTTATGGCTAAGAAAGATATTAATAGAAAAGAGAAAAAAGAAGA
>CALVSR010000058.1 GCA_944359075.1 uncultured Bacilli bacterium
ATTTTATATACAAATTGTCTCAAACTAAAAACACGCATCAATTCTCAAACTAAAAACACGTTATTTTAAAAACGTGCATTTACTATGAGAATTCAGAAACTGATAAAAATTTTCAAATTTCCACATGAAAAAATTTCAAAAAAATGATATAATTTAGTTACAACGAGTAGCTATGTAATGGTGTAAGTCCAGTTGCATAGCTATTTTTGTTTTAGGAGGAACAAGTGAGAAAAATAGGAGATTATATTATTTATCGTAAGGATGTTTGTAAAGTAGTAGCAATTAAAGAAAATCATTTCAATCATAAAGACTATTATTTGTTAGTACCTATTGATGATGAGTCTTTGCATATTGATGTACCAGTAGATTACTGTGCAGGATATATACGCGATTTAATTTCTAAAGAAGAAATACAGAAACTTATTCAAAAAATGCCTAAAATCGAAACAATTTAGAGCGATGAAAAAAGATTAGAAAACGAATATAAGAATTTACTGAATAGTGGTACACATGAGGATTTGATTAAAATTATTAAGACTTCTTATCTAAGAAATAAAGAAAGATTAGATCATAAGAAAAAAATCAGTGATAAAGATCATCATTATTTTGAACTAGCTGAAAAATATTTATATAATGAAATAGGAACCGTTCTAGGAATGAGTTATGAGGATACGAAGCAATATGTGATTAATCAAGTCCTTGCATCTATGGGAAATTAAAAGAATTATGTTATTAGATCAAAGCATTACCAAATTAAATCTTGATCCACCATTGATAGAAAAATTACATACTAAAAAAATTCAAATTATTAGTGATGTATGGAAATTAAAAAGGAAAGAGTTAAAGGATTTAGGACTGAATGACTATGAAATTAATCAAATTATGATTAAGATGCAATTGCAGGGAATTGATCTTAATCATAAAATTTATAGAAATTAATAGATATTAAACTATGTACTAGTTTTTTAGAGTATCATAAAAACATTGATAAAAGAGAGGTTTAGGAGTAGAAAGTGAATCGATTTTAAAAGAAAAATGCTCTTTTTGAAAAACTATGATATAATAGTGTAACTTTTTAAGAGGTGAATTTTATGTCTAGTATTCAAAATATAAAAATAAATGGTAAGTTTTATGAGCTCCCTGCTACACCAGTGAGTAACCAAAGGACATATTCTGGATCGGTTTATAGATTACAAGTAGAAGCCAAGGATATGGCTATTAAGATTTATCGAACGGAAAAAGAATATGAAGAAGAAGAACAAGATGAATGGTTTCCATCGCAAAAAGATATGGAAAAATTTATAGAACTATCCGATGAAGTTAGGCCTATATTATTAAGTAATATGATGGTGTTCGATTCAAAGGATCATTATATTGGTTGCGGTTCTTATTATATTAATGAAATAAAAGGCAATACTCAAGATATTATTTTTAACCTCTCTTGTTCTAAATTTTTTGCTGATATTTTTGCATTAAGAGATCAAATCCCATATGTCAGCAAAAATCATATCGAGTTAGATGATTGGTATATGGGCAATTTAAAATATGGCACCATAGATAGAAGTCCTGATACAGAGAAACTCTATTGCTTTGATGATAGTAACTACTGTATCAGTAAGGATAGCGTGGACATGGTTACCAACTTTAATTATTGTTGTTTGAATGGATTGGCATTGAACATATTAGGGTGTTATTTTCAAAAACATCACTATTTAAAAGAAGAGTATAGGGATTTCTTATATGTTGTGAAAAGATATTCCAACTATTTTGAATTTTTAGAAAAAGAAAGTAGAGGTTATTCTACTTTGGATGAATTTTTGAAAGATCGTGTTAAAAAGATCTATAATAGATAGATTTATTGATAAATGTGCTTTATTTTCTGTCGCAATGAAAAGATAAAATTTCTTGATAGTATATTGCACTTTGATTGGGAAAGGCTGTTTACATGAAACCAAAAGTTATTACTAAATATAGTAATGGTGAAGGAAAAAATATTTCTAGGAAGTGTTTTTTATGATTTTGAATGTTAGTGGGAGATGTGATATTGTGGCTTTCTATACCGATTGGTTTATGAATCGGTATAAAGAAGGATATGTCGATGTAAGAAATCCTTTTTACCCTAAACAAGTAAGTAGAATTTACTTTCAGGATGTAGATGCTATTGTTTTTTGTACCAAAAATCCAATTCCTATTGTAGATAGATTAAAAGAAATAGATAAACCGATTCTTTTTCATGTTACATTAACGCCGTATAAAAAGGATTTGGAACCTTCTGTTCCTGATAAGAAACAGGTGATTACTGCTATTCAACAGATTTCACAGATAATAGGCAATGAAAATATTTATGTGCGCTATGATCCTATTTTGTTGAATCCAGAGTATTCGCTAGAATATCATCTAAAAGCTTTTACTAGGCTATGTGAAAGATTAGATGGCTATGTCAAACATATTATCATTTCTTTTGTGGATGATTATAAAAATGTAAGAAGTCATCAAACAAAGTTACAATTAAAAGAATTTACAAAACAGGATTTTGAAAAGATTGGAAAATCTTTTAGTCAAAGTGCCAAAGAACATGGTATGACTGTCCAAACTTGCTTTGAAGAAGAAAATTTAGTAGAGTATGGTTTTTTGAAAAGAGATTGCATCGATAGGAATCTAGCTTTTCGACTTACAGGAAAGACCCACTTTAAAAAGTGGAAGGCACGTGATTGCGGTTGTGTAGAAATGGTAGATATTGGTGTTTATAATTCGTGCAAGCACTTTTGTAAATACTGTTATGCTAATTATGATGAGAAGCAGGTCATTAGAAATTTTCAAAAGCACAATCCTAATTCTTCTTTATTAGTGGGTCAATTGGAATTAGATGATGTCATAAAAAAAAGAAATTAGATATTTGATTAGTAAGTATGAATTTTGCTTAGCTTGTGTTATACTAATAATAGGTGATCATAAAGATGTATTTTAATCAAGAAGTAGATGATATTTTAAAAAAATTAGACACTTCTGATATTGGGTTAACAGAAGAGGAAGCAAGAAAGCGTTTATTAAGAGATGGTCAAAATGTATTGCCAAGAGAAAAAAGAGACAGCATTTTAAAACTGTTTTTGAAAGAGTTTATCTCTCCTATTCAAATCATTTTAATCATTACGGTGATTATTTCTTTTTTGCTTGGTGAAATCGTAGATGCTGGTGTGATTGCATTTATTATTTTAGTGGATGTTATTATGGGTACTTATCAAGAAAATAAGGCATTGAATCAAGCTGAAGCACTATCTAAGATGCTGAGAATGAAGGCTAAAGTACTAAGAAATGGGAAGGAAATGGAAATTGATTCCACTGAAGTTGTAGTAGGAGATATCTTAGTTTTAGACAGTGGTAGTAAGTTGAGTGCAGATTGTCGTATTATAGAGTGTTATAATCTTCAAGTAGATGAGTCAGTTTTAACCGGAGAAAGTGTAGCAGTGGTTAAGAGTTATAGCGTTCTAGGTGATGATGTTATTTTGGCAGAAAGAAAAAATATGTTATATGCAGGAACTAGTATTATGACAGGAAGAGCAAAAGCTGTAGTTGTTGCTACTTCTATTCATACAGAAATCGGTAAAATTGCTTCTCATGTTACTGAAACTAAGAAAGAAAAGTCGCCATTGACGATTCGAATGGAAAAGTTCTCTAAGCAAATTAGTATTTTAATTTTGATTGTTTCCGCAATATCTGCTTTGATTCTTATGGCTAAGGGATATCCTACTAGTGGTATATTTTTATCTGTAGTAGCATTGGCAGTATCGGCTATGCCAGAAGGGTTGTCTCTAGCTTTAACAATGGCTTTAACGATTGCTTCGAGTAGAATGAGTAAGAAAAAAGTAATTGTGAAAAGTTTATATTCTGTAGAATCTTTAGGGAGTTGTACAGTAATTGCTTCTGATAAAACAGGTACCTTAACAGTAAATGAACAAACAGCTAGAAAGATTGTCTTAAAAGATGGAACATCGTTTGAAATCACTGGTACTGGTTATAATGGAGATGGACAAGTAATTCCCAATGGAGAGGCTAAGATGGATAATGCTGAAAAATTGGTTAAGCTTTGTGCCCTTAATAATGAAGCCCATCTAGAAAAAGTAACGAATGGATATGAGTTTTATGGGGATTCCATTGATATTGCTTTTCTAGCATTAAAAGAGAAAATGAAAATAAATATGGATATAGAAGTAAAAAATAGAATTCCTTATGAATCTGAAAAGCAGTATTCTGCTGTATTCTATGAACAAAATGGGACGCTTCGCTGTTCCGTAAAAGGGTCTTTGGAAAAGGTAATGTCTTTTTCAGAAAAGAATGATTTTTATATGAAACAAAATGAAGCACTATCTAAAGAGGGATATCGTGTAATTGCGGTTTGTGATGGTATTGTGACTGGAATGGAAGAAGCTAATCTTCACGATTTAGAATTTTTAGGAATGGTAGCTTTCATTGATCCGATCCGCAAGGAAGCCATTGATTCTTTGAAAGAATGCCATAATGCAGGTATTAAAGTTGTGATGATAACAGGGGATCATCCATTAACAGCTTTAGCGATTGCGAAAGAATTGAAATTAGCTACGACAGGAGAAGAAGTAGCAACTGGGAAACAAATTGCTGAAGCATATGAAAAGGGAAATGAGTTTTTTGATCAGTTTATTCAAGATAAGAAAGTGTTTTCTAGAGTAACGCCACTCGATAAGCTACACATTGTAGAGTCTTATAAAAGAATGGGTGAATTTATTGCTGTTACTGGAGATGGAGTAAATGATGCCCCAGCAATAAAAGCAGCAAATATCGGGATTGCCATGGGTAGCGGAACAGAAGTAGCAAAAGATACGGCTTCTATGATCGTAATGGATGATAATTTTAAATCGATTGTAGCCGGAATTAAAGAAGGACGAATCGCTTATTCTAATATTCGTAAGATTACATTATTCTTATTGTCTTGTGGTATGGCAGAGGTGTTATTCTATTTGTTAGCGATTGCTTTTGGATATCCACTTCCATTAGTTGCGATTCAATTGCTATGGATTAATGTGGTAACGGATGGAATTCAAGATATTGCTTTATCATTTGAAACTTCTACAGATGATATTATGAAAGAAAAACCAAGAAGTACCAAGGAGTCTTTATTCGATAAGGACTTAATGTTAGAAGTATCTCTTTTTGGTTTAACCATTGCAATGTTGATTTTCGTAGTTTGGAAAAACTTGATGGATAAAAACACGGATTTAGTGATTGCTAGAAGTATCGTGATGATGTTAATGGTATTTATTCAAAATATTCATGTTTTAAATTGTCGCAGTGAAAAGAATAGTGTTTTAAAAACAAGTTTATTTACTAATCCGTTGGTAATTGGAACTATTGTTAGCTCTATTATTTTACAGATTGTTGTTACAGAGTTTAGAATTACAGCAAATTTCTTAAATATTACTAGACTTCCTCTACAAACAATTCTTCTATTATTTGCTCTTTCCTTTGTGATTATTATAGTAGCTGAGATTTACAAATGTATTTATCGTAAAGTAAAAACTAGGTGAATTTTCATCATGATGGCAGTAGATAGGGAAGAATTATGGAGAAGATTATCTGTTTCTACATTTCGAAGTAGTTTTCATTTGAAACCGAAAGATCAAGTTTATGTTCAAGAAAAAGGGCTAGAGGTCATTAAGAATCACGCTTATGATTTTATTAGAAAAAGACTTGCACCCAAAGAAATTTATAATGATGGCAAGCAAACACCAATGAGGGGGCATCCTGTATTTATAGCTCAGCATGCAACGGCTACTTGTTGTAGAGGATGTTTATATAAGTGGCACAGGATACCTAAAAATAAAGAATTATCAGAAACGGAAATCGATTATATTGTACAAGTTATTATGACTTGGATAGAAAGAGAAAGCAATGGATATACTCGATTATAATGGATTCCATGTAATTTTATGAATGGTAGCATCTGAAATCATCTAGTTATGAAATCGGATGTTTTTTTATTTCTATAACATAAAATAATCATTACTAACCATGAAAGCTATGAAAAAGTCATACATAAAGTAGTGATTCCTTTTCATACTAATATTGGTGGTATTATGAAAGTATTAATAACAGGAGCAACTAGTGGTATTGGTTTTGATACAGGTATTAAACTGATAGAGAGGGGGCATTTTGTTTATTTTACAGTTCATAGAGAAGAACAGATTAAAACCGTAGTAGGGCATTTAAAAAAATTGCATTTATTAGACGGGGCATCTGTTTTTCAGCTGGATATTACACAAGAAAAAGACCGTAAATTAATTTATGATTTGGAAGTTGATTGTTTGATCTGCAATGCCGCTATCGGTTATGGTGGAAGTATTTTAGATATTCCTATTTCATCTTTAGAAGATAATTTTCAAGTAAATGTATTTTCTAATATAAAATTGATTCAAATGTATTGTGGCCATTTGTTTTTAAAAAAGAAAACAGGAAAAGTAGTAGTGATATCTAGTATAGCAGGTATTATTCCAATTCCTTTTTTAGGTAGCTATTGTGCTACTAAGGCAGCTTTGATCAGTTTAACTACTTGTCTAAAAAAGGAATTAAAATTAATCACAGATGATATCAAGATAAAGTTAATTGAACCAGGGATTTTTAATACCGGATTTAATGATGTTATGATAGAAAATAGGGAAGAAAGCTCCTATTTTGAAGATTTAGAGCCTACTTTAACAGAATTAGAAAAATCATTGTTCTCTTTGCTTGGTTATAATCGTACTAATAGCATTGTAAAGAAAATAATATATGCCGTAGAATCAGACTCTAATCGTCTCATTTATAGTGCACCTTTCTTACAAAAGACTATCGCAAGAATTTATAGCTTTTTTAGATAATTAAGAATTTTTAAGTTTTTTTGAAACTTTCTTAAATAATATAATTGGAAGATAAATATATAATCGTTTTCCATATATTAAGAAAGGAGTTTGTATGCCAAAAGAAAAAGAACTAGAATTTATATCCTTGGTATCAGATACTACATTTAAGTATCTATATAAGAAT
>CALVSR010000059.1 GCA_944359075.1 uncultured Bacilli bacterium
AAACATAAAATATATTATACAAGACTTATTTCGGTTTTTTATAATAAAACGGAAATTCAAAATAAAATTCAAGATTTGAAAAAATTTACGATTTTTCTTTTAATTTTATAAGTATTTGTGATACAATTATTCATGGAAAACACTTCCAGTATTTTTGTTTAATATTAAATTTTTGATCCAATTATATTTTACCGAACTTTGGAAGGTTTTCCCTATCTTTGTATCAAAAAAGTGAATCTGTGGATAACACATTTTCACTTTTTTCTATTTCTTTAAAATTTTACCCAAACTCAAAAGGCTTACTATTTTAACCAATCAGTTCTTATTTCATGACAAAAAATCCTATTACACCAATAGCTAAAACTACCATCGCCGTCACTATAGTAACCAAGGCAAACTGACTTCCATATCCTTTATTCATCATGTTTAATAAATTAATCTTGAACATATCTTTATCTTTATTAGCTTTGGACACCATAACACCCTTATAAGCTGAAAGCTCTGTGCGATGCCCTTCTTCTAAAATTCCTTCTGGTGTGATATTCGTAAGCAAAATAATCTTTTTATCTAAATAAACAGTATAATGAAGAGTAATGATACCATGTACTTTACTAAACATATCATCAGTTGGTAATTTTAATTCATACATGAGACTGCCATCCTTATTCTGCCCTACTTTTTCTCCTAAAAACTCACCCTGTTTTAACTTAGGATAATACTCAAACATCATTTTCTTATAAGCAAGCATATTATACTTACGTACTGAACGCTCTTTTACTCTAAAATCATTTTCATTTAAATATTCAAATACATAACTATCTCTCATAACTATCTCCTAATCCATTTCTTTACCTTTTTCAAAACCTTATATATATAATAAAAGCTTCTAATTTTTAAATCAAATTCCCCAATATATTCAATTACATTACCACCAAATCCCTTTTTAAATTCATAAATACCATAATATTTACCATTAGGATCAAAGTCCCCTGTAATCCCATAAAAATTACAGTATTGAAATCCTTCTTTATAAGCTTCTTTAATATGATGTTCATACATCAAATATTTAGGAGTAAATTGTCTATACTCGGTAAGTACTCCACTAGATAAAGTTAAATACTCATTTCCTGACCTCAAAGATAACAAACACCCAATATCTTTTCCTTTAGGATTTTCTTTCTTAAATTTTTCAGCTTTTTCTAATTCTTTTTGATACTTATCTATTTGCTTTAAAGCTGTTTCTTTTTGAGCAAGCAATTTACTACCTACCATATCCTTTTCCATTTTTTCTAACACAATATGATAGTTCTTTTTAGCTTCCTCTAATAATTCTAAAGTATGTTCATAATAGATGTTAGGATCCAAATATGCAATATAAATGGTCATCAAATTTTTCATATGTTTATACATCTTTTGATAATAATCTAAACTTCTAGAAAAAAAATCACGACGTTTCGATGTAAGTTCAAAAATCTCAGCCATTACCTTTAGATCATCAATGGTACCCTCTCTTACCATTAAACCTTTTTTTATGCAAAAGTCAATATTCTTTCTAGTACTTTTAGAAAATTTTGCTTTTTTAGACTCATAATCTTCATCTAAAGTAAAACGATAACACCATCTTGCTTGCCTAGAGTCTAAATAAATATTAAACCCATGATGCTGATAACCTAAAGATAAAAGATTATGAATAGCTTCTTCGTTTGCAGAATCATTAGGATCAATTTGACCATCAGAAGTTCTAACTCGATAAATGACATTAGGATCAATCGTTAAAATAAATCCTCCATGTTTTTTAATGTATTTTTTTAATTCTTTTGTAAAAAAGGTTAATAGTTCTTTATCATGATAATCCACAATCAAACCACGTGGCGCATAAAACATCTTCTGATGGAAAATAGTAGAATCTTCTAAAATCATAGAACCAGCTATCACTTTACCATTCTTTTTAATACCAACAAAATGTATCGTACTGCCAAGCTCTTTCTTCAAATGAGAAAGTTCTACTGTTTGCATAAAAGAAGCCATAGGATTTCCCTCTAAAAATTTTCGATATTCCTCTTCAGTCAATGTACAAAATTTCATGATTATCTCCCTTTTCTAATTTTATTCAATACTTTTTCAACATTTCCATGGCCAAAAATATCATAAATCAATCTACTCCTAAACATAATAACAAAATAAATAACGGCACCCACTATACTAAAGCCAGCTACATATAGAATGTTAACCAATCGATTAGTAGATACAAATGGTATGATATATTTCAATCCTAACAACACAATAATCATGACTATGGTAATCAAAAAAATATTAAGAACTTTTTTAATGGTATCTTCATAACTTACTTTATATTTTTTACCAATATAACGAAGTGCTAAATAACTACAACCCAGATATCCTAAAATAGTAGATGTAGTAGATCCATAATAAGCAGGCAATCCTATTTTATCAAAAGCATATAATAATGGAATATTTAAAATAACATTAGTAAGTAAGCCTGTGATTAAACAGATAAATACTTGCTTATATTCTTTCAACAATTGTAGAATAGTGACACTAGCTGTAAACATAGTAGTAGCAAGAGCAACAAATACATAATATTGATAAACGCTAGGTCCAAATTCACTAACCCCATAGAAAATAGTCCAAACTGGTTTTGCCAAAATGGATAATCCAAATGTCATAGGAATTGTGAAAAATAATAACCACTGTAGTGTCTGATTGATTTTCTTCTTCACATCTTCCATATCTTTTTTGACAAAACTAGCTGTTAAATGAGGAATCAAACTAACCATAAGGCCAGTAGAAATAGAAGCAATAATCATATTGATTTTTTGACCCCAAGTAGAAACTACACTCATAATAGATTCTGCTTGTTGTGCAGTATAACCAATACCATTTACCAAAACTTTGACTAACATAAATACATCAACAGAATTAATAAGTGATTTAAAAACATCGATCATAATAAAAGGAAAAGCATAAATCAATATTTTTTGAATAATCTCTTTATCTGTAATTTTAGGCTCTTCTACCTTCATTGTTTCTTTTTCCAAAACTTTCCTATTTTTTTTGGTTTTATAGACAAGATAAAAATAAGAAGAAAGTGCTCCAATAGTAGCAGCAAACACTGCTACTCCTACAGCAGTAGTTAAAGACAACCCAAATACTTTTAATGTTAAATAGCTTCCAAAAACAATGACAAAAACTCTAACAATTTGTTCTAATACTTGACTAACTGAAGTAGGAGAAATAAATTTATGCCCTTGTAAATAACCACGATAAATACTAAGAAGTGGTACCACTAAAACGGCAGAAGCAATTACTCTTACTACAAAAGTAACATCTTCTATCGTATTACCTCCGGATACATTACCTATAATTAAAATTGCCACACCTCTAGCAAAAATAAACATAATTAAAAAACAAAGAATTCCCAAGAAAAATAATACCTTTTTCCCCAATTTAAAAGTTCTTCTCTTCGCATTATAATATCCTAATACATTATATTCGCTAACAATTTTACTAATAGCAAGAGGAATCCCTGCCTGTGAAATACTTAAAAATATAGAATAAATAGAATAAGCATAGCCATATAAAGCTCCCCCTTGCTCACCAATAATAGCATAGAAAGGGATTACATAAACAATACCTAAAATTTTACTAAGTACGATTCCAAAGGTAGCAATAAAAGCTCCCTGCATAAATGAACTTTTTTTCATACTAGGCATCCTCCATTCTATCTGTAACTAATATACCACAAAATCATAAATTTTAACATAAAAGAACATGAATTACAAAGAATTTAATTTACAAACTAGCATTTTATCGTTATAATATACCCAAAAAAAGGAGGGGATAAAGCATGAAAAAACAAATAGAAAAATATAAGTCTCAGAACTATGGAAGCGAATCTATTGATATCACATTAGTATGCCGTAACTATCTATTAGAAAACAACTTTCATGAAAATTCAGCTAGCAAAAATATAGAGTTATTAGAACAAGTACTAGTAAATTATTCTGTTATAAAACTATCCGAATGGAATCCAACTTATGAAAAACTAGCAATTGAAAATTGGGATGATCTAAATATTTTAATAAATGCATTAAATGATCAAATACCAACTTATGAAGAAAAGAAAGGATTCTTTGCCCAATACACTCTTTGTATTTTGTATATCTATGCATCTATCATGAAACAAACTAACATCGAATGGAATCAATCCAAAGATGCTCAAGATCTTTATACTTATATAACAGATAATGGAATATTGAAAAAAATAATTACCAAAGAAAGCACTCCACCTCATGAAATCCCAATACAATTATTAGAAAAAATAAAATCCTATAATTCTAAAATAAAAGATCCTGTTTTAAAAAAATAGGATCTTTTATTTATAAATGGTATGATTATCAAATTTTTGCACAATGGCAAGCGCTTTTTGGGTAAGATTCTGAATTTTATGAACTTTAAACTTACGAAACCATCTGCTTTGCGATAACTCTTTCTGCAATTCTATAGACTTATTCAAATAATTAGATAACTGTAAGAGTGCTCCCTCTTGATCAACGATAGAGTCAAAAAAATGATCGATTTCTGAAATTTGACCCTCAAATCGCAAAGTTTCTATTGTCGATAGAAATGTTTTATTTTGTAGTAATTGTCTACATACAATAGATTCCAAAAGATAACTATTAGAATGATAATTATGATCAATTGCATGATAAATAGAATACAAAGTATTTTGAATGATTGGATTGGAAATCTGATAGTGAGAAAAATCCCGAATTGTATCAATAATCATCTCTGTTTGCTTCGTATTGATTACTTCCTCCAAGATTACTTTTTCATTTCTCTTTATAAAATTCAAATTCTGTTTATCAAAATAATGATAAACAAGTCCTGTTCGTAATATAACTTCATCTTGAACTAAAAGTTCATTCTGCATAGAGTTAACAGCATGATTAAACTCATGTACTAAATTATCTAAAAGCTGCATTAATCCAATATTCTGATAATTATTTAATACAATACCCTTCATTACTTCATATTTCCCATTTTTAAGAGTAGGTTTACTAAAATAATAAGCTTGATAAACTTGATCTTGTTTATCATCAATTAAAATAGGAACAGAAGAAAAACACTGTTCTAATAAAGATTGATAACGAATTCCGTACTTTAAAATAAAAGCTGGAATCATAACATATAAAAGGTGTGTAATATTATCAGGATAATGGTATAAGCGAGCCAAAGAATTACTAAACTGTATTTCATGTTCAATTAACTGATTGATAAAATCATCATTATATTGCATATTATGATTTTCTCTCCTCTCCTTTTTGTTTTAAGGATGCTGGAATGATCACACCATCTCCATATTTTTCTGAAATATCATCCATCACTTCTTGAATCTTATGATTCGATAAATCTTTTTCTTGTTCAAATAAAGAGAGCTGTCTATTATGGTTCTCTGTAAAATCAGAAAGACGAATACCAAGTAGACGTAAAGGTTCCCCTCTCCAACCTTTATTCAAAACTTCTAAAGCATACTGATAGATTTCAGACGTTACATTAGTAGGATTCATAATTTTTATCTGATGAGAATAAGAAATAAAATCTCCTGTTTTAAATATTAGTGCAATTGTTTTAGCATAAAGTTTTTCCTGTCGCGCTTGTCTCCCGACCTTTTCTGCTTGTTTCATTAAAATCTGTTTAAATTCATAAATCGAATCCGTATCTTTTGGTAAAGTCTCTGTTACACTAATACTTTTATTCATACCATTATGCTGTTCAGGATTCACTTCACTAAAGTCAATTCCATTGGCATAATGATGCATCATCTCTCCTTGACTCTTAAATCTTCTTCTTAAAAATTGGATATCCATTTTAGCTAAATCTCCAATAGTATGAATTCCTAGTTCCATTAAGGTTTTACTAGAAGCTTTACCCACCATAAATAATTCTGTTACAGGTAAGGGCCACATTTTCTTTTCTATTTCATAATAAAATAATGTATGTACTTTGTTAGGCTTTTCAAAATCACTGGCCATCTTCGCACATAATTTATTATTAGCAATCCCAATATTTACAGTATAACCAAATTTCTCATAAATTTCATTTTTCATTTGATATGCTAATTGAATAGGATCTGGATACAATAATTCAGTTCCTGTCATATCTAAAAAACACTCATCGATTGAAAACCGTTCTATTTTATCAGTAAACTGACAAAAATACTGATAAAGTTGATCCGATTGCCTATGATATAACTGATAATCTCCTGGAAAAACTTTTAAACCTGGACACTTTCGCCTAGCCATATACAAAGGTTCTGCAGTTACAACTCCCATTTTTTTCGCAACAGGACTTTTTGCTGTCACAATACCCCTTCTTTTTTCCTCATCACCACCAATGACAGAGGGAATCGTTCTAATATCAATAGGATATCCTTTTTTTAATAAGTCTACTGCAGTCCATGATAAAAAAGCATTATTTACATCAATATGAAAAATAAGTCTTTCCTTCATATTACCACCTAATATCATTATAAAACAATAACAAAGCAGAAACAATCGAACAACTTATTTTTTATAGTAAACTATCATAGCAGAAAAACAATAAATCTGCTCTTCACTAAAAATTCCCATAGACACCTGATATTTAATATCAATCACTTCCATAGTATCATCTAAAAAATCATTAATAGCATTCTCTAAATCTTTTTCATCTTCAAAGTCAAAGACCTTTACTTTCATAATATCACCTAAACCTAGAATAAAAGAAAAAAGATAAGAAAAATGTTGGATTTTCTTATCTAAAATTGAATAAAATTATTGATTCACAACATACTCTAAATTTACAGAAGACGATAAATCTTGATCAATGCTTGCGGTGATTCGTTTTGCTTCGTCTACATCTAAAGACTCTCCAATATATCCTACTAA
>CALVSR010000060.1 GCA_944359075.1 uncultured Bacilli bacterium
CTAAAGCTGCTTGATAGATAATAAAGTTTTGAATAATAATGTTGGTAGCTTTGGTTAAACGAATCCCATCTTTTTTAACATATATACTTGCATAGGTTGTCCTCCAGATGAGAATGGGGTAATTCCGTTAAAAAATTTGGTAATCAACAACATTTTATAAGCTTGCTTAAAAGTGTAATGATATTGGTAACCATGAATAATTTCTTGATATGCCCTAGCTTCAAAAATTATGGCTATAAAATAACATAATAGAGCGGCTATAATCCAAAGATAGTTGGCATTTTTTAAAGTTTCAATGATACTAAAAAAATCATCTTTTAGAACAAAAACGAAAACGATAAAGGTTATTAATAATAAAATAATACTGTTTTTCTTTAAATTCTTCATGATAACTCCTATTTTTTTTCTTCTATAATTTCTAATCCCGGTAATTTCTTTCCTTCCAAATATTCTAATGTAGCTCCCCCACCAGTAGAAGCATGACTCACCTTGTCTTTAAATCCTAGTTCACTACTGGCAGCCACAATATCACCACCACCCAAAATAGTATTCGTATGACTTTCGGTTAGGTATTTTAGAATTTCTTTGGTGGCCGTTTGATATTTGTTAATTTCATAATATCCAAGTGGTCCATTCCAAACTACTGTTCCTGCTTCATTTAAAATTTCTTTAAATAGATGAATGGTTTTTTCACCTAAGTCTAGACCAATTTCATTGGGCTCTATTTCTGTTACTAGTTTATTCCAACTAGGAGATGAAGTATCTATGTTTTGGGATACTGTTACATCTAAAGGTAAGATTATTTTATCTGGATATTGATTCATTAGTTCTTTACAAAATGAGATGAACTCATCTTCTACCAAAGATTTTCCCACTTCTAATTCTTGGGCTTTTAAAAAAGTAAAAGCCATAGCCCCACCAATAATCATTTTATCCACTTTGGTAATTAAATGTTTGATTACACCTAATTTATCAGATACTTTTGCTCCTCCTAATATTACGATATAAGGTCTTTCGGGAGTATCTAGCTTAGATAGTGCATTTAATTCTTTTTCTACTAAAAACCCAATTCCATTAGGTAAATAGGAGGCAACACCCACATTAGAAGCATGTGCTCTATGAATGGTACCAAAAGCATCATTGATAAAAATATCTCCAAGAGATGCCCAATACTTTCCCAATTCTTCGTCGTTGGTACTTTCTTTTTTTCCATTTAAATCTTCAAAACGAGTATTTTCTAATAAAACTACATCTTGCTTCTGCATATTAGCAACGGCTTTTTCTACTTTTTCTCCACGTGTTTTAGGTACAAATAAAATGGGTTTTTTTAATAATTCTTCTAACCTATTGGCTACTACCAATAAACTATTTTTTTCTAGATCTTCTTTATTTTTAATTCTTCCTAGATGGGAAAGTAAAATTACTTTGGCATTTTGATGGATGGCATACTTAATTGTCTCTAGACTTTCTTTGATTCTATTGTCATCGATAATTTTTCCGTTTTGAATTGGTACATTAAAGTCGCAGCGAATGATTACTTTTTTATTATCTAATTTATAATCTTTTATTGTTTTTTTCATCTTATCACCATTTTCTATTTTCATTATACTCTATTCTAAATAAAAAAAAAAGAGGAAAGGCTCCTCTAAATCTTACAGTTTTGTCATCAAATACTTGGCTACTCTTATCATTTGAGAAGTATAAGAGTTTTCATTATCATACCATGCTACGATTTGCACTAGTGTTTTTCCATCTGGTAAAGAGATTGCCTTAGTCTGTGTAGCATCCAAGATAGAGCCATGCGTATCTCCAATAATATCACTAGATACAATTTCTTCTTCTGTATACCCAAAGGATTCTGTTTCTCTAGATTTCATATATGCATTGATTTCCTCTTTGGTAACTTTCTTTTCTACTACTGCATCTAGTATCGTTAAAGATCCATCTGGAACGGGAACTCTCTGAGCACTACCGATTAGTTTCCCATCTAACTCTGGAATCACTAGTCCAATGGCTTTAGCTGCTCCTGTTGAGTTAGGTACAATATTAATGGCAGCAGCACGTGCTCTTCTTAGATTCCCTTTACGATGAGGTCCATCTAATAACATCTGATCTCCTGTATAAGCATGCACTGTTGTCATAATTCCAGATTCTATATTAGCATAGTCATGTAAGGCTTTTGCCATTGGGGCTAGACAGTTCGTGGTACAAGAAGCCGCCGATATAATATTATCCTCTGCTGTTAGAGTGTCTTCATTTACCCCAGCAACAATAGTAGGGATATCTCCAGCAGGAGCTGATATAATTACTTTCTTAGCCCCTGCTTTTATATGAGCACTGGCTTTCTCTTTTGAGGTAAAGAACCCTGTACACTCCAATACAACATCAATTCCTAATTCTTCCCATGGTAAATTATTAGGGTCTGGTTCTTTGTAAATTCTAATTTCTTCGTTATCCACAATAATAGAATTCTCCGTATGGCTAATGGTATCTGCTAATTCGTATTTTTTTTGAGCAGAGTCATATTTTAATAAATACGCTAACATTTCAGGAGAAGTCAAGTCGTTAATTGCTACTACTTCCATTCCCTCTTTGTGAAACATTTGACGAAATGCCAGTCTACCGATTCTTCCGAATCCATTAATCGCTATTTTCATAATATCTATCCTTTCTAGTTTCATTATATAGTGTTCCTGCTTTCTCTTCAATATATTCCTAGTATCATTATACAAAACTTGTCACTTAACTTTCTGGATGATTCATGTATTTTCTTTTTGCACATACATTTTATAGAGAGGTGGTATAAAATGAAAATCATTAATCGATATGGGGTCTCTTCTAAACATACTCCCCAAGATACTTGGGACTCTTTACTTCTAGCGATGAATCATGATCAAATAGATGGTGTTGAACTAAACCTGAATTTCACCAAAGATAAACAGGTTGTTGTCTATCAAGTAGATTCTATTTATCATCATCCTAATCATAAAATCTCACAACTTACTCTACAAGACTTACAGAAATATAATCTAGGAAATAGAGTTAAAAAACATTCTATTTTAACTTTAGAAAAAGTTCTAGAACTTTTCGCAACTACTCATAAATCTTTAATATTAAACTTAGCAAATCACGATATCCATAATTCAGAATTTGTTCGTATGATTTTAAATGCTATTACGAACTATCCTACTAATAATATTTATATCAAAAGCGATTGTAAAGAAATTATTTTAACGATAAGAGACTATAATAAAGAAATCCCACTAGGGGCAGTTATTCGAAATTCAGACCCTTATTTTTGGTCATTAAATTTAGATTTTTATTCTATTTCTATTCAGAATATTTCATTAGATACATGTAGTCCATATATGCAAGAACAGTTAAAGCAAAACCGCAGAATTATGATTGGGGATATTTATGATGATTCTATATTAGAAGGGGTATTTAGTGCGTTTCCAGAGGAAACTATGAAGGATATTTATATTTTGACTTCGAACTTCTCGAACATTGTTCCCATATCTTTGAAGAATTGAAAAAAGGATCTTGTGATCCTTTTAAATTTTGAAACAGCCACCACCAATAAATTCTCTTAAAATAGAATCTTTAGGGATTGTTTCTGACGATATTGGTAGAAATAGATTTAAAAAATTAATAAGTTGAATTGCTTCATTATAATATGGTGATGTTGGTTCTACTGAATATAGAAGAGGTTCTACAAAGGTTTTTAATACACCTAGTTCATAAATCATAGCAGTATTAAAAGTATAATCCGCTTCATCTTGATAAGGGAAAATATAATTTTCTTCTCCTTCTCTTACTTTTACCCAACTTTTCAAGGTATTTTCTACTTTATTACCTCTAGTTCTATTATCTCTAACAATCCTTCTTAGTAGTCTATTATCTGTTGTAGAAACTCGGGTATGATTATCTATATTTAATTCTGTTAAAGCAGATAGATAAATGGTTATTTTCTGTTCTTTGGGAATGTGTTCTAATACTTTAGGATTTAATGCATGAATTCCTTCTATCAATAAAATATTATTCTGATCCATCTTCATTTTTCGATTGAATTCTTTTTCTCCTAAAATAAAATTATAAGTTGGTATTATCGTTTCCTCTCCAGATAATAATTTCTGAATGGTTTCTTCAAATAAATTTAAATCTACTGCTTCTAGACGTTCAAAATCAGGATTGCCATTTTTATCTAGTGGAGTATCTTTTCTTTCTACAAAAAAGTCATCCATAGATAGCATTTGGGGTTTCTTACCTAAGCTTTTTAGACAAAGCATTAATTTATTTGTTGTAGTAGTTTTTCCGGTAGATGAAGGTCCAGCAATTAACACAATTTTAGCACTTTCTTTTTTCATAATTTTTTCTGCTAATTCCATTAATTCATGGTTTTTCATTAATTCATCCATCTGAATTAATTCCTCAATGTTACTACTAGATACTCTTTTGTTTAAATCCACTACATTTTCTAATTCTAAGTTTTTAGCCCATTTACGAGATTCTTTAAATAAATTGAAAACATTTTCCCTATGTTCATATTCTTTAATACCATCTTTCATATAGATAGTTGGAAATCTTAATACAAAACCCGCTTCATTTAAATAAGTTAATTCAAAATGAGATAGTACTTTCGTGGAGGTTGGCATTAAACTATAAAAATAATTGTACATATCTCCTAATTTATATAAAGTAAGGTGCGTAGAGGTTACATATTTCATAATCTCTGATTTTACATTGTCTCCAATTTTTTTAAAATACTCCATTGCTTCTAATCTAGAAACTGTTAATCTAGTGATTGGATGATTACCCATAACTAATTCTCTCATTTTATTTTCCAGAACTTCGATATCCTGTTTTTGCAGTTTAATCGTTGGTTCAATATAGAGTCCTTTATCTAACGAGTGGTTGACTTTTAAATTCGTCGATTTTCCAAATATTAGTTTAAAAGCATAGATTGTTAGATAGACTAAGCCATTTAAATAAATTTGATTAGCACCACGATTGGTCAAATCTAAAAATTCTATTTCACAACTTTTGGTAATGGTGTCGGTTAGTTCTTTATAAATCCCATCTACTTTGGCAACAATGATTTCATATTTAAAATTTTCTTGATAATTTTTTGATAATTCTTCTAAAGTAATCCCATAATCTACCTCTGTAGAATTACCACTAATTTTTACTGTTAATTGATTCATATTTTCCCCTTTTCTTTCCCTTTTTTATTTTTGAACTTCTACTCTTTTTTTATTGGTTTTTGCTATAGATATTAGAACTGCTAATGTCATGATTTTAGAAATTGTAATGTTGTGATTAGAAGTATGATATTGCATATTTTCTAAATCTGCTTTTACTTGATTATAAAAATCATAATCTAAAGGATCTGTCGTCTCCTGTTCTTTTCTAGCCAAATATGATATTTCTATATATGATTTTGTATCTTGTTTTAATAGTTCTAAGAGTTTTATTTTCTCTTCATCTATTATAATCCCTATTTCTAGAAGTTCCTTTATCAAATCTTCTATTCTTATTCTTTGCATGGCTACTACAAATGGAGATAGATTCGTTTGATATAGTATATTTATGTTTCGCTCAATATCCGTTTTGGTTTCTAAGCGTTGACTGTCTTTGATATCTTTAAATACAGCTCTAATTACTTTCCTATCATCGCTTTTAATATAATTTAACGCTGCTCTTTCCGTTAAACCAAGTTCTGGAAAAGAGGTTGCTTTTCTAATTCTATCTATCTCCTTTTCGATTAGGGCTTCATCATGAGATAAATCGTGAATTTTTTGATATAAAGACTCTATTTTTTCATTCCATTTTTTCATTTCTTCTATAGCTAAATTAGATTCTTGTCGATATTGAAGATATAGAACATTTAGATTTTTTCTATGAATTATTCTATGCCAAGTTTTTTTATTTATTTCCTCTATCTGTATTTGTAATTGAGACAAATTTTGTACTAATTGTTGTAGCTTTTGATCGCGTTCTTTGACGACTTCTTTGATTTCTTTATCTATTTCTTTTCTTTGTTGGAGTTCTTGTTGTAAATTATTGATTAATACTTTTTTTATTTCTTCTAGCATTTAATCACCTTCTTATATTAACATTTTTATTGTAGCATATTTTGTCAGACTAATAAATGTATAAATTGGTTTTGTTTACACTATTATAATTATAGGTGATAATTATGAGTTTAGTACCAATGGTGGTAGATAAAGAAGCGAATGGTGAGAGAAGTTATGATATTTTTTCAAGACTTTTAAAAAATAGAATTATTCTTTTAAGTGGCGAAATTGATGATAATCTAGCTAATAGTGTGGTTGCCCAAATTTTATATTTGGACTCTCTAAATCACGATGATATTAGTCTTTATATTAATTCTCCTGGTGGATCTGTTACTGCAGGAATGGCAATTTATGATACTATGAATTTTGTTAAGAGCGATGTTTCTACTATCTGTCTTGGAATGGCAGCTAGTATGGCGGCCTTCTTACTTTCTTCTGGAGAAAAAGGAAAAAGATATGTCTTACCTAATGCTGAAGTTATGATTCATCAACCATTAGGTGGTGCACAAGGTCAAGCAACAGAAATTAAAATTGCTGCTGAGCATATTTTAAAATTAAGGGATAAACTAAATAAAATTCTTGCTAAAAATACTGGTCAAAAAATAGAAACCATTCAACAAGATACCGAAAGGGATAACTTTATGGATAGTAAAGAAGCGCTAGAATATGGACTTGTGGATAAAGTAATTGAAAAAGAGCTCAATCATGAAATGCACCCCTTAGGGTAGACATACAAAAAAGGTCTAATTTATGATAGAATACACCTTCGAAAGGAGGTGTA
>CALVSR010000061.1 GCA_944359075.1 uncultured Bacilli bacterium
TGTCTTCAGGAATTGGTGTAGAAAGAATTTTTACTATTAATTCACCAAAAATTGCTGGAATTACAGTTGTTAAAAAAGGAAAAGTAAGACGTGCTAAGTTAACATTCTTAAAAGGTAAAGTTGGAGCATATAAAATTAAAGAAAGAAGAGATAAATAAGGCTAGACCTTATTTTTTCTTTTTCTAAAGAAAAATATAGAACTAAAATATACTATTAAAATTAATAAAAATAAGTTATAATTTTAAATAGAAAGAAAAACACAGTGATTATGAAAGGGGTAAATGAATATGGAAAAAGTAACAAAAATAGGAAAAGAACTATTGCCGTATATCATAATTATTATTGTGGTTTTAATGATAAAAGCTTATATTTTTACACCAATTGTTGTAAATGGTCCTAGTATGATGGATACGCTTCATGACAAAGATATTATGATTTTAGATAAAATAGGGATGCGCTTGAATGGAATTGATCGATTTGATATTGTGGTAATTCAGACAGGAAATTCTAAAATTATCAAAAGAGTGATTGGTCTTCCTGGTGAAACAATTGAGTATAAGGATAATCAATTATATATTAATGGGGAAAAAATGGACGATCCATATGGAAGTGATGTTACTTATGATTTTGAGTTAGTAGAAATTCCTGATAATATGTATTATGTATTGGGAGATAATCGTACAGATTCTGTAGATAGTAGGATATTAGGAACCATTTCCAAAGATAAGATTTTAGGTCATGCAACATTTATTATTTATCCCTTTAATCGATTTGGAAGTAGATAATATAAATTTTACTTTACAGAGAAATTAGAAAATAAAAAAGAAGTAGAAGTGGTAGTATGATAAAAAGATATAAAGATTATATTAATAAAGAACATTCCTTTGATAAATGGACTATGCTTGGAATATTATGCTTGATTGTTGTGATTGCTGGTATTTTTGGTTTTATATATGAATTTATATTTTATTATTTTAATGGTGGTATGAAATATTTTTATTGGCGTGGAGGAAATTTCCTACCTTGGATAAATATTTATGCGATAGGTTCTATCATCATATATTTTTTGACATACAAACACAGAAAGAAACCGCTTCGTGTATTTTTAACTGGTTTTATTTCAAGTGGAATATTAGAATATGTAGCAGGACTAGGAATGTATCTGATTGGGAATGGTTTTAGATGTTGGGATTATAATTCAGAAATATTAAATTTTGGAAATATTGGTGGTTTTGTTTGTTTAAGAAGTGTATTATTCTTTGGATTATCTAGTTTGTTACTGATTTATTTAATTGTTCCAATGTGCTTTTATTTAGCACAAAAAATGAATAAAAGAACATTCTTAATCATTAGTATTACATTATGCTCTATCATTTTAATAGATGAAATTTATAATCTATTGATTGCTAGGATATTTTCTTTACCTAGAGCTTCTGATATTTATAAACAAATAGGATTTCGCTATGTGAATTTTAAATAGAAAAAGGTGAACAAAGTGACAAAATATTTAAAAAAAGAGGAAATTGATGATTCTGTTGTGTTTGAAATTGCTAGTGCTTTGAAAGAAGGAAAATTGGTTGTTTTTCCAACGGATACTGTTTATGGGATTGGAACCAACGCTTATGATAAAGATGCTTGTGAAAAAGTTTATGAAGCGAAGGGTAGACCCAAATATAAACCTTTGATTGTTTTAATTTCAAATATTTCTATGTTAAGAAAAATGGTAGATCATATAAGTCCTGTTGAACAGAAACTAATAGATACCTTTTGGCCTGGATCTTTAACGATAAAATTTAAGAAAAAAGATAATGTTTTACCTGATATTGTATCAGCAGGAGATGCTTATGTTAGAGTTCGATTTATAAAAGAAGGACTTATTTATAAGCTTATTCAAGCATCTGGTGTTCCTATTGTTGCTCCTAGTGCTAATCTCTCAGGTAGTATGACCGGTACAAAAATTAAAAATATTATGAATGAATTAGGTGGAAAAGTAGACTATATTTTAGATTGCGGAGATATAGACAATGATACTGTATCTACGATTGCTCAAGTAGAGGATGAGAAGATTTTAGTTATAAGAGAAGGGAAAATCAAAAAAGAACAATTAGCAAAAATTGCACCCTTGAAGTAATTCATTCATTCATCACCATTAAAGAATTAAATAATGAATAAGGATTAATCATATGATTTTTTGACTTAAGTAAGGAGTGATTATAAAATGCAAAGTAATTTATATAACGAATATTTGAATTTATTAAGTAAGAACGGGATTCCTGAGTTTTTACAAAAATATTTAACAGTTCCAAGCCTAGTTAGATTAAAAAATATTGGTTATTTTTGTGGAATGGATTACGCTTCTAAGCAGATATACAATTTCAAAGAAAAAATTTCAAGGTATGATCATTCTCTTACTGTAGCTTTATTAACATGGAAGTTTACAAATGATAAGAAAGCTACAATAGCAGGCTTGTTTCACGATATTGCTACACCATGTTTTTCGCATGTGATTGATTATATGAATAAAGATTATGAATATCAAGAAAGTACGGAAGAATATACAGAGGAGATTATAAAAAATGATGTGAAGCTTCAAAAGTGTTTAAAGGAAGATGATATTTCCTTAGAAGATATTATTTGCTTTAAAAATTATACTATAGTAGATAATAGCAGACCTAAACTTTGTGCAGATAGATTGGATGGTATTATATTAACTGGTATAGCTTGGACAAAAACAATTGATAAAAATGATATCGTTTTAATAGTAAATGATTTAGAAATTTATAAAAATGAAGATAACGAAAACGAACTTGGATTTAAAACAAAAGATATCGCTTTAAAGGCTTTACATACAAGTAATGAAATAGATAAATTTTGCCATACAAGTGAAGATAACTTCATGATGGAATTGCTTGCCCAAATCACTAAAATAGCTATAGATAAAGGACTAATTAAATATGATGAACTGTACTATATAGAGGAACCTACTTTACTAGATAAAATGAAACATAGTCAGATAAATGAATTACAAGAATTACTGCATCAATTTGAAAATATAAAAATCAAAGACATTCCAGTTACCATTTTAAAAGATGTTAAAATTAGAGATTTGAATCCTTTAGTGAATGGAATTAGAATTCGTAATTTATATTAAAAAAGAAAGTTGGTTAGTCATAAAATTATCTGAAATAGGAAAACAAAATTTTAATGATGAAGAGATTCAAAAGAAACTTCATAACAAGAGATTTCTACATTTGACTAACTATCAGAAAAGTTAGAATAATTAATCCAAAAGAATACTTCAAATAGTAAAATTATAGAGTTAGATGTTGCTATAACTAAAAATTATTTATTAAAAGAGGCTTTTGCTTATTTAAAATGATCTGAAGCCTTTTTAAGTATACTTTTTTAACAGTGGTAATGTAGTAGAAAATACTGATTTTGGGATAAATAATGTTGCCCTTTTTGATGATAAAGATGTACCGTTATTGTTTATAACTGTACATAATGGTTATATCAAAATTAGAGATAATTTATTAGCTAAATTTAACGAACTCTAGGTTCATTTCCTGTTAAAAATAACCTTTACACTATATAATCTTAATGTGAAAGGAGAAAGATTATGAATCAAGAGAAAATTGGAAAGTTTATTGCTGAATGCCGTAAGAAAAGAAAGATGACACAATCAGAATTAGGAGAAAAATTGGGGGTTACTGAAAAATCTATTAGTAACTGGGAAAATGGAAGAAATATGCCCGATTTATCTTTATTTAAACCATTATGTAAAGAACTAGATATTACAATTAATGAATTATTAAGTGGCGAAAAGTTAAATAAAGAGGAATATCAAGAAAAACTGGAAGAAAATATTGTCTATACAATTGATTATTCCACAAAAAAGATAAATACATATAGAGGGTTAGTATCTTTCATTTTCATCATATTTGGTTTATTCATTTCCATGTCTGCAATTATGATTTTTCCAAGTGAAAGTAGCTGGGGGTCTATTTATTCAGTATTAGGAATAATAGTATTTATGATTGGTATTGCAAGAATAACTAATACGATTAAATGGTACAAGAGATTACTACTTATCACTATGATTTTTATTGGAGCAATGGGAGTGCTATTATTTACGGATTATGTGAATGTTAAAAATAACAATGAAGCTCCAATGTTTAGATTAAAAACAACTTTTACAGGCAAAGTTATTTATTATGATACTTTATTCTATGATGTATATAGATGTAATTTTGATGAAGATAATGAGTATTGGGTTGTTGAAAAAAATAGTAATCCTACCATTGAAGAGTTAATAGATTATTGTAAGTAATATAAAATATAGGCAGATCAACTAGTATAGAAGATTTGCTTTTTTTGTGTTATAGTATTTAGTATAAAAGGACAACAAACTGTAATTTGAAAGTTGGTGCATTATTTTGAAAAAGAAATATTTATTTCTGCTTTTAATTTTTAGTATATTTTTAGTAATAAGTTGCATTTTTACTAGCAAAAATAATTCTAAGAAACATATAAGTGATATTATCCAAATTGATATTAGAAAATGCAATATAGAAATGGAAAAAAATACACATGGTGGTTTTTTAGGAGATGGTGATTATTTTGCTAAAATAAATTGTTCTAATAAAGACAACAATAATGGTTTCTCTAACTGGAAAAAACTACCATTATCTGATTCTTTAAAAAAGGTAATGGAAATGAACCAATGTGATGATAAAGGATGTTTAACTGCCATCGAAAAATATGATATTCCTGAAATAGATAACGGCTATTATTATTTTTTGGATAGGCATTTAGAAGCAAAAGATAAGCATGATGATATAGAGTTGAATAATAGATCATCACTAAATTTTAGTTTAGCAATTTATGATGCTGATAATAAAATAATATATTTTTATGAACTAGATACTTAAATGATAAAAAATTACAATTTGTAAAGGAGCTGATGTTATGAATTATGGACCAAATAAAAACGAAAAAATTCCGAATAAAAATATACCGAGTGTTTGTTTTATAAAAAATGTAATTACAAGACCTAATATAGAAGTCGGAGATTACACTTATTACGATGATATAAATGGAGCTGATAAGTTCGAAGAACATGTGATGCATCACTATGAATTTTTAGGGGATAAACTGATAATAGGAAAGTTTTGCCAAATAGCTTCTGGAATAAAGTTTATAATGAATGGAGCTAATCATAGAATGAATAGTGTAACAACTTATCCTTTTAATATTATGGGAAACGGTTGGGAAAAAGTAACACCTAAATTGGAAGATTTGCCATTTAAAGGGGATACTATTATTGGAAATGATGTATGGATTGGTCAAAATGTAACGATACTACCTGGTGTTCATATTGGAGATGGGACAATTATAGGAGCAAATTCGGTAGTTACTAAAGATATACCTCCATATCATATAGCAGGAGGAAATCCTTGTAAAATAATCAGAAAAAGATTTAATGAAGAATTTATAGATTATTTAGAAGAAATAAAATGGTGGGATTGGGAAGAAGATAAAATTTTTAAAAATTTAGAAATATTATGTAGCAATGATTTAGAAAAAATTAAAGCAATAAAATAAAGACAAATTATGATTTTATATAGTAGAGATTCATTTGCTTTTTTTATTAAAGTTTATGACTAATGAAGAACAAGGTTTCCAAAAAAGAAGTATCAACTGGGTGAGTCACATTTATGTCAAACCATTTCTAAAACTTTATAAAATAAGGGAATTAGGGAATTGAGTTTTTACATATTTTAATAAAAGCAGAGAAAAAGAGGTAGAAAATGTTTAATAAATATTGTGATGAGATAGAAAAATTAAATAGCTTTATGAAAAAAGATATTTTAAATAAAAAATTTGAATTATTTAATGATACTACTATGAAAATTTATTATGCCCCACATAATGAAGTTATTAATGAAAATGCTAAAATATTTATTGTAGGTATAACTCCAGGATGGACGCAGACAACACTTGCTTACAAAACGGCACACGAAGGATTAGTGAAAAAGTTAGGCTATGAGGAAATACAAAAAGAGTGTAAGAAAAATTCTCGTTTTGCAGGTAGTATGAGAAAGAATTTAGTAGAGATGTTAGATGAATTAAATCTGAATAAAAAACTTTCTATTGATTCTTGTTTAGAATTGTTTGAAAATAAAGATGAATTGCTTCATACCACTTCAATGATTCCTTATCCGGTTTTTATAAAAAACAAAAACTACACTGGATTCGGGCCTAAAATATTAGATAATGAAATTCTGAAAAGTTATTTGGAAAAATATTTTTATAAAGAAGTTGCAAAATTACCTAATGCTTTTATAATTCCTTTAGGAAAAGCGGTTGAAGAAGTTTTGGAATTGATGATAAGCAAAAATTTGATAAAAAAAGAACAATGCCTTTTAGGCTTTCCTCATCCATCAGGTGCTAATGGGCATAGAAAAATACAATTTAAAGATAACAAAGAAAATTTGATAAATATTGTTAATGAATATTTTAAATAAAATGGTAAAAGTATTTATATATA
>CALVSR010000062.1 GCA_944359075.1 uncultured Bacilli bacterium
TACTTCACCAACTTTATCCTTTTTCTTTATTATACATGAAAAAAACGCATTTTTAAAATTTCATGCGTTTATCCTGACATAAATTCCTTTTTGTTTAAACATAAATTCCTTTTTGTTTAAACATAAATTCCTTTTTGTCTAGTTCTAGCACTAGGAATGTCTTTCATTTCATATTTGTCTATGGTGACTACTTTTCTTGTTTGCAAGCTCTTCTTTACATCAATAATTCTTTGGTTATAAGATCCCCGAAAGATAGCTTTATAGTTTTTTTTAGCAAGTTCAAATTTACCGTCTACAAGTACATCGATTTCTTTTAGAAAATCCATAATCGTTGATTTTGATTTAGATAAGGTTAGTAATTGTTCAAAAGTATAACCCGTATAGGACCAAATATTATAGCCTTTCTTTTTCGCATATTTCGCAATTTCACTACATTCTTTAGGCTGTAGAAACGGATCTCCTCCTGAAAAAGTGATTCCATCTTGTCCTTCTAAATGGTCGATGATCTCATATACTTCTTCTAAATCAACAAGAGCACCACCATTCACATCATGAGTTTCAGGATTATGACAGCCTAGACAGTTATGAGGACATCCCTGCGTCCAAATAACAGTACGAATGCCCTCTCCATCTACTATACTATCTGGTTGTAAATAAGCTGCAAGTCTAATCTTCATTATGCTTTACACTTCTCTTCAGAGATAACTTCTCTGACTCCAGAATGTTTTACACGATCTTTCTCTTCTGCTCTTTTAGCATCATTGAAACGTGATACATCTCCTGATAAATAACCAGTTACACGTCTAATCCTTTCAAATTTTAATCCTTCTCCTACTACTTTTTCCATTTTTTTTCAATCCTCTCTTCCTTTCTTTTTTATCTTCCACAAGAACATCCAATTTCATTTAGATGCTCTATAGGTACTCCTTCAAATTCATGTCTACCACAACCTGGGCAAACATCATTAATTACCCCCACATATCCACAAACAGGATCTCTGTCTACTGGATGATTGATAGCTCCATAGCCAATCCCAGCTTCTTTCATCATACGAATTACACTTTCAAAAGCTTCTACATTGTTTACAGTATCTCCATCTAATTCAATATAAGAAATATGTCCTCCATTGGTATAACTATGATAAGGAGCTTCTAAATACAATTTATTCTTAATACTAATATTATAATATACTGGTATATGGAATGAATTCGTATAATAATCTCTATCTGTTACTCCTTTAATTTTTCCATAAATTGCTTTATCAATATTGACAAATCTTCCACTTAATCCTTCTGCAGGGGTAGCAAACAATGAAAAGTTTAAATTGTATTCTTGACAATACTGATCACAGCGTTTTCTCATAAATTTAATAATTTCAAGTCCTAATTTTTGGGCTTCTTCACTTTCTCCATGGTGTTTTCCAATTAAAGCTTTTAGTGTCTCAGCAAGACCAATAAATCCAATGGCTAAAGTTCCATGTTTTAATAGTTTTCTTAATCTATCATTTGGTCCTACTTTTTCTCCTCCCGTCCATATTCCTTGTTGGATTAAGAACGGAAAGTTATAGGAATGTTTACTACATTGTAGTTCAAATCTTTCTAGTAATTGATCTTTTACTAAATCCATCATAGATCCCAATTCTTCGTAGAACGCTTTCATATCCGCTTTTTCACGTTCTTTTAAACAAATTCCATGTTTAATTCCAATTCTAGGTAAATTAATGGAAGTAAATGATAAATTTCCTCTTCCGCCAGTTGTCTGGTTATCTAAGTCTGTTACATCCGCCATCACTCTAGTACGACATCCCATATAACCAACTTCTGTTCTGTAATCTCCTTTTCGATAATACTCTAAGTTAAATGGAGCATCCAAGAACGAAAAGTTTGGAAATAATCTTTTTGCAGATACTCGACATGCTAATTTAAATAAATCATAATTCTTATCTTCCGGATTATAGTTAACCCCTTCTTTTACTTTAAATATAGATACTGGGAAAATTGGTGTTTCTCCTTTTCCTAAACCTTCCTCTGTTGCTAGTAAAAAGTTTTCAATTACCATTCTTCCTTCTGCAGAAGTATCTGTTCCAAAATTGATAGAAGAGAACGGTACTTGAGCACCAGCTCTAGAATGCATCGTATTTAAATTATGCACAAAAGCTTCCATTGCTTGAAAAGTAGCACGATTGGTTTTCGCAAGGGCTTTTTCATATGCTTTATGAAAACCGTTTTTCAATGAACTACTCTCTTTACAATAATTGTCAAATTCACTTAAATCCACTTCAATACTATTTAATTTATCGATATCTTTGCTAATCCTATCCATATTGATAAAGCTAAGTAGATCTTCGTAATCTAATAAATCATAGATTTGTTGTTTGAACTGCTTTTTAAAAGTTTTTAAAACTCCTGGTGCTAGATAGAAATCAAAAGCTGGAATACTTTGTCCACCGTGTTGATCATTTTGATTCGATTGAATGGCTATGGCAGCTAAAGCAGAATAGCTAATAATATCTTGAGGTTCTCTTAAATGACCATGTCCTGTTGAAAAACCATTTTTGAATAAACGATCTAATTCTATTTGCATACAAGTAGTAGTTCCCATTGGTAGAAAATCCATATCATGAATATGAATTGCACCACTATCATGGGCTTCACTAAATTTAGGCTTCATTAAATAAGTTTTAGCAAACTCTTTAGATACAGTCGCTCCATACTGTAACATAGTTCCCATGGCTGTATCGCCATCTACATTAGCATTTTCTCTTTTGTTATTATCTTCATTTGCTGACTTCAGTCCAAGACCTTCTATCGTCTTTAAAAACTTATGCAATTTTTTTTCTTCTGCAAATAATTCTCTAGATTGAGCTCTTCTTTCACGATATTCTGAAAAATGTTGATAAACATCATGATATCCTTTTTTCTGTAAAGCTTCCTCAATCAAATCTTGAATCTGCTCAATTTTGATTTTATCTTGATCTTTAAAATCTTTCTCTATTCTAGAAATAACTTCTTTATATACCGTTTGAATATCTTTTTCTGTATATATGTTTTTCTCATTATCACCATCCACAACAATTGCATGGTCAAAACCTTTTTTAATGGCTAATGCGATTTTAGCGCCATCAAAGTCTACTTTCTTACCATTACGCTTAATAACCGTTAAGGAAGAAACTTTTTCTAATGTGTCTATCATATTACTCCTCCATCTCTATATCTTGATAATTCCATTTTATTATCGTTAATTTTCAGAGTCAACATTTTTTGAAAAAAATCAAAAAATTTGACATTTCTCTTTTTTTATTTTTGAATTTTTTTCAATTTTTCATTGTTTTGCTTTTATGATTTTATTTCGTCCAATACCCTTATATTCAAAGGGTATTTTCTATATTTTGTATAACACTTTTATTTTGACTATTTTTTTCATTTTTTCAAAAACCTTATTTTATAAGATTTTTGTTTTTTTATTTTTTTGATTTTTTCGTTGTTCGATTTACACATAAAAAAAGAAAGAAGACATGCTTTTTACACCTTAAAAATCACTCTTCTTTATCTTTTTGTTTATGGCAAACAATTTTTATAATTTATTCCTTTTATCCTTCTCTTTTTCCAAATTATCCTCATAGATATAATACGATTCATCTTCATATTTTCCTTTCCCTACCAAATAGGCTCCTAGCGACTGAATACAATGAATGGAAGATATATTACTGGTTTTTACTGTAAAAACAGGCCTAGTTAATCCTCGTTCCAGCATTACATCGTGAAGCAGTATATAGGCATCCTTTACATAACGATTTCCGCGATACTCTTCTTGAATATTAGCTCCAATATTACCTAAATACTTTTGAAAGGCATAAAAGCGAATTTGTATCTCGCCAATTACTTTTTTGGTATTATGCAATGTGATCAAATATTCGAATTCATTAGGATTTTCTTCAAAAGACATGTGGATTTTTTTCAAATACAAATCGATTCTATTACCAGAAATGGTCGGATCCATTTCCAAATAGGCATCTCTTTCCAAACGACTTAAAGTGGCCTTTAGTAAATACAATTGATAAATTGCTTGATTTAATTCTTCTTGGGAGGCCTCTACTTCATATAATTTCGTAATTTTCTGTTGAAGAAGTTCTTGTTTCTCATAAATATCCCTAATTTCTGATATTTTATCCATTACTACCCCTCTATTAAACTAAGTGATACTTTTTCTTGATCTTTTTTGATATCAATCACATAACAATCCACAATATCTCCTACACTAAATAAATCAGAAGGGTGTTTAATGTACTCTTTAGATAGTTTTGAAATATGAGCCAGTCCATCATTATGAAGCCCAATATCGATAAACAAGCCAAAATCTACAACATTTCTAACAGTTCCCTGTAATTTATCTCCAATATGTAAATCCTCCACATGAAGAACATCACTCTTAAGAATTGGTTTAGGCATCTCATCTCTAGGATCGCGATTGGGTTTGGTTAATGCCTCGATAATATCCTGTAGTGTATATTTGTCTATTTCTAAATTTGAGTTATCAATATCATAATCTTTTAATTTCTCTTTTAATTTTTCTGTACCAATATCATCTATACTACAGTTAATAGAATCTAATAGCATGTGCGTTTGTACATAACTTTCTGGGTGAATAGAGGTTTTATCCAAAGGATTATTTCCATCTAAGATTCTCATAAAACCAATAGATTGTTCATAAATCTTATCGGTTATTCCCTTCATTTTTTTAATTTCTTCACGGGAAGCTATTTTTCCATTGGTATCACGATAAGTTATAATCGCATCAATTGCTTTTTTAGTAAGTCCAGAAACATATTGAAGAAGAGATGGAGAGGCTGTATTAATATTTACTCCTACTCCATTTACAGCTTTTGTTACCACAAAATCCAGTGACTCATCTAGTTTTTTTCCTTGAACATCATGCTGATAAAGACCAACACCAATACTTTTAGGATCAATTTTTACAAGCTCTGATAAACTATCTTGTAGTCTTCTACCAATCGAAATTGCACTTCTTTTTTCTACTGTTAAATCAGGAAATTCTTTGATGGCTAGAGGAGAAGCCGAATAAACAGATGCTCCTGCTTCACTAACTATGATATACTCTACTTTCCTTTTTGCTTCTTTTATGGTATTGGCAATAAAAGCTTCACTTTCACGAGAGGCCGTACCATTTCCGATTGCGATAATATCAATATGATATTTATCAATTAAATCTAAGACAATTTTTTTACTTTCTTCTATTTTGTTATGTGGTTCAGTTGGGTAGATTACTTTAATATCTAATACTTTTCCAGTTGGATCTAATACTGCTAACTTACATCCTGTACGAAAAGCAGGATCATATCCTAATACTACTTTATCTTTCATAGGTGGAGTTAACAATAAGCTTTCTACATTCTTTGAAAAATTATCAATTGCCACTTCTTCTGCTTTTTCTTTTAACTCTGCTCTAATTTCTCTTTCAATACTAGGAAAAATTAGTCGTTTATAACTATCTTTGATGGCCTCTTTTACATCATTTACAACAAAAGAATCTTTATTTTTGATGATTTTATTTTCTAGATAAGAAATTAAGATGTCATCATTTATATCAATACTAACTGTCAAAACAGCTTCTTTTTCTCCACGATTGGTAGCAAGAACGCGATGAGGTTTAATCCTATTTACAGCTTCACTATAATCATAATACATTTCATAAGTTTTATTTTCATCTACTGCATTCTTCTTTAATTTACTCACTAATATTCCATTTTGATATAGTCTTCTTCTAAGTTCTTTACGATAACTAGCATTATCACTAATCCATTCTGCAATGATATATTTGGCTCCTTGAATGGCTTCCTCTATAGTTTTGACATTTTCTGTTATAAATTTCTTAGCCATATCATTTAAACTACCAGTCATAGGAAATGCCATAATCATTTTAGCAAACGGCTCCAAACCGTTTTTAATAGCTTCGGTTGCTTTGGTTTTTTTCTTTTCTTTAAAAGGTCGATATAAGTCTTCTACTTCTACTAACTTTTGACACTTCATAATGGAATCTTTTAATTCGTCAGTCAAAAGTCCTTTTTCATCGATTAAACGAATCACATCTTCCTTTCTTTTTAATAGATTAGTTTGATATTCGTAAACCTCGTTGATATTACGAATAATTTCTTCATCCAAAGCACCAGTTGCTTCTTTTCGATATCTAGCAATAAAGGGAATGGTATTTCCTTCACTCAATAAATTTAACACTGTTTCTACTTGTTTTGGTTTAATATTTAAATTATTACTAATTTCTAAAATAATATCTTCATTCATATATATCCTCCATTTTTTATTTTAGCAAAACAAATCAAAAAAGTTTAGTCTATTTACTAAACTTTCAGGATAAAAACATGAATAAAAATAAAAAATAGGATTTGAACCTTTAAATATAAGGAATTCAAGTCTTTTTTTTAA
>CALVSR010000063.1 GCA_944359075.1 uncultured Bacilli bacterium
TTCTTTCCATTCATTACAACATCATATTTGATTTTTAGGCCTTCCACAATTCTACGATATCCATATGTGCCTTTAGACTCATCAAATATTTCTTTAATTATTAAATAATCATAATAATCAGGATCTTCCTTATTTCTATATTTATAATAAGTTTTAGGACTTATTTCTAATACGGCACACATATTGTATAACTTATAATTATCTCTATATAGATTAATAAAAGTTACTTTTTCTCTCGTTGTGCCTTGAGGAAGGCCTGGTATTTTTTTAATATTTCATATCTTTCTTTATAATCTTCTAAAGATATTCGTCCTCCATTTTTAGACTTACCACGAGTTTCTTCTTTTTCAATATACCCATTTTTTCTAATTTTTCTTATCCAATTCAACAATGAACTTCTAGGAATATTATATTTACGTGCAAGACTATATGTAGAACCACCAACATTATAATATTCATTTACTATTTTCATTTTTTCTTCATATGAATATCTATATGTTTTATTTACTTTTTCAGCCATAAGAAATACACCTCCTTTCGAAGGTGTATTCTATCATAAATTAGACCTTTTTTGTATGTCTACCCTAAGGGGTGCATTTCAAGTGTGTAGCTCTTTTTTTGTATAATAGATAAATAGGAATTACTTTTTCATCTGTTTCTTGCTGTTTACTTTGTAGTTCTTGTTTTAAGGCTATCTGCAAATCCTTATTTTCGATTTGTTCTAGTAATACAGATTGATAGTACATGTAGGTATGATAATTTTCTTTAGAAAGACTTTCCTGTTCTAACTTTTCTTGAATTTTTCTACATTCCATTACTCGAATACGATCTGATGCCATTCGTTCATCTAATGCCTGTTTATTGAAAGCCATTCCTAACAATAAAAATGAAGATAAATCTGTTTCAAAAAAAGCCAGCAAATATTTTACTTCCATCCATCTTTTTTTACCCGTTATTTTTCTAACTTTCTCTAAAAATTGCCTATATACGAAACTTTTTTGAGACTCTATAAATCTTTCACCTTGAGATTCTATCCCTTTATTAACAGTATGTTTCATAATTAGATATATATCATATTCTATTTGTTGTTCTTCTGTCATATTAATTATATCTATCAAACCAATATCTTGATTTCTATTTTTTAATTCTTGATATTTTCTGTGAAACAAAAAGGGAGTTTCTTGATAAAACTTTGATACCTCTTCTTTCAAACAGCGATTAAGATAAGATAAGTGTGCTAAATTACAGTCTATATCTTTATTTTCTGTTTCTTGTTCTTTCATTTCTTCTAACATTCTTATTTTTTTATACTCTAAATTTATTAATTTTTCCATATAATATCCCCTCATTTGCGGGTGTTATTATATCACTTTTTGTTGGATAAGTAAAATATTTTCTTGTGAAACGTTAAAAAACGGTGATTATTCACCGCCATATACTTGATAGGAATCTGTCACTATAAAGAAAGCATCCTTATCAATTTCTTTGATTCCTTCTTTTAATCTAAAATATTCACGATTTGGAATCACTGTCATTAATACTCTTCTCTTTTTTTCTAAAAATGCTCCTTTGACATCAAAAATCGTTACCCCATGTTTTAAGCTATTCATAATATAATCACATAATTCATCTTCTTTCGAAGAGATGATGTAAAGGGCTTTATTTTTAGATACTCCTATTAATACTCTATCTAGAACAATACTATAAATATATAAGACAATAATTGCATATAGTACCATAGTCCAACCGAAACTTGCTCCACCAATTAAGACAATTATTAAATTAATCACAAAACTAGTATTAGAAATTGAAATCTTTTTATATTTAGAAATAATTTCGCTAATAATGGAAAAGCCACCATTACTAAAACCTACTTTATATACCATTCCAGTTGTGACTCCAGAAAGTATACCAAGAAATATCGAAATTAGAATTTTATCTGATAAATCTATTTGTATATACTCACTAATATTAGAAGTCATTTCTACAAAAACAGGGTAAATAATAGTAGAAACCACAGCACCTGAAGTTTTTTCTATTCCTAAAAATATAAATCCTATTAATAATGAACACATGGAAAGAATGAAAATCACAGTAGACGGTTCTAAGTTAAAATAAGAATTTAAAATAATAGATACTCCCGAAGTTCCACCGGTTACAATCTGACTTGGGAGCTGTAAGAGATTGAAATAAACTGCAGATATCAGTAGCGATAAAATGAGAATAAAATATCTTCTAACTAATTTCTTCTTTCGGACTGTTTCTAAAATATTCATGGCACTATCTTTACTTTTTATGAATAATTCCATATTATTCGCCTCCAAACACTTCGTATGCATCACATACTACAAAGAATGCATCTTTATCAATTTCATGAATTCCTTCTTTTACTCGATAATATTCATTGGTTGGAACTACACAAAGAATTACTTCATCTTTTCTACTGGTATAACCACCTTTGACATTAAAAATAGTAACCCCATGATGAAGTTCATTTAATAAATAATCTCTAATTTTTTCATCTTCGTTAGTGATAATATAAAAGGCTTTAGAATTAGAGATTCCTAGTAATACTTTATCAGTCATCAAACCGATAATATATACCACAATAATTGCATACATTAACGTAGTAGCACCGAATAAGAAGGCACCTCCAAGTACTATAATTCCATCGCTGATTAATATCGCATTTCCGATACTGATATGTAAGTATTTGGAAAGGATTTGATTGATGATATCGGTTCCACCAGTGGTAAATCCAGCTTTAAATACCAACCCAATTCCAAAACCATATAGAATTCCACCAAAGATAGCGGATAGTAGTAAATTACCAGTATCTAGTTGAATGTACTGGTTGATATTAGAAGTTAAATCTACAAAAATAGGGTATAATAAAGAACCAACAATAGAACCTTTTGTTTCTTTTTTTCCTAATACTATCAAACTGACCACTAAAAGCAGTATAGAGGATATCATGATAAACTTACTTGGATCGATAGGAATCATTTCCTTCACAATAATAGATAAGCCGCTTACTCCACCAAATACTAAGTCATTGGGTAATAAAAACAAATTAAAAGCTATCGAAATTAATAACACTCCTATTATTAATTCTAAATATCTTCTAACTTTATACTTTTCTTCTATTTGATCTAAAATAAGTGCTGTTTTATTCTTTTTCTGAAACCATTTCATATTATTCCCCTTTTAAATATGCTTCTATAAATAAATCCAAATCGCCATCTAAGACTTTATTTACATTGCTTGTCTCTGCATTGGTTCGATGATCTTTTACCATAGAATATGGATGCATTACATAGCTTCTGATTTGAGAACCAAATTCAATATTTTGATAAGTCCCTTTAATATCGTTTAACTCTTGATTTTTCTTTTCTTGTTCTATGACATAGAGTTTCGCTTTTAGCATTTTCATGGCGGTTTCTTTGTTTTGAATTTGACTTCTTTCATTTTGACAGGTTACTACTGTTTTGGTTGGTAAGTGAGTAATTCTAACTGCAGAATCGGTAGTATTTACACCTTGTCCACCTTTACCACTAGAACGATAAACATCAATCTTTAAATCTTTATCGCTAATTTCTACATTAATAGTATTATCAAATTCTGGAATAATATCAATAGAAGCGAAAGAAGTATGTCTTTTATTAGCTGCATCAAAAGGAGAAAGCCTAACCAAACGGTGTACTCCCTTTTCACTTTTTAAATATCCATAGGCATTTGTCCCTTTGATTTCAATGGTAGCACTTTTAATTCCTACTTCTTCGCCTTCTTGATAATCTAGAATTTCTGTTTTAAATCCTTTTTTTTCACAATATCTTAAGTACATACGATATAGCATTGCTGCCCAATCACAAGCTTCAGTCCCACCAGCACCAGAATGTACTTCCAATGTACAATTATTCTTATCGTAAGGACCATTTAATAGTAATAAAACCGATAATTTCTCTAATTTTTTACTTTGAATTGCCACTTCTTCTTCCAAATTATGTAATAATTCATCATCTTTTTCAACCAATAATAGTTCGATTAATTCTAAACTGCTTTCCGTTTCTTCTTTCAAACTTTTAATATCTTGTGTCAAGTTTTTTAATTCTGATATCTCTTTTAGTGTCAAATCTGCCTGTTCTTTATTATCCCAAAAAGTTGGAGATGACATTCTTTCTTCCTTTTCTTGTAACTCTTTTAATTTAGTAGTGATGTCAAAGCGACCTCCATAAATCTAAGATTTCTTTTTCATTTTGTTCTAATGTTCTTTTTAGTTCATTAATATCCATACTATCCCTCTTTCTTTCCTATTATTTTGGTAGATAATCATAATCCCATAAACTTAATTTTCCATTTGCTGGGATTGACTCAATTTTTTCCACATTCTCTAATTGAAAACCATATCCTTTCCATTCTTCATGTTTTATAATACTAGAATATATTAATGGATCTTTTTCTGCTAGTATTTTTCTCATTTTATCATCTATGTATACACAATCTGTAATCGTTGCTTTCGCTAGTATACAGCCACTTGGATATTCTAAATTTAAATATTTGAATTTTTCCATGGCTTTTTTGTCAATTCCCTTACCTGCATGAATTAGTATTTCGCCTCGATATTTCGTTTTCGATGTCCTAAATTCATATTCTTTATATCCTTCTGCTATTAAAGTGGCAAAGGGTTGCTTTATTGTAATTGCTTTCATTTTTATCACCTATTTTATAATTAGCAAACAAACATTAGTTGCTGGTATCTTTTATTATGTTATTGTTTTTATTTACTCTTTGAATGTATAGATCGATTAAATCTGGATCATTTTGGTTTTCTGGCAAATTATCTAAATCAAAGAATTTCATAGTTTTAGATTCTTTATCCCATTTTAGCTCTCCAGAATAATTTCTAATGTAATATAATACCGTATTATTGATTACAACATCACCATTAGGATAATCATTTCTTCTCGATTTTCCTGATACGATATCTATTAGTTCTAAATCTATTTCTTTCACATCTAAATTGGTTTCTTCCTTAATCTCTCTAATAATGGTATCTTGAAACCTTTCGCCTAATTCTTGACAACCACCAGGTAGACCCCATTTGTCTCTATCGGCTCTACTTTGTAAAAGAATTTGTCCTTTATCATTTACAATAATAGCTGCCGCTCCATCTTGCAGCAATACAAATTTATGTTTTAAAACACCCATGCATAGTCTTGTGAATACAGGATAACCTATAATATTACTAAGTTCTATGATTTCATCTGCTGTTAAAGGCTCCATGATTTTTATGATTTCTTCATAAGATAATCGTCTTTGCTCCTGTAAAGATAAACTTTTTATTTTATCTATTGCTTCCTTATTACCCACTTTATTTTCCTCCTATATATTTATTCAATTTTTGAGGTTTCATCATGATAATCAATTCCTATTATTATAACTTTCATTATGGAAAAAAATCTGCACATTACAAAGTTTGTTTACATCTTTATTTACTTATACTTTTCACTTCTAACCATTTCTTATCCCTGCAATTATTGTACCAAATTTCTAACGAAAAGCCAGTAATTTCAAATAAAGTTTTAAAAACATTGAAAATAAAAAAGTGTTGAATTATTATATATTCCGATCAAAGAGATATAAATAATCAACACATTTAATATTATACTATATTTTATTAAATTAAAATACTTATTTTCTCTCTTTGACAGGATAAACGCATGAAATTTTAAATCTATTAGAAGTTATGGATTCTATAATAAATCCAATAAAATGTGTGATAAAATAGTTCATGTAATTACAGAGGAAAAGAAAAAAATTAAAAGAGAGCTAAATAAATGGAAAAATTTAATTATCACATCATTTCATAGAATACCTATACAATGTCCGTGCTGTGGTAAAATTATGGAATGTTTATTCGAGGTCTCGTGAAAGGAATGCTAAAATGAATTTAAATAATATGGAAATGAGTATCAAGTTTGAATGTCCTAACTGTAAAAAAACAAAACTAATATCACAGAAAGATTTTAAAAATATGACTGATAAAGACTTCAAAAGTGGAAAATATTTTTATTGTCCCAAATGTAAAATAATAAAAATGAATCCTATAAGTGTAGAAGTAGATTATTAAAAATTTAATAATTTTAAAAATCCAGATTTTTTCTGGATTTTCATAGTGGCTTATTTATATATCACTATTTATTTAATTGGAAAGCAAATTCCTAGTATATAAAAAAATGCTAACATATTTCTATGTTAACATTTTGTATTAAGATACTGATGTAAGTTCTTTTTGAATTAATTTTATGATTATTTCTATGGAATTCATAACATCTTCATAACTTATGTCTTTTACATAAATCTTTTTAAGTTTATATCTAATGAATACTCCCCGGAGCAAGCTCTAAATTGTCCACTGGACAATTTCCTTTCTTCGAAAGCGGGGTATCTTACTCA
>CALVSR010000064.1 GCA_944359075.1 uncultured Bacilli bacterium
GATATAATGGTCATAGGAATTAGTTGTTTATCAATTTTTACTTTAGGGTTTTAGATAACCTTTGTTATCGCCCCAGATTGAATTTACAGCTTCTACTAAATTAGAAGCTTTTTATTTGCTCAAAAAATATTACCAATGAGGAAATTATTATAGTAAATGGACTTTATTCTCACTATTTGGTACAATAATGGTGATTTTAAATGAGGTGTTGTTTCATGAAATATGTTATTATTCCTGATTGCATAAAAGATATGGATACTTACCGCATGAAAGGTATTGATACATTTATTATAGGATTAGAAGATTATTGTATACATTATCCAGGTGTTAATTTAGAGAGAATAAAGGAATTAAGTAAAGAAAATCGATTGTTTATTGCCGTGAATAAAAATATTTTTAACTCAGAACTTGCTGATATCAAAGAAAAATTAATAGAACTATCAAAATTACCAATTCTGGGAGTCTTATTTTATGATCTTGGTATTTTAAATATAGTTTTAGAAAATAAAATACCTCTTCCACTAGTATGGCATCAAACTCATATGGTAACAAATTATAACACATGTAATTATTATTATGATAAAGGTGTTTCATATGGATTTTTAGCGAATGAAATTACTTTGGATGAAATTTTAGAAATCCATAAAAAAACAGAGATGAAATTAATGGTTGAAGTTTTTGGTTATCCTATTATGTCACACTCTAGGAGAAAATTACTTTCCCATTATTTTAAATCCATTGGGAAGGAAAAAGAAAATCGCATATATCATCTAGAAGAAAAAGAAAATGAGTATCTATTAAAAGAAACAAAAGATGGTGCTTCCATTCTGTTTGGTAAGTTAATAAATGGAACAAGACCTTTGTTTGATCTAATAAGAAACAATATAGATTACGCTATTTTAGATATGCAAGAAGTTCCAATGAAAATAGGAGCTAAAGTATTAAATCAATACTTATACATATCCGAGCATTATCAGGATATAGAAGATAGCGAAAAAGAGTCTATCATAGAAGAAATGAATAAGTTAATTGGAGATAGCACAAATTTTTTCTATCAAAAAACAATTTATAAAGTAAAAAAAGGTGATAATCAATGAAAAAACATAAGGAATCTAAAAGTTTTAGGAATTAACTGTGCTTAAGTGTGTTTTGTTAACAAGATGTGGAGAAGATAGAATAGAAGTTGGGAGAAGTATTATTGTGGTAGAAGAAGGAAAAGCAATGGGAAATATTTCCTATGAAGACATAGATCAAAATATCCGAATCCATTCTTTTAATCAAGATGAAAAGTACTTCCTACTTTAGAAAATAATAGTAAAGAGTTGATAAGATGAAAAAGAAAATAGAATTATTATCTCCAGCAGGAGATTTAGGAAGATTAAAAATTGCTTTGCTTTATGGGGCAGATGCTGTTTATATTGGTGGTCAAAACTATAGTTTAAGGGCCAATGCAACGAACTTTGGTATAGAAGAAATGAAAGAAGCATGTAGTTTTGCACATAATCTGGGGAAAAAAGTTTATCAGACTGTGAATATTGTGTTTCATAATGAAGATATTGAGGGAGTTTATGATTATTTAAAAGAAGCAGTAGATGCGGGGATCGATGCCTTTATTGTATCTGATCCATTTATTATTTCCTATATTAAAAAGCATTTTCCTAATGTAGAAGTTCATGTTAGTACTCAAAATTCTACTACCAATGTCGAAACTGTCAAATTTTTTCAAAAAGAAGGAGTAGATAGAGTAGTTCCAGCTAGAGAACTTTCTAAAAATGAAATTAAAGAGTTAGTAGATACTGGCTGTGATATTGAAATTTTCATTCATGGGGCGATGTGCACTTTTTATAGTGGAAGATGTGCTTTATCTAATTATGTTACCAATCGTGATTCTAATCGTGGAGGTTGCAGTCAAGTATGTAGATTTGCTTTTCATATTGATAGTGGTGATGAACATAAATTTACGATGGCAACTAAAGATTTAAATATGGCTCGCTATATTAAAGATATGATTGAAATTGGAGTAACTAGTTTAAAAGTAGAGGGTAGAATGAGAAGTCATTATTACTTAGCTACTGTTATTTCTAGTTATCGAAAAATTATTGATGCAGTTTATGCGGATAATTTAACAGAAGAATTTATGTCAGAACAAGAGAAGATTTTGGCAAGGGTGGCTAATCGTGAAACCAGTACTCACTATTTTACTCATATGGCAGATGAAACGGATCAATACTATACCGGAAGACAAGAATTGTCCAATCAAGACTTTTTAGCATATGTCCTAGATTATGATGATGAAAATCATATGGTAACCATTTCAGAGAGAAATTATTTTGAGCCAAATACGGAAGTAGAAATATTTATGCCAAGTGGAAAAGTAATCTCTTTTACAGTCGATAAAATATATGACCAAAATATGAATGAAATAGAAAAAGCTTGCCATCCAGAAGAAATTTTAAAATTAAAAGTAGATGAGTTTGTAGAAAAAGACTCTATGATGAGAATAAAAGTCCAATAAAAAATTCACTTATTAGCAAGTGAATTTTTATCTAGTTTTACTAAGAGGAAAAGTTTGCTGTTCTAGCAGTCATTTCCTCTACGTGAACCAGATCCCCAGCATAAGAAGAATACTATAAATACTATTATAATGATAGCCCAAACCCAACTAAAATTATTTCCATCGTTATATACTGGGCAGCAGTAACCGGGTTGATATCCATATCCGTACATATATAATTTCTCCTTTCAGTATATTATATTTTCTAAATACAAAAATCAATATAATAAATACCTATTAGGAAAACTTTTTATTACTGCTTGTGAAAAATATCGCCATTACTACAACGATTTCCCCAAGCATCAATCAACTGTTTATTTTTACTGATACAAATGATTTCACAGTGATTTGGACAACGATTGCATTCGATCCCTCTAGTTTCAAAGTTATCTTCCGTAATGGAAAATCGAAAATTGGTTTTGGTTGGTGCCTTCTTAGATAGAATGGCTACTCCTAAAGCCCCCATTAAATGCCCATTTGGATCCACAATAACTTCACTACCGGCTTCTTCCTCAAAGGCCTTTTTAACACCAACATTCTTACTAACACCTCCTTGAAAAATAATAGGAGTTTTTATTTTTTTGCCTTTCCCAACATTGTTTAGATAATTAGAAACTACACTTTTACATAAGCCAGCAATAATATCTTCTTTTTTATAGCCCATCTGCAATTTATGAACCAAATCACTTTCTGCAAATACCGTACAGCGTGCAGCAATTTTAGTAGGTTTTTTGCTGGTTAATGCAATATTCCCAAAATCTTCTACTTCTACACCTAATCGACTAGCTTGGCTAGATAAAAAAGCACCAGTCCCAGCAGCACATAAAGTGTTCATAGCATAATCCACAACAATACCATCTTCTATCAAAATAATTTTGGAATCTTGTCCTCCAATCTCAAAAATCGTTTTCACATCCGGATATAAAGATAAAGTTCCAATAGCATGAGCAGTAATTTCATTTTTTATTACATTCGCATTTAACATAGTACCAATTAATTTTCTAGCAGAGCCAGTAGTTCCTACTCCAATAATATGAATTTTTGTTTTATCGATTTGATTTTCAAGATTATGAATCAATGTTTTAACAGCTTCCATAGGATTTCCTTTGGTCCAAATATAACTACTAGCTAGTATTTTATTGTGATCATCAATAATAACCCCTTTGGTAGAAATAGAACCAATATCTACTCCTAAATAAGCATTTATCATATAATCATCCTTTCTTAATTTTTAACATGTCATAGAAAGCTTCTAATCTCGTTTTAATTCCTGTTTCACTAGTTTGTGAGTCAAAAGAAAAATAAATAATTGGCATTTTTCCATCTTGGCATACTTTACGAATAATAGGAATCGCACCAATTTCAGGTGTACAACCAAAAGGCTTGGTATGAATAATGCCATCGTATCCCTCATCAATTAAATATTTTGCACGATAAACATTATCCATACCATCTGCACCAAGTGTATATTTACAGTATTTTTCAATATAACGAAGATTTTTTTTTCTTTGTAATCGTTTTTGATAAAGTAGGTAACTAACATTAGTAAATCTTTTAATCTCGATATTCATACTAGCCAATTCTTTTTCTAAAAAATAACTAGAAAAAGGCTCCATTGCGGTATATAATTCTCCTATAATTCCTACTTTTAAACAGTTTTTTGGTTTATTTATCTGTAACTTTTTAAATTTTTTCTTATAGAAAAAGTAACGCCTGGTTAAAGAAATATAGCCTTTACATTTTTGAAAGCTATCTAGCATTTCTTTTTTTAGATTCGTAAAACTATTCTTTTCTACTTCAAATCCAATATTTAGTCGGATATACTGATCTATATTATCCATATAACGAATCATTAAAATCGTAAGAGGGGCATAATATAGCATTTTATAAAGAGGAATCTTTTTATCAATTTTTTTAAATGTTTGATATATACTTTTTGGTGTTATTTTATCGTTATTAACCAAAGTATATAGCTCAAAATTATAGCCTAAATCTTTTAATATTTTTTCCTGAACTTCTGCATAATAGCCATATCGACATCCTCCTCCTGCTTGAATTAAAACATTAGCACCTTGTTCTAAAGCTTCTATAAAATTACCTAAATTATATTTAAAAGGAACACAGACAAAATCAGGAGAATATTTGCTACCTAATTCGATAGTTTTTTTGGTAATTGGAGGAGCTGCCATTACTCGATAATTCGTAAGTTTAGTTAATAGAAATTTTATTGGTATATAATAGTCTCCTAGGTGAGGAAAGCTAATGACTCTATCTTTATTCATGCGACTTTCTCCTTTCTTCTAGAATATCAATAAAACTTTCAATTCTAGTAAGTAACCCAGTATCAGAATTTGCTTCATCTATAATTAAATTGGTAATGGGAATTGTGACACTTCTTAAAATCATTTCATTACTTAATGAATCCGGCCCACATGGAAAAGAAGTAATTAAGATAATGCCATCTACCAATTCTTGATAATGGCTAATAGCTGCAATAATTTCTTTATTATAAGTCCAATAATTTCTAGGACTAATTTTTTTTACTTCTTTTTCTAAGTATTTATCATCATATTTATCAGAGTAAATAATTTCGATATTATTTTCTTCTAATACTTTTTCAACTTGTTTTCCAATAAATTCATCGTGAAGATTATATGGATGTCCTGCCATTAAAATTTTAATTTTATTACTACTAGCAATAATAGATTTCTGCTTTGCGATTTCACGAGATTTGATTAGTTTTTCTTTTTCTTTAGCTGTTTTGTAAGCTCTTACGATTTTTCGATAAGGAAAGCCTAAAGATAATCCCATAGTTGTAAAAGCATAGAATTCATCTTCTCTATGTTCTACATCTAGATTGTAATGAACGATCTTCTTATCAAAAGTATTATGAATTAAATCATACAAAGCAGAAAAATTAGTACAAAGTTTTTCATGTTTTTTAATACACTTTAATCTTGGTACTAAGATATAGTCACATTTATCAATTAAATAATAAATGTGACCCATATAAATTTTCATGGCCATACAAGATTCATCCATGCTAAATTTAATTCCATCTTCTAAAATTTTTTTACTAGTATTCGGGCTGATTATAATATCACACCCTAGTTCTTCAAAAAATGTGGTCCATAGTTCACTGTATTTATAATATAGTAAAGCTTTTGGTATTCCTATCGTTATTTTATTCATTATCATCATCCCATTAAATCGTATGAAAACAAAATATTTTTCAGTATGAAAAGAAAGAATTAAATTTCGACATAAGTTTATTCAAAAAAGACAAATATTCTAATTGTTAGAAGATTATAGGATTTGTTTACCTAGTACTGCTTGAAATAAAAACTGAAAAAGCATATAATAAATCTATAATAATAGAAAATATCATTAGTATTCATTTTCTATATTTAGACTATTTTTAGATAAATAATTTATAAAATAAAAGTAGGTGTGTACGGATATGAATAAAAAGAGAAAAGAAATGATACTTGCAATATTAGCAGTAATTAGTATAGTGATAATTACAACAGGAGTAACTTATGCTTTTTTTAATTATGTGAAAAAAGGGAGTACTGAAAATAGTATGACAACAGGAAGTATTACTTTTTTATATACTGAAGTATCAGAAGTAGGAAGGAGTATCTCTATTCAAAATGCCTTTCCAATTAGTGATTCTCAAGGAAAGATGCAAATGGGAACTGGAAATGTTTTTGATTTTAAAGTAAC
>CALVSR010000065.1 GCA_944359075.1 uncultured Bacilli bacterium
TATTTATAAGGGTTTACAAGACTATGGATAAATATATATGGTGAGCTTACCTATACCTGCTAAGGGTGTAGGTCGGGCAACTGGCGCGAGAGTTCAAATCTCTCTGTCTCCGCCATATATGAACAAAAAAGCTCTATTCAATAGAGTTTTTTTATGATATACTGATTGTAATAGGTGAGAGGTATTCTAGAAGTAGTATGATAAAATTTATAAAAAGACATTGGAATTATCTTATTTTTTCTTTTTTTTGTGTGTCGATTGCGGCATGGTGTTTAGAAATTTTATATTCTCTTGCGATTCGATGTAAATTTGTTTTACCTGGTACATTGACAGGTCCGTGGTGTCCGGTTTACGGAACAACATTTTTAGCATTACTATTATTTGTTCAAAAGAAAGATAGTCCAGTTTATAATTTTGTGAAGATATTGGTTATTGCTAGTATTGTTGAGTATTTGGCTTCTTTTATTTCCGGAGAAATTTTTCATCATGTTATTTGGGATTACAGTGATCGTTTTATGAATATTAATGGTAGAATCTGTTTAGGAATGTCTTTTCTCTTTGCTATCCTGGGCTATATTACAATCTATTATTTAGAACCGTGGTTAAGGAGAATTTATGTGAATTTAGGAAGAAATGTAAACAAAATTAATCTAGTATTTATCGTTTGCTTTTTCTTTGATATTTTTATAAATATATTTTTTATTTAAAAGATTCATAGAAAACTTTCGAAAGTGTATTTTTAAATACGATAGGAGTTTATATGGTAGAAGAAATTAGAGCACAGTTATTTATGCTGCAGGATTTGAAATATCAACAGTTTCATAGCAGTCTTTGTCCTGGTATTTCTAATATTATTGGAGTGCCAGTTCCAAAAATCAGAAAATTAGTGAAACAAATTTTGAAAAAGGATTATGAAACATATTTGAATTTAGTAGATAATCGATATTATGAAGAAACTATGATAGAAGGGCTTATTATTGCTACTAGTAACATGAGTGTAGAGAAAAAATTCTTTTATTTGCAACGATTTGTTCCCAAAATTGATAACTGGGCTATCTGTGATACGGTTTGTTCTAGCTTTAAATGGAGGGAGAAAGAATTGCCTCTAGTATGGAATTTTATTATTTCTTATCAACATAGTAAAAGAGAATTTGAACTTCGATTTATGATAGTAATGATGATGGATTATTTTATTTTAGAGTCGTATCTTCACCAAGTATTTATGATGATCGATTCTATTTCGGTGGATGATTATTATACCAATATGGCAATTGCATGGCTGATTTCAGTGGCTTTTGTAAAAGATAAAAACAAAACTCTTAACTACTTAAAAAAGAATCATTTGTCTGACTTTACTTATCAGAAAGCTTTACAAAAAATTATAGAATCGAATCGGGTTTCTAAAGAAGATAAGAATCTAATTCGAAAAATGAAAAAGGATAGACTTGTTTTTTAATCTGTTTTCTTTTATAATGAGTATAATAGTTAGGTGATCTTATGTTAAATAATAAAGGTTTTGCGATTTCTATTATTTTATACTCTATTTCTGCAGTTATTGTAATTGTATTGTTGCTTATTATAGCAGTGGATGCAACTAATGTTCATAATACGGGGAATATGGCAGATGAGATTAAAGAAGAGATTAGTGATTGGGGAATAGAATGAATTAGTTATCTTTTTTTATTTATGCAAAGGTTATTATTTTTTTGAATAATAATCTTTTTTTTGTCTCATAACAACAATGAAAGGAGATTTATATGGCACGTCACAAAGTGGAAATTAGTGGCGTGAATACTGCGGATATTAAAGTATTAACTAGTGAAGAAATGGACGAGTTATTTATCAAAATGCAACAGGGAGATTCATTGGCTCGAGAAGAGTTAATTAATGGAAATTTGAAATTGGTTCTTAGTATTATTAAGAAATTTAATCATCGGAATGAGAATTTGGATGACTTGTTTCAAGTTGGATGTGTTGGATTAGTGAAAGCCATTGATAATTTTGATTTAAGTCATGGTGTAAAACTTTCTACATACGCTGTTCCTATGATCTTAGGAGAAGTGAAGAGATATTTAAGAGATAATGGTAGTTTAAGAGTCAGTAGATCTTTAAAAGATTTGGCTTACAATGTATTAAAAACAAAAGAGAATATGACCAAAAAACTGGACCGAGAGGTAGCAGTGGAAGAAATATCTGAAGAATTAGGGATTCCTGTATATGATGCTTTGACAGCTTTAGAAGCAATGAAAAGTCCAGTTAGTATTTTTGAACCTATTTATAATGATGGTGGTGATACGATCTATTTATATGATCAAATAGAGGATAAAAGTTTAAAAGAGCAGGATTTGGATGTAAATTTAGCGGTTACCAATGCTATTCAGGATTTAGATTCTAGAGAAAGATATATTATTGATCAAAGATATGTAATAGGAAAAACGCAAATGGAAATAGCTAGTGAATTAGGAATCAGTCAGGCTCAAATATCGAGACTAGAAAAAAATGCAATTAATACTTTAAAAAAAGTTTTGAAGTGAGTTATAATAAAAATGGTGGTTGTATGAAGTATGTATATAAACCTATTGGGGTATGTAGTAAAGAAATTTCCTTTGATATTAATCAAGGTATTATTACGAATATTCAGTTTATTGGTGGATGCCCAGGTAATTTGCAAATGATTTCTAAGCTATTAGATGGGTGGAGAGCAGAAGCTATCATGGAAGCATGCCAAGGGAATTTATGTGGTATAAAGAAGACCTCTTGTAGCGATCAATTAGCTCATGCTATAGAAATGGCTTTGGAAAAAGAAAAAAGCTGTTGTTAAAGACATTTATGATGTCTTTTTTTCATATACTGTTTTAGGTGGTAATATGAGGTTATCAGATTTACAGAATAAAGATATTGTGAATGTAAATGATGGGAAAAATATTGGTAGTATTATCGATGTGAAAATAGATGAGAATAGTGGTAATATTGTTTCCTTTATCATAGAGCCGAATAAAAATTTTTTTAAATTTTTTAACCGTGGAGCAGATACGGAAATTAATTGGCAGAGTATTACGAAAATAGGTGAAGATGTAATTTTAGTTAAAATTAGTATCTGATTTGCTTTTTTTTATAAAATGTGTTATTATATAGCCAATCAATGGAGGGGATTATATGCAAAATTTAAGAATTGCTACCTGGAATATTAAAAATAGTTATTTCAAAATGAGTAAGAATGTGGAAAAAGCAAAGGCGGTAGTGGGATTATTAGATACTTATCAACTGGATTTTTTAGCGCTTCAGGAAGTAAATCCAATGTTAGCACGTGAAATTCAAAAACGTTTATCTGAATTGGATGATTACCAAATCACAACTACTTATAGGGATACTAAAAATCCAATTTCGAATTTAAGAATAGAGTATAATATGATTATTAGTAGGCTAACTCCCGAAACTACTAGTGTAGTTCAGTCATTGCCTTTTTTACCTAAAGGATTTCATTTACTTAAGGATGCTATTAGTATTAGAAAACGTAATGTAACTTCTCAGACTTTTGATGATAGTATTATAGTAGATAATACTCATTTAGCTCCAGCTGAAAAAGAAACAGAACTAAATAAAAGACAGTTGAATCAAGTTGCTTCTATTGTAGAAAGTCAAAAAGCACTTGGTAACGATGTAATTTTAGCAGGAAATTTAAATTCCAAGCCAACAGAACAAAATATGATAGACTTTACAAAAAAAATGGCTGATATTGGAATGCAGATAGTAGAGAATCCTCATAATACTTATAAAGGACATACAGATCATCAACCAGTAGATTATCTTGCTGTACCAAGTAATTGGAAAGTAGAAAAAGTAGAAACTATCGATTGTGATTCTCAATACAGTTCTCATAATCCTGTTATTGCAGATGTAACTAGAAAAAGATAAAAACTGTCAAGAAATGTCTAATTGTAGACATTTCTTTTTTTTGCCCTGCAAAAATACTATATAATAATAAATGGAGATATTATGATAGAAAGAAATAAACTGTTAACACTTAATAAAGCACATAAAATATTAGTTTCTAATATGGTTGATAAATATCGAAAACATCAACGAACAGGACAGAATATTGCTAGTAATTTTTTAAATCCCTATGAATTGCAAATTGTGATTTCTTATTTAAATATGTGCCATATTCCATATTCTGTTTATGAACCATGTCCTTTTTTAGAAAAGAAGATTATTTATTTTGGAAACTATGATCATTTTATTACTTTTTATCAAATTTCATCCCTTGATTCCCAAAATATTTCGCATTCTCAACTTTTAGGAAGTTTGTTTGCAATTGGATTTCAAGAAAGTACAATTGGTGATATTTTTGTAGAAGATGGAGTTTGTTATTATGTCAATCTTAGTAAGATGAATGCATACTTAGAAGAGAATTTGACTTTTGTCGGAAGACACCCAGTTGTATTAAAAAAAGTAGAAACTTTAAATTTGCTTAATAAACATTTGGAATTATTTACTATTTTAGTAAGTAGTATGAGAGTAGATAATATCATTAGTAAAATTGTTTCACAAAGTCGTAATCAAGTTAAACAAATGATTTTGAATAAACAAATCTTTTTGAACTATCAGGAATTAAAAAAATCGGATCTTCTATTAAAAACAAATGATATTTTATCTATTCGGAGAATTGGGAAATTTAAAATTGGAGTTCAAAAGGGAACAACGAAAAAAGAAAATATTATTTTAGAAATATATCAATATATATAGTAGGTGAATTGTATGAAAAAATTTTTATGTATTTTGTCCATTATAGCTTTTATATATCCAGTTTCCATTTTTGCAGAAACCATAGAAGAGGAATCTCAGCAAAATTTAAATTCTAGTGAAGAAATTGTAACATTAGAGGAATGTGTAGATGCTAGTACTGCTAAATTTAGAACTGAGGATGATCAAATTATAAAGGCAAAATTTTTGGCAATTGACACTCCAGAATTAAATCATCCAACAAAGGGAACAGAACCATTCGCTCAAGAGGCTAGTGAGTATACTTGTGCTACTTTAACTACAGCGAAAGAAATTAAATTGGAGGATGATGCGAATAGCAAAGAAGAGGATAGCTATGGACGTAAAATGGTATGGGTATTTGTAGATGGCACTTTATTACAAGATTTATTGGTAAGTAAAGGATATGCTAAAGTTGCTTATTTATACGGTGATTATAAATATACTACCCTGATACAGCAAAGCGAAACATCTGCTAAGGATAGTCAGTTAGGAATTTGGTCAGAAGAGAGCACAACCACAAATATTGCAAGCGAAGATCAAGAGAAGACAGTTACAAAGAAAAAGGGATTTTTTAATAGCTTATTGGGAGCTATTACTAACTTTATTGATAATTTATTAGAAAGTATTTTAAAATTGATTGAAGATATGCTATAATAAACACAACAAAGAAGGAGTGTGAATTCATATGAAAAATAAAATGACTTCCACTTATGAAATGGTATTAGATTTTAAAAAGAAATATGTGATGTGTGTAGTATGGCGGTTGAAAAAAAATGCTAAGATTATTGATACTCATATAAATCCTGATGAAAAATTATTATACGCATTTGCCGCTCAGAAAAATAATCATCCATTAGATATTTTTTCAACAGCTGTAATTGCTTTGACAGATAAAAGGTTATTAATTGGTCGTAAAAGAGTAGTGTTTGGATACTTTTTAGATTCGATTACTCCGGATATGTTTAATGACTTAAAAGTGCTATCTGGAGTTATTTGGGGGAAAATTCACATAGATACGATTAACGAATTGGTTACTTTGTCTAATATAGATAAAAAGGCTTTGCCAGAAATAGAAACGATGATTACTTCTTACATGATGAGGGAGAAGCAAAAATTAAAGGGATTAAAAGATAAATAGTCAGGATAAAAACATGAATAAAAATAAAAAATAGGATTTGAAGCTTTAAATATAAGAAATTCAAGTCTTTTTTTAAT
>CALVSR010000066.1 GCA_944359075.1 uncultured Bacilli bacterium
TTCAGACAAATTTACATTTTCAAACTTTTTCATAAAATTTATCATTTTAGACTTGACTTATATATAGTTGTCTTTAGCCCCAACATCACTGTTGATGCGTTGTGCTTCTCTAACACTTCGTTGATACCTACGCGTGTAAGGGACTTGCACCTCTAGTTATACGCCATGCACGGCACACATAAAAAAAGGAAGCAATGGTCTTCCTTTTTACAATTTAATTTATTTTTTGCCCACAGTTGGAACAAAAATTTCCTCCACCTAATTTGGCACCACAGTTGGAACAAAATTTAGGAGTAGTAGTCTCTGCAGATACTTCTGTTGGAGTTGAAGTATTGGGAGCCACCATTTCTACGGTAGAATTAGATGGTTCCGAAGCTGATGAAGGATTACTTGTTGGCTCAGTATGATTAAATAAAGTACCTGGTTCTGGTTGATTAGTTGCTGGTGCTTGATAATTTCCACCAGCGTTTTGATTGGCAGCGCCCATCAAATTAGAGCCAGCTTGACCCGCCATATTCATTCCCATAAATCCTACCATAGCACCAGCATCATTTGTAGCAGCATTTTGGATTGCTTCAGCACTTGCTTGTGCCATAAGTCCAGATTGCAAATTAGGATTTGAAAAAATGGTAGCATCATCAATTCTAGAAACCCTTTTCATAGATTCTTCTGTTAAATTGATATCCGCTAAGGCAACATCTGTAATTTCTAATCCATATTGTTGCCTCCATGACTCATCTAATATAATGTTCATTTCATTAGAAATATCGCCACCATACATTCCCATATCACCAAAAGATACCTTATGTTTTCTCATAACAATAGTAATTGCTTGCGTAATCTGTTCTACAAATTTACTTTTTTATTGTCCACCATCCCCTTCTGCATAAGTAATAGTATCTTTAGGATTTGCACCAATCACATTTTGAACCAATATAATTGGATCCTTTACTTGAAAAGCATACTCTCCAAAAAAAGTTACTTCTAACATTCCATATTTTTCATCTGTAATCTTCTTTGGCTGAGGAGATCCAAATTTGTTACCTGTAATTGCTAACATGTTTACATAGTATACTCTCTGATCAGTTGGAGCCATACCTCCATAGGTAAATCGTTTCCCTATTGTTTTAAAAGTTTCTCCAATTCCTTTAAAGAAACCACCAGTAAACACACTTGGTTCACTTCCACTATCCCAAGTATATTCCCCCGCTTCAGCCGAGAATTCTTTAATAGCACCATTTTCAATTAACATCATTGCCATTCCTTGAGGAACTACAATTTTACTACCGTTTGAAATAACTCCTTCCGTTGGATTTTTATTTCCATCCCCGTGTTTTACTTCTCCTCGTTGAATTAATACATTTTTCTCTATCTCTGGACATACCACAAACTCTTTAAACTGATCACCAAGAGAAGATGATATTCCACTAGTAATTGCTTTAATAAGTCCCATATTATTACCTCTTTCTTTTTTTCAATTTTCTTGAATAGAATGTTTGCATACTTATTTTTATCTTAAAAAAATATTATCAATTATTTTATAGAATGAATATCACTTAATACCCAATCATGTTCACCAGTCGTAATTACACTATCACAGTATTCACACTGCCCAGAAGACGTAATTTCCGTTGGGGCACCACAATTTGGACAATTAGTTGTTGATTTATTGCTTGTTCCTGCTTTGGTTTTTACACCAACTTTACGATTAAATGTCATTAAATACTTCATATTCCAGTCGCGATTAGGATCACTTTCTAAGACTTTTCTTGTTTTTTCATCAATTACATAATCTCGCATGATAGCATGTAGTTCTACAATCAAAACTTCTTTATCACCATCTTGTCTAAATTCTTTTAATGCAGCGTTAGAAATATTAATTTTTTCAATAACATTAATTTTATGGTTCTTAATATATTCATTTAATTGCGCGTTATGAAGAGCAAATAATTCATTACTTTCAAACGGTCTAATTACTTTCCAATCTCTATCAGTCCAAGCCTGCTGAATTTTTAAAAACACTTCTCTTGCCCAACTAAGAAAAGCATCACTAGAAAAATTAGGATCTACTAGTCTGATTTGTTCAGAAACTGCTACTGTTTTATCCATATCATTTGAGAATAAACTAGTACTATTACGTGTATTGTGTAAATGATTCTGAATTTTCTTTAACTTTCCTGTTTTCTTTAATCTCAACAATATAACAAGCATAATTATTAAGATAATGATACCTGGAAGTGGTCCAAATAATTCAAACAAAAGATAAATTAATAAATTAAATATTCCACTATCTCCGCTAGAATCCAAACTTGAACTACCACTTTCTGTATCATAACGGTTATTGTTGCCAACGTCTGCGAAAACAGTTGACGGTAAAGAAAATATAAATCCTATTACAATAACTGCCACCAAAACACATACTATTTTTAAAATAGTCTTTCTTTGAGGTTTCCTTTTCATACACCCTCCTCCCTATTGTATGCAAAACCCCTTACTATTCTATCATCATTATAGCATTAATATTAAAATTTTAGAAACATAATTTCCGAAAAAATGAGTTTTTGTAAAAAAAGCATTGACTTTTGATTATAAACTGATATAATTGATAATGTCTTATAAATCTGAAAAAGGCAAATATTAATTGCGGATGTAGTTTAATGGTAGAACTTCAGCCTTCCAAGCTGACCACGTGGGTTCGATTCCCATCATCCGCTCCAAAAGGTAAAATCGTCGCACCAATGTGACATTAATGAATAAATCAATCTGAAATATGATTGTTTTTTTGTGCATTATCGCAAAGAAAGGTCTGATATGGTATAATTACAATAATAAAAAAGAAAATCAATATGAGTGATGAACTCAAAGTCAAAATTAAATAGTCTTATAAATTTAGTAATTAATCTTATCATATTATAGAAGGTTACTTACGAATTGAGGAACATACTAATATTGCGTATGTAGAGCCATACAAAGTTATCATTGGTGATAAATTATACTTATTCTTCAATAACCTTCTAGAAATTGAAACAAGAAAATTTTATTGTTTTGAATATTTTGAATACATTGACCATTATGTCTGCATGTATTAGTATGATGTACTGCATATTATTTAGTATTCTTTAAAAAATTTCTGCTGGCTTTTCATACAAGCTAAAAATAATCTTTAAAACACTATTTTTATCCTGCCATAAATTCGTTACATTTCATATTTTATATTAGGTGATAAAAAATATGGATAATATTAAAAATTTTTATAGGAATGGTTGTTATATTCTGGGGCCTACTGGACCCACCGGGCCCACAGGACCAACAGGTGCTACTGGAACATCCGGAGCAACAGGACCTACCGGACCTACCGGACCAGCGATAAATAACAATTATGCACTTTTTCAAAATCAAGATCAAACAATTTCTACTGGAAACTTAATTCCTATGATTTTATTATTTAGTGGTGGAACTCCTAATATTACAGTTAGTGGAACCACTATTACACTACCAAGTCCTGGAACTTATTACATTTCATTTAGTCTAACAGGAAGATTAGGAGTCAACCAGTTCGGAACTATAATTCCTATTATTAATGGAGTTGTTCAAGATCGTTATACTCCTACCAATAATACAAACAGTACAAATACTGATATTACAATAGAAGATGGTATCTTAGTGCAAGCCCCAGTTGATAGCACAATACAATTCTTTTATACAGGTAGTGCCGATATGTCTAGAATCAATTTTTTTGTCTCTGTTTTTAAAGTATCAAATATATAAAAAGCTACCAAAAAAAGTAGCTTTTTATATATTTGAATTTGAAATCAAACTATCAATTTTTATAAATAAGTAACTTGAATCAGAAAAATAATAAAAGAACTCTTCTATGAGTTCCCTACATTACTATTTTGACTACGATAAGCAATTAGTTGCCCTGGCAATAAATATAAGTTTTGATTATATAATAAAATATTCTCTCTGGATACACCCAGTTCATCTGCTATTGAATTTAAAGTATCTCCATCCTTGGTTATATAGACTTCTACGCCAGCTCTAGGAACTAATAATTTTTGCTCTGGATAAATATATTCGTTCAACTCTAATCCATTCATTTCTGCTAACATTTGAGGAGTAATACCATATTTTTTACTAATTTCATATAAATTATCACCTTTTTGAACTATATAATATTCAAAAACATCTTCCGTTGAAACATCTGGTATTATCAATTCCATTCCTGGAGCTAAATAATAAATATTTTCTAGATGATTCTCCTTAACCAAATCTATCACTTTTACATTGAATTTTTTAGCAATACCAGCAATATTATCACCAGGTTCTACAATATAAGTTTGCATATATCCCTCCTGTTGTCATTATATGTAAAAAAAAGAAAATCTTTACGATTTTCTATATACGCCAACTCTATTTATAGTATTATAACGAAGTTCATTATTTTTTAACACAGGAATCAGTTTTCCACCTTCTTCATAATAATATAAAGTATCATCGACTACAAAATAAATCGTATTTTGTACCACCCACATATTATTTAAGTTTATATCTTTAAGCAATAAAATAGGTAGATCCAAATGGTTTTTAGAAACACGATATACTTGTTGATTGGTATAAAAATAATAATTCATATTCCCTTCTAATAATTGATCATACGAATAGCGCTGAGTTATTTCTTCTGGTATATCTTCTTGAAATAAAAGATGCTGATTTACAAAATCATAAATATTAATATCCTGCCACTCTCCTTGATACAATTGACCTCCAAGATCTTTGCTACCAATTAATCTGGCACTTTTTGTAGTAGGATTGATTTCTATCTGTAATAAATTAGAAGGATCTGTGTAATATAATTTTCCATCAATCACTCCATTGATATATGTATCACTAGATAAAGTATTATTAAGTTCTACAGTATCTATCTTATTGGTTTCAATATCCACAATAGTAACAGAACTGAATTCTAATACTTTACTACTGAGATAATTTGGCAAAACATAATACTTCCCTACTAAATAACCATGACTATTTTCGTATTTATCAAAACCTAAAGTATTCCTAACAGTAGAGTGATCAGGTTTTATCATTTCGATTCCCTTATAATTCCATAAAGTAATAATATCGTTAGGTAATAAAGAATCTAAATAAACTGTAGTATCACCGACTGTTGTTGTATTATCAAAATCATAATCGTTGGAAAGAGCATATCCTTTCTCTTGCAAATCCGCTTTAACTCTAGAAATAAAATCTTGATTAGGGAAAGAGAAATCTGTATATAAAGTGCCATTTGTAATACATTCTAAATAGGTACCCTTTCCGTCTTTTAATACTGGATATAAGCAGTAATTATCCCCTTCCTGATAGTATTCTATTTTTTGAATAATATTTTTCTGCTTATTGTATTGATTAGGTATAGAATAAGAATAACGTTGATTACCATTTTGTATCATAATATCATATGTATCTCCATAATCTTTTTGGTAAAGCTCGTACACTTCAAAAACAGTATCGTCAACTAATATTTGATAAGAGATGTCATGTTCTTTTTTAATAAAGCCAAATCCCCATTGGATAATAAAAAATAATAAAAGCATTAAAATTAAAATAGAAATAACTTTTTTCAAACTAACACTTCCTCGTATAATGTAGTTAAGATATTTTTTAACTACATTTTCTTATATTTAGATTTTTGTTAAGAGATATCT
>CALVSR010000067.1 GCA_944359075.1 uncultured Bacilli bacterium
CTACTATTGGTAAAGAAATCTGGATAAATACTAGTGATTCCACTACTTCCTCCTACTGTACTAGCACCGGTAGTATAACCCATCACATACTCCCATGCTCCTCCACTCATATCGTAGATTCCACTTTTGTTTCCAGTAGTACTAGCTATATCAGATAAACTATTCAAATAGTTTACTGTATATGTTCCATCTGCTCCTAAAGCAGTAGATTCATATCTATTGCCTTCAATGCTACTAGTGCTAAATCCTAAAGTTGGCTCTTCAATTCCTGCATATCCTGTAATATAGGCACTATTATTATTGATTCTTACATTAGTTTGGGAACCGTATGCACTGTGTTGTAAGTATGCTACTGCTCCCCACTCCGTATTCTTCATCATATGTGACTCATCGCTTCTTAAGTAGTTATAACTAGCATCAAACATATTTCCTAAAGTTAGACTTCTCCAACTATACACATTCGGTTTAATGATAATCTTACTAGAATCACTTGAGTTTACTTGAGCTCCAGATGTACTAGTTGCTCCATCATACCCAGTTTCAAATTTCCCTACCCATAATCCATTGCTATCAAAGGCTAAGAATGCTGGATGTGTCATATAATCTCCTACTTGGCAACTTCCACTTTCTCCAGCTACTCCTGGTGTTGTACATTCTCCAGTATTACTATCCCTAGTATTCGTTAATCCAAATTTAATAGGAATAGTCTGTTCTTTTGATTCTATACTCGTTAAACTAGAATAATTACCTAGATCCCATAATTGATAACTGTACTTTGGTATCCATACAAAATAGCTTTCTATATTATCTTCTGGTATCGTTTCTCCATTTTGATAAGTAATTCCTTCATCCTTTAACACTACAGCATTTGCCCAATTCTTCTTTTCATAGCTATACCACTCTTGATTAAGATTGGCTTTGGTTACCGTTCCATCTTCTGCTATTTGAACAGGTACTAAATGATCTGTTAATACCGGATCTGCCCCATTTAAAATACTTTCAGTATAAATTCCTGTTGGCGATGATACAATTTCTGCATTCGCATACACATTTACTGTTATCGTAAATGTCTTCTCATTCATACTTCCACCTGAAAAGTCGGTATCTTCACTAATCCACATTCTCAATCTAAAGTCTTTTTCATAGTTACTACTATTTGCTGGTACAGTATCTGTATAGAGTGTTTTTTCAGTGATATTTTCTGGAATCGATATACTAGTTTGGGTTAAGTTACTATATTTATCTAATAAAATTTCTGTTTCTAATTCTCCACTTACTTCTGTTAAATATACTTTCACTGCATTTTGTCCTAAAGTAGAATCACTACTCATTCTAGCTGTTACTTCGTATGGAATACTTGCATTTCTAGGAGTAGTACTCGTTACTTTGAAATCAAAAACATTTCCTTCTCCTACCTGAGCTTTTCCTACTTCATCACTTACTGGGAAAGCGTTACTAATCGATATTCCTCTTCCAACTCCTGATACTTCGGTATAAAGAAATGTAATCGTACCTGTTGTCATACTATTTTCGGTACTTCCCTCTTTGGCATAATTAAAAAATGCATAAGTTACACCTACTGTGATTACTACTACACTAATTACTGCTAATATCATCCAAATCATACTTCTATTCTTTTTCATATATCCTCACATTACTTTATCTTTTTTATTCTTCTATAATCTATTCTAATTATAGTGAAACTTTAGATATTAGTCAATATTACTTAAATTGTAAAAAAAGAAGCATAGTACTTTCTACACCTCTATATAAATAATGTCACTAATAGCAAAAGAAATCCTATTAAAACTCCGCCTACTGTAATTTTCTTCTCTTTACTATGAATAATTTTTGGTAATAATTCTTGAGTTAAAATATATGTTAACATACCTGTAGTTAACGTAAGAGAAATGCTTTCTAACAGTTCCATAATATTAGATAAATGGAACAAATAGATAAACAAGCCCCCTAAAAAAGTAGAAAGAGAAACTCCTAAAATAATGAACATCGTGTGCTTTTTATTTTGATTGGATTTATAGAAAGTGGAAGCAATCACCATACCTAAAGGTATATTATGAAGTCCAACACCAATGCAAGCCATAAGCCCTGCTTTTAAATCAGAAGTTACGAGTAGATAAATTGCCATACCTTCCACAATATTATGAATTACTAAAGCAATACTAGAAACTAGTCCAATATGCTTTAAATTTTTGTCATCATCTTTTTTCGTTGTATGGTCATCATCATGATCTGGTATAAAATGATCTAACACTTTCAATAATAAAAAGCCAATCGCTGTGCCAATCAAAATATAGATAATATTATAAATCACATTTCCATGGTCTACCACTTCATAAGCTTCTGGTAATAAATCAAAGAAAATTAACATAATCATAACACCAAAAGCTAAACTAATGGAAAACTGAACAAATTTATCATTATTTTTTGTAAGAAAAACAATAACTGCTCCTAATATAATAAAAATTCCTAAAACTAATGTTAATAATAATCCCATATAATTTCTCCTATTTGATTAAAGTATAAATAATAACAACAATTCCAAGTACTACTCGATACCACATAAATAATTTAAAGTCATGTTTTTTGATATAACGAAGCAAAAACTCAATGCATAGAAGTCCTGAAATAAAAGCCACACCTACTCCGATTATAAAAACACTTAAATTGCTGGTAATAGCTGCCATTGTTGTCTGATCAAAAATAGATAGTACTACTGCACCTAATACTACTGGAGCTGATAAATAGAAAGAAAACTTCGCTGCATCTTCTCTTTTTAGTTTTAGAGCTCTAGCAGCAGCAATCGTAGTTCCACTTCTACTAAATCCTGGAATTAAGGCAAATACTTGACTACATCCAATTAATATAGCATCTTTCATAGTCATCTTATCTAGCTCTTTCTTTTGCTTAAAATATTTATCAGCCAAATAAATTATAATTCCCATTATTATCAAAGCACTACCAATCAAAACAAAATTACTTCTAATAGCATTTTCAATTACTTCTTCTAAAAGTACTCCTACAATCGCAGCAGGAATAGTAGCAACTACAATATACCAAAATAGTTTTCCATCTTTATTTTTTACACCTTTCGTAACACCAGATAATATCATGTTCCAAAAATCTTTAAAAAAATAAACGCCGATTGCTAATAGGGTACCAAAATGCAATGCAATGTCAAAAGCAAGTGCTAAATCACCACTGACACTACCAGCTCCAATGCCAAATAAATCTCTAAAGATGATTAAATGAGCACTAGATGAGATTGGTAAAAACTCTGCAATTCCTTGAATGATTGCTAGTATAATTACACCAATATCCATAAAACTTAACCTCCTATCTATTTTCTATCCACCTATTTTAATTTCTTTCTGTTACATTATATCATATTTCTTTTTCTATAGGATATTTCTATTATATAATTAATCTATAGTTTATATTAGATAAAAAATTCTAACGAATCACTTCCATAACAGCTGGAACAATTTGTTTTTTTCTAGAAACCATACCATCAATGTATTGTCCTTGTTCCATATCTATAAATCCAAAAGCATCAGAGATAATTACTTGAGATCCATCTGTATATAGTAAATAGCTACCATTGCGAATAATATCTGTAATTACTAGTAATACTAAACGATAATCACGGTTTTTCGCAAGTTCATTAATGTATTGTATATACTCGTCTTTTTTTGCAAAAACAGAATCTATATCCAGTGTAAACACTTGACTTACTGCAAAATTAATATCCTCACTAGAATATCCTTTGATATCCGTATTTACAATTTCCTCTACGGTTTTATTTTTTAAAGAAGTACCTGCTTTGAACATATCTAGAGCATATTGGTGATAATCCATGTCAACAATAGCTGCTAATTCATGTACCACTTGCTTGTCCATTTCTGTAGTAGTAGGACTAGTAAGTGCTAAGGTATCAGATAGAATCCCTGATAACATAAGTCCAGCAATATCTTTTGGAATTTCAATGTTATTTTCCTGGTACATTTGATAAATAATCGTATTAGTTGATCCAACAGACATGGTTCTAAAATTAATAGGATTTTTAGTAGAAATATTGCCAATTCTATGATGATCGACAATCTCAATGATTTCAGCTTCTTCTAGTCCTTCCGCGCTTTGTTCTAACTCGTTATGATCTACTAAAATTACTTTTTTTCGATTCTTATTGGTAATTTCGGTAATACGAATTAATCCCTTACAAATATCATTTTTTCCTATGATTGGATAGTTATTATGTTTTAATTTACTAGTTTTTATTACAAAATCATCATAATATGTAGATTCATCAAATGTGTATGGTCGATCATTTGGAATTACATTTTTTAAATAATTAGCGAGACCGATTACCTTGGTAGTACGGAATGTATCAAACTTAGTTCGAATGATATTTACTCGATTTTTCTGAGCCATTTCTAAATGTTCTGGTTTGATTTCACCATCTCCTACCACAATCAACAGTTTTACCTTAGACATCACTGCATATTCAATAACACTATGACGATCCCCTACAATTAAAATATGGTCTTTTTCTAATCGTACATTATTAATAATCGTAGTACTACGATAAGCAGCAGCCATGATATTTCCCATAATTTCTGAATCGAATTTTAAAACAGCTTCTCCTTCTAAAGTATTTACAATATTATCATAAGATGTATGCAAAAAACCAAAATCACCATTGATTAAATCTTTAAAAATAGTTTTTGCAGTTACCAATCCTACAAATTTTTTATTATCATTGACTACAGGAATACCCGTAATTCCTTTCTCTGTCATATATTGATAAGCTTCACCAATGGATATATTTTGATTTACATAATAATCTTTGTGATAGTTTAGATCTTTTAATTGCAATTTTACATCCTCTATAAACATAGGTGCTGTAGCATTGAAATACTTTAAAACATATTTCGTTTCATCGTTAATTTCACCTAATCTAGCTGGTACTGCATGTACTCCTAGTTTGTTTTTTAAATAGGCTAAACTAATAGCACTGGTAACAGAATCTGTATCTGGTTTTTGATGACCAAAAATATAAACCTTTTCCATAATAAAATTACCTCTTTTTCTATATAAAACTACTGTCTTGAATTATACAATAATTTACAGAAATTTACAATTCCTAAAATTTACAAAATTCACAAAAAGCCGTATCAATATACGACTTTAGTAGTATAACACTTATTTAATATGAGGGAGTAAGCACAATACGGAAAGAAAGGGCCTCGTTGTTACCGCCAGTCCTATAGTAGAATGCAAAATCACCAGCATTCGTACCACTACTCCAACCACCACCACGGTCGAACCAAGAGTTAGAAGAAGATGCAAAGTAGGCATAATCCCCATACCAGCTAGATTTATATCTAGTAATATTATCAGGGTCTACTTGTGGTGCAAATGGTCCTATTTCTCCTGTTGCATCTCCTAAGATTCGATTATAATAACTACGACTGCTAGTAGAAGTATATTTATCATAATATTTATCCCAATTACTATTGGTAAAGAAATCAGAATATATGGAAGTAATACCACTACTTCCT
>CALVSR010000068.1 GCA_944359075.1 uncultured Bacilli bacterium
AACAAATAAAGACAAGCTTTATTTGAATAAATATTATAATTACATAATAAAAATCAAGGGTCTAGATGAACTCACTTTCGTTCGCCCTTGATTTTTTTCTAATTAACTTCTTTTTTTATGATGTCTACCGATTGGGGTTCACATCATGTGTGAAATGTTCTTTTTAATTTACAACCAGTTCAAATATTTCTTGATTAATCTCTTCAATACTGCGCAAACCCTCTTCTTTGGCACAATCAATTCTATGCCAATTATATAGTCCTGCAAGTTCTAGGTAAGTTTTTTCGGTCTCCATTAAATATTGATCATCTTTTTCATTTTCATCTAAAAAGTTTCGCTTTTTTCTAAGCTCCTTCGATAGTGAAACAGGAACATGTAAAAAGATGGTTAAATCTGCTTTTGGCAACTCTAATAACCAATATTCCAATTTGTCGATCCATTTAAATAGATTAAATCGTTCATCTGGATCTTTAATTTTTGCCCCTTGATGGGCCATATTAGAACTAACATAACGATCTAAAATTACATAATAGCCTTGATCTAAAAATTCTTGGATTTTAGGAAAATTGTATTTACGATCTGCTGCTAAATACAAGCAAAAAACTTTCGGATCTAACTGAACAGGGCCTTCTGGAAACCAACATTCTCCATTTTCTTTTCTGCCTAAAATAGGACCACCAACGATTCTACCAGTAGGAGTATCATACCATGGAAAAGATAAGTTAACAGCTTTGATACCCATGGCTTTTAATCTTTTTACTAGTAAATTGCTTTGTGTTTCTTTTCCAGAACAATCATTTCCTTCTATGACAATTAATTTACCCTTCTCCATTGTTTCACCTTCTTAATCTACAATATCGTTTTCCTGAAATTCTATATTTAAAAATTTTCTACTAGCTAGATAATCACACATATGCACAAAATTTTGATATTTGTTTTTCGGAATTGGTAAAATCTCTTCTTTGGTATAGGGATGAGTATTCCATGGCCCCATATGCGTTTCAATTACACTACATAAAAAATCAATATCTTCTGAAGGCATTTTTAGTTCTCTTTGATGTTCTTTTATTAATTTACTAACTAACAAAGGATGATCTGCTCTAGTATAGTTTTCTTTTGGAATTCCACATTTTACACCATCATGCATTGTCAGTGCTATCATGAATAAATCTTTTTCTCTAGCAGTATATTTATCTCCAATGCAAGGATCAGAGAGCAACTCATAAGCAATTCTAACAGCTGCCTTAGTATGTCGAAGTAATCCACCCTCCCCTAATGAAAAACTAGGATGATACTTTCCAGTAGAAGAAGCAGCTACTTCAAAAAAATAATCCGGTAATAATTCGATTAGTTTTTTAAAATCTTCCACATAGTCTATATTTTTAATATAGCCAATTTCTTTTTGAAAATAATCTATCTTATTCATAGTATCCATTTTATTCATCTTACACCTCATTATGATTGATTCCTATATTCATTATACAACATGAACAATTGTTTGACAATCTAATTAAAGAAATTTTACCAGAACTTCATTCGATAAATACCAGTATTTTGGATTTAAATAATAAGAATCTTTGGTTTCTATTATAATATTTTCTTTTATGAGAGCATCTATCGAAAAATACTCTTTGAAATCTACTTTAAATTTTTCTAAAAAAATAGCTTTGGATACCCCTTCTAAAGTACGAAGTCCTAATATTGCGTAGTTGGATGCATCCATTGCAGCTGTGATTTTTTCTTCTTCCTGGATATAGATACCTGATAAATATTTTTTAATATTTTTGGTATTGGTATAACGAATAGAATCTATATAACCACTAGCACCAAGACCAAAACCATAATAGGTTTCATTTCGCCAATAAGTAAGATTATGTCTAGACTCATATCCTGGTAATCCATAATTACTGATTTCATAATGACGGTACCCTTTTTCTGTAAACATATCATGAATGGTTTCATACATCATAGAATCCAATTGATCTGAAATAGGTTCCATGTTTTGAATTCCTAATTTTGTATGTTCTTCTATCATTAAAGAGTAAGTTGAGATATGGGGAATATTTAAATCTAAAAAAAAGGATAAATCTTGCTTTAGCATGGAAATGGTTTCGCCCGGAATTGCATAGATAAGATCTATATTGATATTAGAGAAGTACTGTTTCGCTAAATTTAATTTTTGTATGATTTCTTCTTCGGCATATTCTCGATCTAAAAAATGCAAGATTTCTTGATTGAATGACTGAACACCAATACTAAGGCGATTCACTCCATATTTTTGAAAAAGTTGCAGTTTTTCTTTCGTAATATCTTGAATATTACACTCTATCGTAAATTCTACTTGAGGAGAAAGTTCTAATTTTTGGGTTATTTTAAATAGTCTTTCCAATTGAGATAATGTTAAAACAGAAGGAGTTCCTCCACCAATATAAAGAGTTTCTAAAAGGTCATTCTGATATCTAGTAGTGATTTCACCTTCTAAAGCATCTAGGTAAGCTTCTACCAAAGTATCTTGATAATAAAATTTACAGAAATCACAATAACTACAAATATTACTACAGAATGGAATATGAATATAACAGCTCTTCGTTTTTTTCATCATTTACTCCTTATGTAATAGGAGGAATAGAAATAGATGACTTCCTTTCTACTACCTATCTATTATTTTATCATCTTTTCAGATTTCTGTTCTCATTTAAAGCATTCATTTTATGTTGATTCATCTTGATTAACACCATTTCATATATCTTATAGATGTTGGGATCTTGACTTGCTAATCGTTTTAATCTTGTAAATAAATCTCTTTCAATTGTTTTAGGTGTTGTCTTTAATAAAACTGCTATTTCTTGCATAGTATTTCCTTGTAATGACAGTTTAGCAGCCTGAAATATTCTTATTTTTACCATTTTGTCTTCAATGCTTTTTTCCTTATTTTCATTTATTCTACTATCCATTCCTTGCTTTTTTTCTGGATATAACTCCATATATTTTTGAATATATTGATGTACTGTCTTGTTACTAATAGAAAAATGATTTTCTGTAAAATACTCTGCAACTTGTCTAGTAGGTAATCCTGTTTTCTCAAAAAAATTCCCAACTTGTTCTATTCTTCTTTTTCTTTCTTCTGGATCTTTTATATTTGCTGCCATCTTTAATCCTCCATTTTTAATACTGCTAAGAAGGCTTCTTGTGGTACTTCTACTCGACCAATTTGTTTCATTCTCTTTTTACCTTCTTTTTGTTTTTCTAAAAGTTTTCTTTTTCTAGTGATGTCGCCACCATAACATTTTGCTAAAACATTTTTACGAAGGGCTTTGATATCGGTACGAGCAATGACGTGACTACCAATTGATGCTTGAATCGGAACTTCAAACATTTGTCTTGGAATCAATTCCTTTAAAGCTTCTACTACAGCTTTTCCTCGTTGGTAAGCAAAATCTTTATGAACGATTACACTCAAGGCATCTACGATTTCTCCATTTAGTAAAATATCCATTTTAACCAAATTGCTTTCTTTATAGCCAATTAGTTCATAATCAAACGAAGCATAACCTTTGGTATAAGACTTTAATTTATCAAAAAAATCATAAACAATTTCCGAAAGGGGGATTTCATAATGGATATTTACTCTAGTTTTATCTAAGTATTCCATACTGATATAAGTACCTCGTTTATTTTGACATAATTCCATAATAGGACCTATATATTCACTAGGGGAAAAGATATTGGTCTTAATATAAGGTTCTTTTATGCTAGCTATTTTTTGTCTATCGGGAAGCATACTTGGAGAATCAATCATCACAATACTATGATCTGTAAGTTCTACTTCGTAGATTACACTAGGGGATGTTGCGATAATATCAATTCCAAATTCACGCTCTACTCTTTCTTCAATAATTTCCATATGGAGTAATCCTAAGAAACCACAACGGAATCCAAATCCTAAAGCTTGACTAGTTTCTGGCTCAAATACCAAAGATGCATCATTTAATTTTAATTTCTCTAAAGCTTCTCTTAGGTCTTCAAATTTATTGGCTTCAATAGGGTAAATTCCACAAAATACCATCGATTTCATAGGTTGATATCCTGGTAATGGAGTAGATGCTGGAAAATCATCATGAGTAATTGTATCCCCTACTTTTACTTGTGAAATGTCTTTAATGCTTGCTGCAATAAATCCTACTTCTCCAGCTACTAATTTATCTTTTTTGATTTCCTTAGGTGTCATAACTCCAAGTTCCACAACATCATAAACAGCTCCTGTTTCCATCAAACGAATCTTATCACCTTTTTGCAAGGTCCCTTCTACCATTCGACATGAAATAATGACTCCACGATAGGAATCGAAAAAGCTATCAAAGATTAATGCTTGTAGTGGATTCCCTTTTTCCCCTTTTGGTGCTGGTATTCTTTCAATAATGGCATTTAATAATTCAGGAATTCCTTCTCCAGTTTTTGCGCTGGTAAAAATAAATTCATCAGCAGAAAAGCCAATAGCGTCGATTAATTCTTGCTTTACTTTTTCAGGGTCTGCATTTGGTAGATCAATTTTATTAATTACAGGGATAATGGTAAGATCATGTTCTAAAGCTAGATAAAGATTGGCTAAGGTTTGCGCTTCAATTCCTTGAGCAGCATCTACTACTAGTAAAGCTCCCTCACAAGCTGCTAAACTACGGCTAACCTCATAGGAGAAATCAACATGACCGGGGGTATCAATTAAATGCAAGATATAGTCTTCATCATGGTAATGATAAGTAAGTTCTACTGCATTTAATTTAATAGTGATACCTCTTTCTCTTTCAATATCCATAGAATCTAAGGTTTGTTCTTTTAGTTCTCGTTTTTCTAATGCACCTGTTTCTTCTAATAATCGGTCTGCTAATGTGCTTTTCCCATGATCGATATGTGCAATAATTGAAAAGTTACGAATATTTTGTTGTTTCATGTACATCACCCTTTTACTCCCTCCATTATATCAAAAAAAGTACTAGTTTAATAGCACTTTATTTAGATTATTTATAATTTAAATTTTTGCAGAAGTATCATATTATCATTCTGTGTGTGTATTATCTATTTCGCTAAGGAACAAGTACAATACGAAAAGAAAAAGTTTTATATGCGCTGCCAGTATCGTAACTAAATGCAAAAATTCCTGAACTGATACCATTATAGTTAGCACAACCGCATCCAAACCAAGAGTAAGAAGAAATTACGAAATGAGCTTGATCATCATACCAACTAGATTTATATCTTGTGGTATCCAGATCCAATTGACTTCCAAAGGGACCCATCTCTCCGGTTGCATCGCCTAAAATCCGATTATTATAATTATGTATTGATGTTGATGTATATTTATCATAATATTTATCCCAACTACTATTGGTAAAGAAATCTGGATAAATACTAGTGATTCCACTACTTCCTCCTACTGTACTAGCACCGGTAGTATA
>CALVSR010000069.1 GCA_944359075.1 uncultured Bacilli bacterium
AAATAGATGGAGTCGCTAGTGCTAACAATACTCCCAATATCACAATTACTACCAATAATTCCGCTAATGTAAATCCCCTTTTTTTCATTCGACTACACCCTCGTCTTTACTATAATTTCATTCTAAACTACTTTATTCTAACAAGCAACCTTTTTATCCTGTCTTCTCATAATTCTGGAATATAATTTGTCGTTTTCTATTTATAATAGGCGGCTCATTTTATATTACTTAGGCACTTTAGCTTTCCATAATTTGAAAATGATTACCACTGTCCAAATAGAGAATTCCTTTTTTTCCTTCCAATTTTTCTAATACATCTTCATAATAATTAATCTGCTTAAATTTGGTTAATGTAAGATATACATAGTTCCCATCATTCATATATAATAAAAAACGATCTTCATCTTGCTCATTGGGATAATAACGAATTTCAGAAATTTGATTTTTAATATCATTTGTAACTTCATTCATTCCCTTTATAAAGCTATCATATTTAGTATCTGGTACATAATTTAATAAAATAGGCAATTGGTATTTTTGATCATCCTCTACTTCTTTTTGATTTGCTAATACTACTTTACCATTTTCTTCTTTCCGAAAAAGTAAATTTTGTTCCTCTATTTCAATATGAACTTCCGCAAATAATTTTTTGGTAATCTTAACATTACTAATGTAGTCACTTTGTTTAATATTTCTTTTCATGGAAGAAATCGTTGTTCTTAAAAAGCTAGGATAATTTTCAATTCCAGCTAGCTCTATGATTTCTTGGTCAGTTAAATATTCATTTCCTGTAATATAAATATTTTTAATAGGTATTAATGTAAGTAAGTAATAACTTCCCACAATAAAACCTACGATGACTAGTAGAATCAAAATTGGTAAAATCCTGATTTTAACCTTTTTCTTTATTTTTTTTGCCATAGTATTACTCCCAATTAATGAATTCTTGTTCTACCACCAAATCCACATTATACTTTTCTTTTACCACTTGTGTTATAAATTCTATCAATTCTTTTACATCTTTAGCCTGCGCACTGTTAAAATTGACAATAAAATTAGCATGTTTTTCACTAACTTTAGCGCCTCCTTTTATCAGTCCTTTATAACCTAAGTCTTCTATTAATTTTCCAGCAAACATATCAGGTGGATTACGAAAAACACTTCCAGCAGAAGGATATTCCAATGGTTGAGATTCTAATCTTCTTTTTTTTCGATCTTCTACCACTTGTTCAATTGCAGTTTTATCACCTTTTTTTAATTGAATAGTGGCTTCTAAACAAATATAGTCTTTATGTTTTTTCAAAAAAGAAGTGCGATAATGAAAATCTAGTTCTCTATTTACCATAGTGATTACTGTCATTTTAGGTGTTAATACTTTAATTTTTGATACCACATATCCCATATCACTCTTATATGCACCTGCATTCATATATACGGCACCACCAACACTTCCTGGTATTCCGGTTGCAAATTCTAGTCCTGTTAGTCCTCTACGAATAGACTGATAAGCCACTTTCATTAAAGAAGCACCGCTTCCTACAATTACCTTATTTCCCTGAAATTCGATTTTGTTAAACTCATCTAATTTGATAATAACTCCATCATATACCTTATCACTAAACAAAACATTAGAACCATTGCCGAGCACCATATATTTTACATGGTTAGCTTTCAATTTTTTAATCAAAGTTATTAATGCTTCTATATTTTTAGGATAAATGATTACTCTAGCTATTCCACCAATTTTATAGGTAGTATAATTTTTTAAAGAAGCATCTACGATCATTTTACCTAAATTCATCTTTTTAAGTTCATTAATCAATTCTGTCATGTTTATCACCATCTATTAAACTTCTTAGTATTTGATAAATCTTAGTAGCACTATCTTTCACACCTAAGGAACTAACATTTTCATGAAGTTGTTGATACCATTTTGGATCCTTAAAAATACGGTCAATCGTAGAAACTAAGATTTCCTTATCATATTTATCTTCTTCTATTATAACAGTTGCTTCTTTTTTCTCAAGACTTTTTGCATTTTTTAATTGATGATTATGCGTTACATAAGGACTTGGAATTAAGATATTAGGAATTCCTAATGCAGTAATTTCGGCAATACTACTTGCTCCTGCTCGAGAAACAATTAAATCTGTCTTTTTTAACACTTGAGTCATATTATCCAAATAAGATACAATTTTTACGTTCTTTGGTGCTTGTAACTTTTGATATTCTTCATAGTAACCTTTTCCTGTTACAAAAACCACTTCATAATCCTTATCTTTAAATAAAGGTAAAGTCTCTTTTAACTTTTGGTTCATAGTGGTAGAGCCTAAGGATCCCATTACAATTAAAACTAATTTTTTCTTTTCACTTAGAGAAAGTCCCAAGTCTTTTTTCGATATTTCTTTTGCATAATAAGCTTCTTCACTTCTTGGATTTCCTGTAAAAATAGCTTTTTCTGCAGGAAAATAACGAAGAGAATCCGGCAAACTTACCCCAATTTTATCTACATAACGAACTAAAAACTTATTAGACAGCCCCGGAATAGAGTTCTGTTCATGAATAAATGTCTTATATCCTAATTTCTTAGCACTATAAATAACAGGTGCTGTAACATATCCTCCTACTCCAATTACTACATCCGGATCAAAATTTTTTATTTCTTTTTTAAGAATTCTAACATTATGACAGTAACTTTTCAAAACGCCAATATTTTTAAATGGATTTTTACGATTAAAACCCTTCATCTCAATTCCAAAATAGGGAATTTTTTTACTAGGAACAATCGTAGCTTCCATTCTATCTTTGGTACCAATATATAAAATTTTACTATTTGGTTCTTTTTCTTTAATTTTATTAATAATTGCCAAGGCAGGATAAATATGACCACCTGTACCGCCAGCACTAACAATAATTTTCATAAATTTCACATCCATACTCATTATATCATAATTATATGAGAGAAAGACAATTTTTATTATGCTATCCTGTAAAGTACGAAAGAAATACCCGAAAGAAATGCCTTGACTATCTTTATTTGCTGTGCTATATTTATAAACGTTGTTTAAGAAGTACTTTTTAGTACTTTTTTATTTTTTAAAGGAAAGAGGAAGCAAAATGGATTTTGATAAAATAAGTAAAGGAAAACTAAAATATGATGCTGATTATATAAAAAGTTGCTCTGAAATAGAACTTTTTATTCAAATCAATAGTTATTATGAATTATTAACATCACTTAAACTAAAAACATATTATCATAAGATGAAAATGTTATATCAGAAAACGGAAGATTTAGCTTTAGCTACATTTTTTGCTAAAAAAGAACAAAACATCTCAGAAAGAATGCTTTCTGATGACCAGATAAGAGAATTGGAAGAAACATTGGATTTTTGTATTTTCGAAAGTTCCCGTTTTAATACAGGCGTATATTTAAACTCCAATGGCATAGTAGAAAAACCGCAGAAATTTTATAACTGGTACGATAGTTGGAGTTTTTATATTCAAAATATGGACGATGAAACATTATTAGTTTATCGAAAATGTCGTTATGAGGGTAAAGGATTAAATCAATTTCAGTTAAAGTCTTACCCAGATCTAGAAGCAGTAGAAGAAATTTTGGAGAAGCCAAAGGTAAAACAGTATCTTTACGCTACTCCAATTAAAAATATTAGGCAGAAACTTGCCTAATATTTTTTTAGTTCAAAAGAGCGACTGTTGACTATTTCATAACCTTTAACAGCTAATCTTTCGGGAATATATGTTAAAATATCATAGCGATATTCATGGTACTTCTTTTCTAACAATTCATTATATAATTCCAAAATCGTCTTAGTTTTTGCTTTTTTATCATTGCAAAGAGAAATTAATTTATCGCTGATTTCATCAGCTATTTTTATGAATGTCTCTTGATCCATGACTAACTCCTTTCTTTGTTTCATATTTACTATTATAATGGTTATATAGCCAATAGTCAATAAACCAATTGGGTTGATAAAATTTACCATAGGAAGTGTTGAGATGGTAAAAGTAAATATTGAAGGTGGATATTACCTATTTAAATTAAATGACATTTTAGAAAAACGAGAGATTAGTAAAAATAAGCTGATGAGAGAAACGAATACGGATTTTAAAGTCATTCAAAGGATGATTACAGGAGAACTGACCAAATTAGATATCATCGTGTTAGCTAGAATCTGTAATTTCTTAAACTGTCATATTTCTGATATTATTGAATACTATCCTACTTTAATGGAAGATTTAGAAGAGGTAAAATAAGTGCAATAGATATGTCTACTGCACTTATTTTATGCTTAAGAAAGAAACTTTTATACTAACCATTTCTTCTTAAAAATTTATTTAGCTGATTTACTTTATCTTCCTTAGTCATTAATTGATAATTTTTTATGGATTCAAGGTCAATACCGGTTATTTGACTAATTAGTTCATCCGTAATACTTTGATTCTTAAATTGTAACAATTTCATATATAAAATACTTTTTTCGATATCTGTTAAACCTAAGGTATCATCAAATAAAGGAGAACATAATAACCTTCTAATATTATCTATGTTAGCTTCGCTCAAAAGAATATGTTCTAATATGTTATCTTCATTTTTAAAATAAGCTGGATATTTTAAATAGCATTCGATAAAGTTATCTTCAGAAATCATTAATAGCTTGCATACTTGGTCTATATCATTACTATTATTATATAATTTTATAATTAACTGTTCTAGGTAGTTTAGATGCTCAAAATTTATGTCTGATAGTTTTTCTATATTTTTGTTATTCTGTTCTTTAGAAGAAAGAACAGCAGTTGGCTCCGGTAATGCAATGTTTTTTTGATTAGACAATGTCTTTTCAATAGAACGGGTAATAGAAATTTTTAGTGCGTGCAAAGCATTTCTCTCCCCTTTACTTAATTTAACATCTTGATATTGATCTAAAGTTTCCCCATATATTTTAATTACTATTTCTTTTCCTTTAGATGTAGTTTTTTCTATATAGCTATCTACTATTTTTTTTATTTTTATTTTTTCTTCCTCCGACATTTCTTCTGTATAAAAATAATCATAGAAAGTAGGCTTTATAATACGAGAAGTAGATTTAAAATCTGGATCAAATAAACTTTTTTGAATATATTTTTTCATTGCCTGTATGAAAGAATTAAAAGCAATATTATCTTCTTTTATCAATA
>CALVSR010000070.1 GCA_944359075.1 uncultured Bacilli bacterium
ACTTATAGTTTAAAGATTGATAGAGAGGTACCAAGATGTAGTTTAAAAGTAGAAAGTGGGACACTAGGAAATAATAACTGGTATATCAGTGATGTTGGAATTGGCTTTGAAAGTATCGAAGAAGAAGTAAGTAGTGTAGTAAGTCAAGAAATAGATAATCCAAAGCTTACTAGTGATAGTAAGAATAAGCAAGTAACCGGAACTGTAGAAGATGAAGCAGGAAATATAGGGGTATGTAGTACCACAGTAAGTGTAGATAAAACAGATCCAAGCGTACAATATAGTGTAAGTGGTGGAATCTATGGAAGGAATCAGTCTGTAACCATAACAGGAAGAGATACTTACTTTAGTTATATGAATATTCATACTTATCAAAATGGAAGTATTCAAAACCAAGATAATAATATTACTAGTAACAGTAGAAGTTATACTTTAACACATGGAACATGGAGAATTTATAGTCAGGTATATGATGAAGCAGGAAGAAGACAAAACCAAAGTCCAGATAATGGAAGCGGCTGGTATTATCAAGATTATGTAATAGATACTATAGCACCAAGTTGTAGTTTAAAAGTAATCAGTGGAACAGCAGGGAATAATAACTGGTATACCAGTAATGTAGGAATCGGATTTAATACAACGGATGGAACAGGAAGTAATATTATCCAATCTAGTATTAGTCAAACCATAGTAACAAGTGAGGGAAGTAGTGTAGTAACCGGAATAGTAACAGATCAAGCAGGAAATGTAGGAAGTTGTAGTATTACCGTAAATATAGATAAGACAGCACCTAGAATGACAACCAATCTAGCTAATGGAAACTATACTAGCGCTCAGAATGTGACATATACAGCAAGTGATAGTTATAGTGGAATAGAAGCAATGCAGTATGAGATCTATCTAAATGGAAGTTTGTATTCAAGTAATTATTACTATGCATCATCAACAGCAACCTTTTCTTTAAATACAGCAGGAACATGGGATATCTATATCAAAGCATTGGATCGTGCTGGTCATTGGGATAATGGTGGAAACTGGAACCATTATAGCTATGGCATAAATTTGTGTGGTTATGCACCAGGACAAACATGGGAGTTTAATTATACCGGCGGAGTACAACAGTTCACAGTGCCATGTAGCGGAACCTATAAGTTAGAAGTATATGGAGCCCAAGGAGGTGGAGATTATGTGGGGGGTGAAATCGGCAGCAATCTCTATTTTGAAGGAGGATATGGTGGCTATAGTTATGGCAATATATCACTTACTTCCGATAATAAGCTTTATATTTCAGTAGGTGGCGGTGGCTTTGACGTTCCTTCTAAAGGTAGTGCTAATGGTGGCTGGAATGGTGGTAGTGGTAATGATGGCAATGATCTAGGATGGACTCAAGAACAAAAGAAACAATTTTTTGGTTATGACAATGATGAATATGGTGTTCAATATCAAGAAGGTGGTGGCGGTGGTGGAGCCACTTCTATTCAAACTTCGTTAATTGGGAATGGTGAACTTAAGAACTATGTTAATAATCAAGGTGATGTTTTAATCGTTGCTGGCGGCGGTGGTGGAACTAAGACGTTAGTTAGTACACCAGGAATAGGAGGTGCTGGTGGTGGTGGTACGGAATATACTGGCTATGTATCTGCTTCTACCATTTACGATGATGGTGATAATGAAAGGGATTATCGTCGGAATTGGACTTTAAAATATAATTCTCTTAATAAATTTTATGAGTTTGGCCAAGGAGATATAATATCCGGTGGTGGCTGGCAAGGTGGACAAACACTATTCTTAGCTGGATACAATGGTGGAAATGGTGGTACCGCTTATTTAAATTTAACTAGATTGACCAATGCAGGAGGATATAGCGGCAGAAATAATAGCTATCATGATTGGAATTTAATATTAGGAGAACAAGGAAATGGAACTCAAAACGGTATGCGCCAAAGCCCATATTATACGTATAGAAGCTATTATGATAATGGGGAAAAGGCTCTAACTTATGGTTTACATGGAAAACATGGGTATGCTAGAATTACCCTAGTTACTATTGACTAAGATAGTTGCTTTCTTTTTCTTCTCTCTATGTAGTTTTTGTCAACATTTTACCTATCTAGCATACATTAAACTAGAGGAGGGATATTATGGCAAGCACTCGAGAGATTGTAACAAAAGCCGTTGTTGGAAAAGGAAAGAAAACGTTTACTACTACAAAAACAGTAACTCCTGAATATGTACCCACTACGATTTTAGGATGTTGGGTTATTAATCATACTTTTAAGGGATATAGAAACGGTAATAAAATTAATATCGAAGGTAGCTATGACGTTAATATCTGGTATTCTTGTTCAGAAGATACAAAAACAGAAGTGGTTCGTGAAACAACAACTTATTTAGAAGAAGTAAATGTTCCAAAACAAGATGATACGGATATTACCAATGAGGAAATTATTATACGCAGTTTGAAACAACCTTCTTGTACTAGAGCAGATATTGTGGATGGTAAAATTGAGTATACTGTTCAAAAAGAACTTGGTATTGAGATTGTTGGTGATGTAAAAGTAAAGATTGCGTATGATGAAGAGGAAGATCCATGGGAAGTAATCATGGATGATGTTGATGATAGCGATATTGAAAATGCAGAACAGCAAATTGAACAAGAAGTGAACGAAGAGTATCTAGACTAGACTAGGTACTTTTTTCTTGCACTTTTCTTTTAACTATGGTAATATATGTTGAATAAAAAAGGGGAAAAGGAAAATATGAATGATGATTTTAGAAATTTATTTTTATCTCTATTAGAAAAAGGTATTAGTCAAGAGCAGTTATTAAATCATTTCTCTATTTCTGTTTATGAATTACATCAGATTATTAGTTCTTTCTTAAAAGAGGGATTAGTTATTCAAAGAAATTGTAGTGTAGATGGAGAAATCTATTATCAATTGAAAAGTAGAATGAAATATATTCTTCCTGTTAATTATGAAACTAAGCAATCACGAGTTCTTATTATTTCCGATTTGCACATTGGTCATATTGATTCTAATATTTTATTCGTAGATAGAGTATATGATTATGCTAAGAAACACGGGATTCATATTATTTTGGTAACAGGGGATTATTTAAATGGAATCAAAAGAGATGGAGAAAGAGAAATTTTGGATAAACAGATAGTAACTATCATTCGTGATTATCCTTTTGATTCTTCTATTTTAAATTATTATATTGGTGGAAATCATGATAAAACGGGACATTATTTTCACCTTGACACTAACCAAATTATTTCAGAAGAGAGACCTGATTTTATAAATTTAGGTTATGGTATGGGAAGAGTTAAAATTGGAGATTCTACAATTGCTTTATATCATGATTTGAGTCTTCCACAATATAGTTTTAATCATAAATATGTCAAGAAGGATGTGATTCGTTTTAAAGGTCATTCTCATCAATATCTTGTAAAATTTAATGGGGAAGGTGGTAGACCCATCATTAGCGTTCCCTGTTTAAGCAAAGTAAGAGTGGGCTATAGTAAGAATGATAGTGGCTTTTTAGATGTTACTTTTACTTTAAATGGTCAAACGCCAGCTACTGCTGTGATTCAACATATCAACCTAGATGGTAATATGATATTATCTGAACGATGCATAGAGCTACATAATGCTGTTAAGAAAAAAAGGTTGACAGGGCAAAATTAATTGTTTATAATAGACATAGTTTTAGAAATGGAGGAATGGAAATGGCAGTTAAATTAAGACTTACCAGAATGGGAGCTAAAAAAAGACCTAGCTACCGTATTGTTGCTAGTGATTCTAGACAAAAAAGAGATGGAGAGTATCTAGAGTTAATTGGTACTTATAATCCAATTGCTGATGAAACTAAAATTAATGAAGAAATTGCATTAAAATGGTTAAGAACTGGTGCACAACCTTCAGATACTGTTAGAAATTTATTATCAAAAGCTGGAATCATGAAAAAGTTTGCTGAAGAAAAACAAGGTAAATAATTATGAGTTTAGTAGAATTAACAGAGTTTTTAGTAAAGTCGCTTGTTGTTAATAAAGAAAATGTATCTGTAAAAGAATTTGAAAGTGATGAGGAAAATACCATCCTAATTCAAGTGTTAGTAGATAGTGAGGATATGGGCAGAGTCATTGGCAAAGGCGGAAAGCTAGCAAATGCTGTCAGAACTTTAGTACAAGCAAGTAGTTATATCAAAGATAATAAAAAAGTAAGAATCAATATTGATAGTTTTTAGTCAATAGTGATTCTTTTATTTTAGTAATATGGTAAGAACAGTATCTAATAGGATTAGAAATAGTAGCAAATAAGTAAGCCATTTGGGAATTTTTGAAACAATTCGATCAGTTAGAGGTTTTAATAAGTAGAGTACTGCAATTCCGGCAATTCCCCACATATTAGCCATTTCTAGAGAAATGTAGGTTCCAATATGAAATTTATGACTTTCATAATTCCAAAATTGTTGATGAAAAATCCATTCGATTAAGTATCCGCCCATTAGTTCCAGTGTACTTAAAATAACCATACATAATACATAAGTAATAAATATTTTCCAAATTCTTTTTCCTGCTAATTGAAAAGTATCAATCCATTTTCCAATACACAAAATGAGAACTGCTCCAAATCCATATACAGGTGTCCACCATCCATAGAGAATACCACTTGTAAAGCCTGATACAAAAAAGGTTTCTATCATATGTCCAATTATGGCATAAAGAAAAAAATAATTGATATAATACATGGTATCACCGTTATTATTATAGCCAATATTTTATCTTTTATAATGCCAATATTTTATCAGGATAAAAACATGAATAAAAATAAAAAATAGGATTTGAACCTTTAAATATAAGGAATTCAAGTCTTTTTT
>CALVSR010000071.1 GCA_944359075.1 uncultured Bacilli bacterium
CGCCATTTTTAGTGTTTTTAATTTGAGACTTGAATTTACTAGGTAAAGCGCGTGCTTTTACTTTGAGATGTCACCATATTTTTCCACTACTGATAGTACTTCAGAGTCTTTTCATATTTAGAGCCTTCATCTGGAATTCCCAAAAAATCAACTATATTTTTTAGCCTACGATTTTGGTAGCCCTCTAATATAATAAATTGATCTCTTTTTGCTAACATATGATGATAGAAAATATTTCCTCTATCTCCCATGAAAGATTTAGAAATACTGGTTTTATCAGAAATTTCTTCTTCACTGTAAGTAGAATAATCTGAAATCATAATACTACACTGACCAGATGGAATTTCTTTATATGGTCCAATAGAAGAAAAGTTTCCATGATAATAAGAAACATCTTTCTCACAATAAAATCTTGAAATAAAATTGTCAGAGCAAGAAAACAAATCTATCATTCTATCCGGAAAGTAAATTCCAAAAATAAATCCAATCTCATTTTTTTCAGAACTAAAACTTTCTTCCTTCATAAACCCTTCAAACCATCCCTTTTTTTGAACCATAATAAAACTCTTAGAAAGATGATAACGTTTAGAAACAGCACGATTTTGCTCCCAATAAATACTAAGATCTTTTAAATACATCAAAGCATCACCTCTTATCATTAGAATATCACATATTTAAAAATACAACAAATATATTTAAAACAGCTGCAAACAATAGCCATAATAAATACGGAAACTGTAAATAAGCACTTAATTTAGAAATCAAGAAAAACTTACGAATCATAATAACTACAAAACCAATTAGCAATAAAAGCCAGATAAAAGCTAAAAAATAAAATCGAAATACAAAAAACCAAATACTCCAAAATAAATTAATGCCTAGTTGAATGGAATAGATAAATAAAGCATCATTCTTTTTACTAGAATTACTTTTAATAACCAAATAACACGATACTCCCATTAAAATATAAAGAATCGTCCATACAATAGAAAAAACCCAAGCAGGTGGTGCAAAAGATGGAAGTATCAACTCATAATAGTTATTAGAAGAAGCTGTTAAAAAACCAATAATACTCCCTAAAAATACAGGAATTAAAATACTAAAAAGTAAACTCTTATAATCTATTTTCATAATACCACCTATTAAAGTATATGAGAAAAAGAAGTAGTCATTACTATCTAATAATTTCCTACTTCTTCATATTGAAATAATTCTTGATATTTACGACATCTAGACAATAATTCTGAATGTGTTCCAATATCTAGAATTCTGCCTCCATCTACAACCACAATCTTATCACAATGAACAACAGTAGATAGACGATGAGCAATAATTAAAATTGTTTTGTCTCTATCTAACCCATAGATTGCTTTCTGTACTTGATTTTGAGTAATATTATCCAAAGCACTAGTAGATTCATCAAAAAGAAGAATCTCACTTTTTTTAAGCAAACTTCTAGCAATCGCAAGCCTTTGCTTTTCTCCTCCTGATAAAACGACTCCTCCTTCTCCTACTTCGGTATCAAAGCCATCATCAAATTCCATAATTCTATTATAAATGTTAGCTTTCTTACATGCTGCAATCACCTCATCCATAGTAACATTGGGATTCGCCACTTTCAAGTTATCTAAAACTGAGAAATTAAAAATATAAGGATTTTGAGGAATAAGTGCTAGATGATTTCTTAAAGAACTATAAGCAATTTCATTAATATCAATATCATCTATATAAATATTTCCTTCTTTCAAACGATAAAGTTTCGTTATCAGATTAAAAATGGTGCTTTTACCACTACCACTTGCTCCAACAAAACCTACACGCTCACCTGGTAAAATAGAAAAACTAACGTCATTTAATACTGAATCTTCAGAATATGCAAAACTAACATTTTGAAACTGTATTTTACCTCTTACTTTATCTAACAGAATTCCCTTGGTATCTTCTTTTTCAAAGCAATTACCTAATACTTCAAACACTCTAGTAGCACTTAAATTATAACTTTTAATCAAATCGATCAAACGATTATAAAAATTAAGCAGATTTTCAATCCTACCACGATACATGTGCAAAACTAAAAAATTGGAAATAGAAAGCAATTCATTAGAAACTAAAAGGATTCCTAGCAATATAAAAATTACATCCAAAAAATCTCTAACCGTATTTGAAACCAATCTAAAATTCCATCTAGTTTTTTCCATAGAAATTTTCTCTTTATTTACTTTATCAAGTTCTTTTCTAGTTTGTTTAAGAATTCCTTCTTTGCCATTTAAAAGTTTAACATCTCTAATTCCCCTAATAAATTCAGCTGCCAAACCAGTACTTTTTTCTCGAATTCTACGGTAATTTCTGCTTTGTTCATAATAAATATTTCTTTCCTTTCGATCAATAAAACCAACAATAAGTGCACTAACCAAAAAATAAAGAAACATATAAGGACTAATAATGAAAGAGGCTAGTAAGATACCTACATTAGAAACTAAATCAACAAAGTAAGAAACTAAGTTAGAAAAAATATTAATAATATCTTGAGTATCATTTTTAATTCTATCAATAAAAGTACCACTACTATTTTTATCTATTTCAGAAGTTTCAATTCTAAGCGTTTGAGCAAACATTTCCATTTGTACTTCTGTTACTCGCTGTAAGAAAAAAGAAACAACATTTCGGCAAGACTCTATTATAAAGATAAATACTGCTACCCCTAATAATTCTTCCAACAAACCATCGGTAAGTTTTAAAAGCAACTGAGCCGATAAAATAGGTAAGAAGACACTAATAACCGACAATATAATAGATAAAACAGCCATCAAAAATAATGTTTTCTTTTTATTCTTGATAAATCTCCAAGACATTTTCAAATTTGTCTTAGTTTCTTGAAAACTAGCTTTCATTTTTGCCATGATACCATCCACTAAAAACAGTATATCATAAAAAAGCCTTCATTGAATATCATCAGAAAGATATTAATGAAAAGCTAATTTACTAAAATAGAATATATTAAGTTAAAATAACACCCAAAATAATCATAGCACAACTCATAATTCCCGTAATTAATCCGAGTAACCACATACCACTAAAACCCATCGTACGGGAATAGCCGATAGAATCTGAATTTTGATTAATCATAGTCTCTCCATCTATTGACATCGTTCCATTGACCATAGCTTCTATCATAGCATTAGCTTGTTTTTCTTTAGAAGATACTAACCCTCTTTCACTAGCTAACTGTTGTAATCGTTTTCTTGTAATTTCATTATAAACATTAGATATTTCACTATTTACCCAATCATAGTAATGATCTTTTTCTTCTGGTGTCATTTTATTAATAACAAAATTAAGTGAAGGATTATTTTCTCGATATCTTGTAAAGTCTTGACTTGAGAATTCGAAATCATTAAAATGACTACTATAAAAACCAAGAATAGCAGCATTTGCATCCGTATCCAAGGACAAGCTATTAAAATGTTCCCCATATAATTGAACATTACATCCCACACTACTACTTCCACGAGTATAACCATTACCAGATAATTGAACATGTGCACTACCCAAGTCATAATTTCTAGTAACTCTCTTAATTGTAATACAAGCAGGTTGTTCCCTTAAATGTGCATCAAAATCACTTTGTGAAGGAAAAAAATCAGTTTTAGCCAGTGATTCAGCTTCTGAAAAATTATCTTTATGCCACCAAAATTCATTGTTAGTTTGCTCCTGTTCAATACCATAGGAATCATAAATATGCTGAGTCATACTAAACGAACAATAATATTCTCCAAATTGATTTTGCTGACGATTACTACTTTTAATAGATTTTGAAACAATTAATTCGGAATCTTCTGAAATGTCATAAGAAATATTGCTTCTCGAAACTTCTTCATTTGGTTGACCAATATTTTCATGTCTTGCTGGTTTCATAAATTTAACATTTCCCTTTTCATCTACTTTGACAGTAGAATTAAGAAGGAAGTCTACTTCAGAGTCAGGTAAAGGAACGCTACCTAAACGATGTCCCTCATTTGTCAAAAAATGATTAATTTCAGAGATAATATCTGATGCTGGATTTTCTAATATTAATGGATTAATATTTCCTGATTTTAAATAATTTGAAATTTTCTCTTGCATTCCAAACACTGTCGAGTAGACGACTCGACTACACCTCTCTTTCTTTTCTAGTGAGAGGAAGTCTATCGCCCCTCACGGAACCGTACGTGCCCTATTTAGGCATACGGCTCTTCATATAAGTCATTCGCTCCTACTTGAACTATTTCATATATTCATTTTTCATTAGCTTAATGCATCTAGCACATTAGCGTTGTTTCATATATAAATCGACTTATATGCTAGTCCCTTCGCTCCGGAGTCATTACTTCCTTCTTCACTACTATGAACTAGTCCGACTACTTATAAATCTTTTGCCTAGCTTAGTTTACAAAACCTTGCTTTGGCATACCTGCTACTATTGGTGTTTTAAACCGTTTAGGATTAGGAATTTATAAGTCCTCCCAGGTATACTTAACATATCTATGATATACTCGTCATGCTCTATAGACCCCGGTGGCACTCTCACGATATCTCGCTTAACGATATCGCCGTTATTGTCTGCTGTGGATAGGAACACATCGACTACCACTATTTATATCTAACGAGGCTGAATCGCTTCACACTTGCGTATTACGACTCGTATTCTCGTTT
>CALVSR010000072.1 GCA_944359075.1 uncultured Bacilli bacterium
TAAGCTACTAAATACAAATGATATCGCAAAATTATTAGAAAAAAACACATGATTAAAATTTCATGCGTTTATCCTGTATATCGGCTTTATCTAATTGATGTCCATTTACTAGCAGACTTTCTTTTCTTCTACTGCATAAATTTGCATAAATCATGCGATCTTCTTTTAATACCAATCTAATAATTTGCTTTTTCGATTTTATATTTTCAGTTAAAGCTTTTTGTTTGTTATAAGTAATGACTCTGATTTCTTTTAGCGATCTCTGATCATCATTTAAATAGAGTTCTATTTCAATAAAATCATCTTCTGTACTACGATACACGATTGCTTGACCGCTTACTCCTGCCAGTTCATAGTTACGATCATAGATATATTTCTTAATAGGAAATTTTTCTACAGCTTGCTCTAATAGTCCCAACTCTCTAGAAACTATTTGTGATGCTTGTATCTCCAACATGATGCTCTTATTTTCTATATCTTTCAGCAAAGAAAATAATCCTGTTTGAATTTTTTGCATCTTTTTAATAATTCTACCAGTAATCAAATAAATCTTGTTGTTTTTGCCAATAAAGTGATTATCGTCTAAAGGAATCCTTTCTAATAGCTTATGTTTTTTATGTCCTTTTTTGACTAGCTCTAACTGACAATCTTCTAGATGTATTACTTCATTAATCTCACTATAATTTTGATAAACGCTGATTTGATATAAATTCTTTGTTGCTCCTAATGTAAGCTGCTCATACTCTCTTGGGTAATAACTAAGTTCGATATCATTTTCATTTCCTTTATAAATATGTAAAGTTTCTAATACTTCTTCCTCTATAAATGTATAAATGTCAATTTTCTTAATTTGTTGATCTGCATTTGAAATTAATACTTCTAAAATACTAATTTCTCCCGTTTCATGGTTCTCATATTTATATCTTATTTTTTCTTTTGTCTTTTCTACAAAGATAAAATTCTTATCTAAAAATTGAATACTATTTGACTGCTCACTCATATAAATCCTCCAAAATTAACTTTATAACTACTTATTATACCAAGTTTGATATGTTCTACTTGGAAAACTAATAACACTTTCGGATCCTTTATAGCTTCCCGAGTCAAATAAGTTTTTTGTATATTTTTCATATGAATTCCAATTACTACAATTTTTATCAGAGGAATCCCAAAGTTTACATGGATATACTTCCAAATGTAAATGAACTCCTGTTACATTGCCTGTATCTCCCATATATCCAAGTAATGTGTCTGGGGTTACTTCCATACCAACATAAAGATTGGATGCACGCCTACTTAAATGGCAGTAAACAGCTGTATAATATTGACCATTACTAGCTAAATGCTGTGTATTTACACATATTGCACCAGCATTGTCATTCCATATTGTTGAAATAATTCCATATCCAATAGAATATATCGGTGTATTTTTTCTGGTTGAACTTCCAATATCGATCCCTTTATGGAATTTCCATTCACATTCTCCCTTCAAACATAACCAACGGTACCCTGTAAAGCTTGTCACATAGCCATTTTTTACTGGTCTATAAAACATAGCATTTGCGGCTGTCTTAGCACAGTCAACACCAATTACATCACTTCGATTGCTACAGCCTTGTGATTTATAATATTCGACTAATTTTCTTTGTGACTCTACTTCGCTTTCTAAACTTGGTGATAAGGAATTTAAATCAGCAACTGTCTGGTTTAATTTAGCAAGCTCAGTATTTAAATCTTCTATCTTCTGCTCTGCTTTTTTCTCGTTGTTAGCAAGTTCTACTTTTCTATTTTCATTGGTTGTAATTAAACTTTCCAGTTCTTTAATCATATTATCGTTATATTCTGTAATCTGTTCTACTATGGATAGTCTATATACCATATCTGTAATAGTATCGCTGCCAAATACATATTCCAAATAGATATTTTCACCTTGGCTCATTTGTAAATAGGAAATTACTTCCTTAGTTTGCTCTTGTTTGTTTTCTATCTCAATATTGGCATCTGCAATTTCTTGCTGAAGTCTGGTATTCTCTTCTTTCATAGCTTCGATTTCATTCCTTAGATTTTTAATCGTCGCATTATCTTCATTAATTTGATCTGTTACATTCCCTACTGATGCTTTATGTTCTTCTAGTTCTTTTTCTGCTTTGGCTAATTCATCTAATAATTCACCATAAGTTCCTGCATAGACATTAATATTCATTGATACAGATAGGGCTATTACTAAAATAATACATAATATCTTTAAATACTTTTTCATCATATTTTCAGATACCTCCTAACAGCTTGATAACTACCAATCATTCCTACCAATATTCCAATTCCTAATACTAATAATGAAATCCCATATATAAATGGTTCCGGAGTAATTAACTTAATTAAAGGTGAAAATATTTGTCCACCAAAGTGCCTATACATAGCATAATAACCATAAATTACGATCAATATTGGAATAATAGATCCAATTACTCCTAGGATCATACCTTCAATGACAAATGGCATCTTAATAGAGAAATTACTAGCTCCAACAAGTCTCATAATAGAAATTTCTCTTTTTCTAGAGAAGATAGTTAACTTGATTGTGTTAATAATTAAAAATACTGTTACTACAATTAGCAAAATTACTGCTAAAATTGTTCCTTTTTCGACAATTCTGAAAGCTGCTAAAAATTTATTTACCATCGTTTCGCCATAATTCACGGAATCAATTCCATCTATTTTCTCAATAGTAGATGCTGTTTCACTAATTTTTTCAATATCTTCTACTTTAATTTGAAAAGTATCTTTTAAGGGATTATCTTCTTCACTCCAATCTTTCATAGTAGCTTCTAACATCGATGATGAGGCTTGCATTTCTTCACGCAATTCTGCTTTAGATTTATATGTTATCGTTGAAATATTACTTATTTGATCCAACTTTGCTCGGATTACTCCGATTCCAGCTTCTTCTACCTCACGATCTACAAAGACAACAATCGTTACATCTTCTTTAATCATTTTAGCAAAATTGTTAATATTTAGGGATGCTAAAAGGGCAATTGCTACTATAATCAGTGTGATACTAATACAGGAAATGGATGCTAGTGATAAAGAAAAATTTCTAAATACACTTTTGAATGCATCTCTAATACTTCTTACAAACATTCTAAATGGCTTCATTATGATACTTTCCTTTCTCTTCGTCACTTATTAGTCTTCCATCTTTTAAAGTGATTACCCTTTTTCTCATTTTATTAACAATATCTTTATCATGGGTTGCCATAATAATAGTGGTTCCTGTTGCGTTGTTAATTTCTTCTAATACTTTCATAATTTCCATACTTTTTTCTGGGTCTAGATTTCCTGTAGGTTCATCACAAAGCAGTAATTTTGGCTCGTTTACTATTGCTCTAGCAATTGCTACTCTTTGTTGTTCTCCTCCTGATAATTGATCTGGATAATTTCTCAATTTTCCTTTTAGTCCAACTAGTTCTAATGCCTTTAAGACTTTTTCATTAATTTCTTCTTTTTTCGTTCCTATTACTTCCAAAGCAAAAGCTACATTTTCATATACCGTTGACTTTTGTAACAATCTATAATCCTGAAAAACAATCCCTAACTTTCTTCTTAATTTATATACTTTGCTATTTCTTAATTTCGCAACATTAAGCCCCCCCACAATAATTTCTCCTTTGGTAGGCTTTTCTTCTCTATATAACATTTTTATTAAAGTGGATTTTCCGGAACCAGTACCACCTATAATAAAAACAAAATCACCTTTTTTTATTTTTAGATTTAAATCGTAAACTGCAGTAACACCATTTTTATATTGTTTACTTACATCTTTTACTCTAATGAACTCCAAAATATCACCATCCATACTTCTATTCTTTTAAATTATATCATAAATTTGTCGATTTTTAAGCTTTTTTATTAATTTTTTATAGTTAATTATTGGTAATCTATCAGCAATCCAAAAATATCTAATCTTCTATGTTCTATTTCGAAATATCAACACTATAGAAGTAATGATTCGCAATTTTTTACCATTTTTTGCCATTTAGGAAAAATAGGTTGCTTTTTTATTTTTTTGATTATGCCAAAATGGAATTAGGTGGTTTCTATGCGTAAATTTAATGCTGATTTTAAGAAAGTCGTTTGTTATAATATTAGAAAATATCGTAAACAAAGTGGTATGTCTGTTATGCAGGTATCTGAAATTATTGGTGTTACTCCTGAATATTTTAAGAGAATTGAGTCGCTGAATGATCCTCGAAAAAACTGTTCTTTAACACTTTTATATAAACTTGCTATTCTGTTTGATAAAAGCTTAGATGACTTTTTTATGGAAGATGAAATAGAAAATAAGGAGGAAAAAAGAACTACAAGTGTGATGTGCACCCCATCTAGGAGACATCATAAAAAGGACTATTCTTTTAATAAAAAATCAAGGGCGAACGAAGTGAGTTCATCTAG
>CALVSR010000073.1 GCA_944359075.1 uncultured Bacilli bacterium
GTGTTTAAAATCTTCTTTTGATCTTCTTCATAGGTCATCAAGCTTTGAAATGTTTCTTGCTCATTTAACTTCGTAATTTTGTCTTCAAACTCACTCACAAAATCATCTCCCTTGGACAAATCTTTTAACCCTTTCGTTTCCAAATCTAACATAATTAGATGTTTGTATTCTTGGATTTTTTCTTCATTATTATTGTACCAATACCCCATAAGTTTGTCCATATTATACTCAATGATTTCAATGTTTTCTACATATTTTACTTCCTTATTACTTTGAATGTAGTAAGAAATCTGTTCTTCTTCACTTTTCATCCCATAAGTTAAATCAATATGAAGATATTTGGTTTCTAAATCATAGTTTTCTCCTCGCTGTGCTTTCTTAGAATAAAGGCTAGAAAAGAAGGCAAAATTTCTATTATGTAAATATGCTAGCATATTACTATTCAGTTCAATATGAATATATTCTTGATCTGCCTTTACCAAAACATCTACCGTTTTCGTTCTCTCTAATACCGTTTGAACTGGTAATTCATTTCTTAAAAACTGAACTACTTCTACTTTTCTTTTTAATAATCTCGATAAAAACTCTTGCAGTAAACTTTTATCATCTTCATCACAAAGTATTGTTTTAAAAACTCTATCATATTTGGCAGTATAAAACTTCTTTTTCAAACGAAATCACCTCCTTCGAAAAGATAATTTAGTATAGTAGAAAATAAAATTCAAATCACCAATTTTTAAAATTCACTAGAAAAAATCTAGGAAAATTTTACGTTTCCTAGACCAATTTTTAATTTTTACTACTGAAAAATCATTTTTAGATAAAATCTTGAAAATTTATCTTATACTATAATTTTTTTACTTTTTCTAACTCCTTCTGTAAATAATAAGGAAGATTATTATAATCAACTGCTAAATGATCCAATAATTGAATCATTGGTTGTTCATTACTACCTTCTTTCGCGAATAATTTCTTCATTCCCATGATATTGGTATCAAGATGAAATAATTCATTAGAAATTTTAATATTATTTTTTCTATTCGATGGTGTTTGATTATAATCATAATTCAATTGCATTCTTTTATTTAAAAGCATCAAAAAAGCAGGATAAAGAGAAACAGAAAATCTATCATTCAAAAAATCTATTGAAAATTCATGCGATAAATTAGGTAAAGTTGGTTCCTGATTAAAATTATTAGCAAAGCCATACATACAAGCTTGTATTAAAAGTTCTCGATATTTCTCTAAACACAAATATTTAAGTTTTTCTAAAGCTTCTTTTCCTTCTTGTACTCCTTTTCTGTGACAAAAAAAAGCTCAAGTATACCTTCATGCTTAATTATTAATTGTTTATTGATATAGGAATAATTTAATACTAAAAATTGTGATGCTAGATTAGGATCTTTAAATTTAGAAAAAATAGAAATCTCGTCTTCTCTCTGATATCTACCACGAAAACTAAAATCTTGTAAAAAAGAAAGCGGTTCAAGAGTATTTTTAAAGTAATCTTTTTTGCATTTGATATCTTTCTTTTCCAACCAATAGCAAATCACTTACTCTAACACTACTTCCCTTTTTAAAATAATCACCCATTAAAATTGCATCATAAACAATCATTCTTAATGCTTTATCCACACCAAAATCTAACATATATCCTCCTAAAATAACTTCAATATATCATTAAATGTAATATAAATCATAAGTGCTAATAGTAAAATAAATCCAATCGTATGAATTTTATTTTCCGTTTCTGGTTTAACAGGACTTCCCTTTATTTTTTCAATAATTAAAAATAAAATTCTTCCTCCATCAAAAGCTGGTAATGGGATTAGATTAATAAACCCAACATTGATACTTAATAGTGCTATTAGGTATAAAATATTTTCAAACCCTGCACTAGCCTGAGTACCAACAATACTATAAATTGCTACTGGTCCAGAAAGTTGATTCACAGAAAGTCCACCAGTAAACAATCCTTTCAATGTAATTACCATTTGCCTAAACAAAGAGCCCATCTTAGTAAAAGCATATTGGATAGAAGCAACAAATCCTCTTTCCACTTCTCCCTCTGAAATAATTCCAACTCGATAAATAGTACTTCCATCTACTTCCTCTTTTAATGGAGTAACATCAATATCTAGCTCTCTTCCATCTCTTTCAACGGTAAATGTAATTGGCTTACTTTTGTCTTCTACCTGTAAATAAATAGAAACATCATCACTTGTTTTTACTTTATGACCATTAATTTCTAAAATATAATCACCAACTTCAATCCCAGCTTCCTCTGCTGGATTACCACTAACAAGTTCTGAAACAATAGGTTTAGAAGATACAGCTCCCCATCCAAAAGCAATTATCAACAAAAGTAAAAAAGCTAAAATAAAATTATTTCCAGCTCCAAAAAACATTACTAAAAATCTCTGCCATACTGGCTTTGACTGCAATCTTCTATCTTCTGGAACTTTTTCCTGATCATCACTATCTAAATCCTCACCAGCTAGTGCACAGAATCCGCCAATCGGAATTGCTCGAATGGAATATTCTGTTTCTCCTTTTTTACTCTTCCAATGAAAAAGCTTGGGTCCCATTCCAATCGCAAACTCATAAACATAAATTCCAAAAAGTTTAGCAAATATGAAATGACCAAACTCATGCACTAATACAATAATACCTAATATAATTATAAAATAAATTAAATTTAGCATATTCCCTCCTATAGTATAGATATGAATAAAATAGATGTAATAATTACAAAAATTAAACTATCAAACAAATCCAAGACCCCACCGTGTCCAGGAACTAAATTAGAAAAATCCTTTTGATGATAATAACGTTTAATTTGTGAAAAAATAAGATCCCCAATTTGACCAATAATAGATAACGTAACTGTAATAATTAAAATTTGAATAAAAGGAATTTGATGATTAATTACAGTTAAATAATAAATCATACCGGCAAAAGTCCCCATAAGAGTACCACCTAAGAATCCTTCTACCGTTTTATTAGGAGAAATTGCTTTTGCCAATGGGTATCGGCCAATTAATTTACCAGTAAATAACGCAAAAATATCTGTAAAGCAAGTAATCATTAAAAAATAGATAAAATAATCAAAAGAATAATTACGGATGAGAATAATCAGATTGAAGGAAAAACCAATAAACAAAACACTACCTAATAAATAAAGAGCATCCTGTAAATTATATTTTTCATTATCTCCAATCACAACTAACGGTACCATAAAAGCAAATAACATAAAGGTTAAAATACGATAATCTAAAACAATCATCAATTCTTTGCTTTGATAATTATTTAAAATAAGAAATCCTACTGCTAGATAAGCCAATATCTCTATCAATAACGATAATTTTCTCTTCTTTAACTTTAAATCAAATAACTCCTTAAAAGCTAGTAATCCAATTAGTAAAACAAGCCCTGCAAAAAAGAGTTCTCCTTTCACAACAAATGGTATGAAAATAAGCAATAAAAGAATAGAACTTAAAATTCTGTTTTTCATGATTTTACACCTCCAAATTTTCGATCTCTCTGATAGTAAGCAGTGACAGCCTTATCAAACTCCTTCTCATCAAAATCAGGAAATAAAACATCTGTGAAATAAAACTCGCTATAAGAAAGTTGCCATAACATAAAATTACTAATACGATATTCACCACTGGTACGAATTAGTAAATCAATAGGCGGCAAATCTTGATATAGATGTTGTTTAAAAGATTCATCATCAATATCTTCGATATTCATTTCACCACTAACTACTTTTTGACATAATTTTTTAGTAGTATCCACAATTTCACTATGACCACCATAATTAATACAAATATTAAAAATCAATTTCGTATTATGCTGTGTTTTTTTCATAATTTCATCCATACTATCTAAGACATCTTGACGTAGTGGTTCTCTCCTACCAGAGAAAATAACTTTAACTCCTTTGTCTTGCAAAGTTTTGAATTTTTTGCAAAACATTTCAATAAAAAGATTCATCAAAAAATCAACTTCTTCTTTACTTCTTTTAAAATTTTCTGTAGAAAAAGCAAATACAGATAAATAAGAAATACCCTTATCAGCTATATGTAAACATAGTTTTTCCAAAGTCTTACTTCCTTCTCTATGTCCCATACTTCTTCTAAGTCCTCTTTTTTCTGCCCATCTGCCATTGCCATCCATAATGATAGCTACATGTCTTAATTCTTCCATATATTCTCCTATTACTACCATTATAATACAGTTTTTAAAATCCTACAATTATAAAAGATAAAATATCAGGATAAAAACATGAATAAAAATAAAAAATAGGATTTGAAGCTTTAAATATAAGAAATTCAAGTCTTTTTTTAAT
>CALVSR010000074.1 GCA_944359075.1 uncultured Bacilli bacterium
CTACTGGGCTATACGAAAGAAGAAGTAATCAAAATGACGAAAGTTCTTCCAGCATTATATGGTTTAAGTATAGATAACATCAAGCAAAAGATAGATGATATGGTGCTACTGGGCTATACGAAAGAAGAAGTAATCAAAATGACGAAAGTTCTTCCGGCATTATATAGTTTAAGTATAGATAATATCAAACAAAAGATAGATGATATGGTGCTACTGGGCTATACGAAAGAAGAAGTAATCAAAATGACGAAAGTTCTTCCAGCATTATATGGTTTAAGTATAGATAATATCAAACAAAAGATAGAATATTTTAGAGAAATTAATTTAGAGTTTATTATCTTAGAAGATACTAGAAACCTAATGCAAAGTGTAGATTTAACCTATGCTAGATATGAATTTTTTAAGAATCAAGGTAAGCTTATTAGTCAAGAAAATTATAGATTATTATTTTATGGTAATAAACAATTTACCAAACAATTTGGAATAGATAAAACAGAATTATTAGAAAAGTATTCATATAGAAATAGAGAAAGAGGAAAAGTATTATGATAACAAAACCAAAAGGATGCCATGATATTTATGGTATAGAAGCCAAGAAATGGAAATATATTAGTAATTTAATGGATGCAGTATGTGAAAGATATAACTATGAGTTTATTCGTACTCCTATTTTTGAATCTAGTGAGTTATACCATAGAGGTGTAGGAGAATCTAGTGATATTGTTACTAAAGAAACTTATGATTTTGTGGATCGTGGAGACAGAAAAATGACTCTTCGCCCTGAAGGAACTGCAGGGGTTGTTAGAAGTTACATTGAAAATAAAATGTATGGTGATAGTAAACAACCAATTAAACTTTATTATAATGGAACTATGTATCGTTATGAAAGACCGCAATCAGGAAGAGATAGAGAACTTACTCAGTTTGGAGTGGAAGTATTAGGGTCTGATGATCCAATGATAGATGCAGAAGTTATTTCTATGGCTGTAAATATTTATAAATTAGTTGGATTAAAAGGCATTAAAGTAAATATTAATTCTCTTGGTGATAAAGAATCTCGTAATCATTATCGCCAGGCTTTGGTAGAGTATTTTCAACCACATATAGATGAAATGTGTGATGACTGTAAGAATCGTCTAGAAAAAAATCCACTACGTATTTTAGACTGTAAGGTAGATGGGGATAGTGAGCTTATGAAGAATGCTCCCAAAATCATAGATTATTTAAATGAAGAGAGTAAAGAAAGATTTGATAAAGTTCAAAAATATTTAGACTTATTAGATATCGAATATGTAGTAAATCCTAGAATTGTTCGTGGACTTGATTATTATGACCATACTGTATTTGAAGTAGAAGCTATGGTAGAGGGCTTCGGTAGTCAAAATGTTTTAGGTGCTGGTGGAAGATACAATGGTTTAGTAAAAGAACTCGATGGACCAGAAATTCCTGGTATGGGATTTGCAATGGGAATTGGAAGACTTATGTTAGCAATTGAAAAAGAAGAGATACCATTACCAATTGATAATAGCATAGATGCTTTTGTGATGTATGTATCCGATACAGAGAAAGATTATGCTACTACATTGGTACAGGAACTTCGTATGAATGGATTTAAGGTAGATACAGAATATACTGGTAGAGGTTTAAAAGCTCAATTTAAGCAGGCTGATCGATTAAATAGTAAATTCTTGATTATTTTAAACGATGAAGATTTAAAGAATAATGAGATCAAAGTAAAAAACAATATTACCAAAGAAGAACAATTAGTAGAATTGGATTACTTAATGTATTATTTAGATGAAATGTTATCTATGGATGATGAATCATATGATTGTGGTTGTGAAGACCATGAGCATAAATGTCATTGCCATGATGAAGGTGATGATGCCATTAAGTTTTAGAAGGAAAGATATGCATGGATAGTATTGAAGAAATTTTAAATGAAGTAAATCTTAAAAAAAGAGGATTATCCTTAATAATGGATGATCAAAATGTAATGCCTAATGATATAATGAATACTTTTTATCATTTAACTCAAGATATAGAAAATTTAGGAGTACAATATTTCCACTTAGATGCTTATCATATTGTTTTTGGTGATTTTATTTTAAATATACAATATACCATAGATGATAGAACATATTATATGATGATTGGTGCGGATAGTAGGTTAGCTCCTCCACAGCAAATAGCAGTCGGAACGGCTATTGGAGATAAAATTTATATGATGTGTGAAAGTGTTTCTAATACTAGTTCTATAGATTTGATAGCTTTTCCTAAATTTGCCATTAATCAAAGAACCAAAGGTTTCGTTTTAAAAAGTTATCGAGATACTATACATTTGTTTTTTACAAGATCTATGGCATCATCGCTTGCTGATGAAAGTAAAAAATGTTTAGAATCTGGATTTGAAGCTATGGATGTTTTTTGCAAATTGATTAATCAGGTAAAAAATCAAAATAAAAGAAAGAAGTTGAATATATGAAAAAATATAATAATACTGATTTTAATATTAAAAATGTAGGGCAAACAGTTGAATTATATGGTTGGGTATCCAAAAAAAGAAATCTTGGTGGATTGGTATTTATTGATCTTAGAGATAGAAGCGGAATTATTCAACTTGTTGTAAGACCAGAACAAAAGGATTATGAAGTTGCCAGTAATTTAAAAAGTGAGTCGGTGATTAGAGCTGTTGGAATCATTATGGAAAGAGAAAGTAAAAATATGAAGATTCCAACTGGGGAAATTGAAGTAATTATATCCGATTTGGAATTGATTAATCAAGCTAATGATTTACCTTTTGAAATTACAGATAATACAACAGCATTAGAAGACACAAGACTAAAATATCGTTATTTGGATTTAAGAAGAAATGAATTAAAAGATAAATTAATTACTCGTAGTAAAATAACGATGGCAGTTAGAAACTTTCTAGCAAGCAATGGATTTATTGAAGTGGAAACGCCCATTTTATGTAAATCTACTCCAGAAGGAGCTAGAGATTATTTGGTTCCTTCTCGTGTAAATAAAGGAAAATTTTATGCACTTCCACAGTCACCACAAATTTTTAAACAGTTATTGATGATAGGTGGAGTAGAGAAGTATTTTCAGATAGCAAAATGTTTTAGAGATGAAGATTTAAGAGCGGATCGTCAACCAGAATTTACTCAGGTTGATATAGAAATGAGTTTTGTAGATGAAGAAGATGTTATGGATACTACAGAAAAACTAATTAATTATGTTTTTAAGGAAGTTAAGGGTATCGATATTAGTCTTCCTCTTATGAAAATGAAATATGATGATGCGATTCGTGATTACGGTAGTGATAAGCCAGATTTAAGATTTGATATGAAGATTCAAGATATTAGTAGTGTATTTCAGAATACGGAATTTTCTGCTTTTCAGAATGTACTAGCTAATCAAGGGGTTATTAATTGTTTGATAGTGAAAGATAAGGCCGAACAATACTCTAGAAAAGAAATTGATAAATTAACAGATTTCGTTAAGACTTATAAAGCAAGTGGTTTGGCATGGTTAAAATATAATAATCATGAATTTACAGGTAGCATTCGAAAGGTAGTTAGTGATAGCGAACTTGCTTCTTTAAAAGAGATTTTAAATATTGAGGAGAATGATTTGATATTAATAGTTGCTGATCAATATTCGATTGTTAAAACTTCTTTAGGAGCTTTAAGATGTAAATTAGGACGTGATTTAGGCTTGATTGATGAAAAAGATTATAAGCTATTATGGGTAGTGGATTTTCCATCCTTTGAATATAGTGAACAGGAAAATAGGTATGTTGCTTGTCATCATCCATTTACTGCTCCAAAAGATAGTGATATTGATAAACTTTTAACAGATCCTGGACACTGTTATTCAAAAGCCTATGATATTGTAATAAATGGTTATGAAGCAGGAGGAGGAAGTATTCGTATTCATAAACAAGAAGTGCAAGCTAAAATGTTTGAAGCTCTTGGCTTTACCAAGGAAGCGGCAAAAGAAAAATTTGGATTTTTCTTGGAAGCCTTTGATTATGGAACACCGCCACATGGAGGTTTGGCATTAGGACTAGATCGCTTAACTATGCTTTTGACAAATACGGAAAATATACGAGATGTCATTGCTTTTCCTAAAACAGCAAGTGCTTCTTGCTTGATGAGTGAATGTCCTAATGTAGTTGAGGAGAGTCAATTGAAGGAGTTAGCATTAAAAATTGAGACTAGAGAAAGCTAAATTCTCTAGTTTTTTTGCTATTATCCTTAATTTGTTCGTAAATTTTTAGACTAAATTCCGTTTTTAAACGGAGTTTTTTCTTTTTCAGATTTATTGCCGTTTTTATAATGA
>CALVSR010000075.1 GCA_944359075.1 uncultured Bacilli bacterium
ATACACCTCCTTTCGAAGGTGTATTCTATCATAAATTAGACCTTTTTTGTATGTCTACCCTAAGGGGTGCATTTCATTGTTAGTTCTTTTTTGCATTTCCAAGTCTTTTCTGATATATATTATAAACAGTTTTGTTGATAATTAAGTCAAATTCACCAATATATTCCATTGCACTAGCATTGTATCCCAACTTCATCTCATTTAATCCAGAATATTTATTCTTTTCTCTAAATTCACCAACAATCCCATTTAAATTAAAATACTTGTATTCTTCTAGATTTAGTTTTTTGATTATTTCCCATTTTAGTAAGTAGTTTGGATTAAAACTTCTATATTTTGGATTAAATCCTTCGATTATCAAGTTCATTCCGTTTTGGTATTTGATTGCTAATAATCCTCCAACGATAAGGCCATCTGGATAGTTACTAAAATAATTAGTAGCTTGCACTAGATTATTTTGGCACTTACTCAACTTTTTATCCGATTCCATCTTTTTATTGATAATTCGAGTAATATCTTTTCCTTTTCTGCTAGCATTTTGTAATTCTTCATTCATTTGCTCATTTATTTCTAATTCTGCTTCATATTCCTCTTTGCTTTTTTTAACATAGCTTTCGGTATTAATTTTTGCCAAATAAATTTTAGCATCTTCGTGGAATTCTTTTAGAATATTTCTATAGTATTTTAAACTTCTTTTGTGTTTCTTTTTAATAAATTCATATAATATATCTAAGTCCTTTTCGGTCCCTTCATAGATTTCTATTCCATGTCTCATTGCCTTACTAATTTTATTTCTAGTTTGTTTACTTAAATTTTTATATAGACGGTCATTAGAGGCAGTTAGTTTTACAACAGCATTCCAGCGTGGTTTTTCATTTTCAAAAAAGTTATTAAAGCCGTTATGGATATATCCATTTCTTTGTAGAATTTCTAAGATATCATTCATTTCGGGATTATATGAAAGAATATTTCCTTTTCTATCTCTTTCTGAGCAATGAATTTTAGGATTGATTTTTAAATAGATAAATTTTTGCTTTAATAATAGTTTTTTTAGTTTATTTGTCAATTCTTCTACTAAATCATTATTAGAATAATCTACTAGGAATCCAAAAGGAGCGTATGCCATTTTATAATTTAAAAATATTCTTTTGAATAAAACCATGGTAGCACCTATTAATTCATTACTATTATTTATAAAGCCTAGAAGATGGTAATCGTATCCTTCTTGTTTCATTACTTTAGCATAACTTACTGTTTGATATAAGCTTCCATATTTATGGTTTTCTGAAAATTCATGGAATTGTTCTTCAGATAATGTAATAATTTTCATAATGATCCCCCTTTTGATAATGGTAGTTATTATATCATATTTTTTTATTTTTCGCAAATCTGATTAAGAAATATAGTATAATAAAATAGGTGATATAAATGTTTGAGAATAATAAAGTATTAATTCTTGGGTTTGCCAGAAGTGGATATGAGGTTGCTAAACTTTTAATAACACGTGGTAATGCTGTAATTGTCAATGATGTAAAGGAAGATAAGCACGATTTAACAAAGATAAAAGAATTACGTGATTTAGGAGTAGAATTTATTCTTGGAAGTCATCCTGATGATTTGTTGGACAATAGTTTTCAATATTTAATTAAAAATCCTGGAGTTCCTATTGATCATAAATATGTACTAAAAGCAAAAGAATTAGGAATAGAAGTGATCAATGAAACAGAAATGGCTTATCGATTGATTCCAAAAGATAAAAATATAAAACTGATTGGGATTACAGGAACAAATGGGAAAACTACAACCACAACTCTAATTTATAATTTTATGAAAGAAGATGGTAAAAGAGTTCATTTAGCAGGTAATATTGGATATCCTTTATGTAGCTTCTTAGATAAGTTAGAAGAAAATGATATTATTGTCGATGAAATTAGTTGTCAGCAACTAGAAAATGTAAAGGAGTATCATCCTCATATTGCAGTGTTAACGAATATTAGCGAAGCACACTTAGAATTTATGAAAACCTATGAACATTATAAAGAAGTAAAGAGTCGTATTTTTAATAACCAAACAAGTGATGATATTGCGATTACAAATATGGAGAATGAAGAAGCCTTGACTTTGGTAAAAGATATTAAGTCAAAAGTTAAGTATTTTTCAAGTAAAAATCCGATTAATGGGGCTTATATTCAAGATAAAGCAATTTACTATTATGATGAAAAAATTGTTGATTTAGATCAAATTAAACTAATTGGAAATCATAATTATGAAAATATTATGGCTGCTATTCTTGCAGTAAAGGAAATAGGCGTTAGTAATGAGGCAATTAGAAAAGTTTTAAAAGATTTTGGTGGTGTAGAACATAGATTAGAGTTTGTTTGCGAGGTAGGTGGTAGAAAATTTTATAATGATACAGAAGCTACGAATATTAAGTGTTGTCAAATTGCGCTATCTTCTTTTCAACAACCAATCATTTTATTTTTAGGTGGATATGAAAGAGGGCAGGATTTTAATGAACTTTCTGATTATGTTAAAAATGTAAAAGCAATTATGGCTATTGGTACTTGTAGAAAAAGAGTAAAAGAATTCGGTGATAAAATGGGAATACCAACTTATCAATATGAATTTTTAAAAGATGCTTTTAAAACAGCTTGGAGTATTAGTAAAGATGGTGATATAATATTATTGAGCCCTGCTAGTGCTTCTTGGGATCAGTATAAAGAATGTGAAGAACGTGGTGCTGAGTTTAAGAAATATGCATACGAATTGGAGAAATAGTGATGAAGCAAAGATATATTTGCTAGATTCTAATAAGAATAAGAAAGGAAATGATCAATTATGAAAATTATGGATGTAAAAGGAAGAGAAATATTGGATTCAAGAGGAAATCCTACAGTGGAAGTAGATGTTATATTAGAAGATGGTACATTAGGTCGCGCTGCTGTTCCAAGTGGAGCATCCACTGGAGAAAGAGAAGCACTTGAAATGCGTGATGGTGGTACTCGTTTTATGGGAAAAGGAGTTTTGAATGCTGTAGCTAATGTGAATGGACCACTTCGTGATTTGGTAATTGGAATGGATGCGGAAAAGCAAAGAGAATTAGATTATGCTATGATAGAAGCAGATGGCACCAAAGCCAAATCTAAATATGGTGCGAATGCTATTTTAGGAATTAGTATGGCCACTATGAAAGCTAGTGCTAATCAAAAAGGCTTACCACTTTATCGTTATATTGGAGAGGGTAAGACTTTGCCTGTACCTATGATGAATATTATTAATGGTGGAGCTCATGCTGATAATAAACTTGATTTTCAAGAGTTTATGATTATTCCACAAGCTGAGACTATTCATGATAGAGTTAGAATTGGAGCCGAAGTATTCCATAATTTGAAGAAAGTACTAAATAGTAAAGGACTTGCTACCGGTGTTGGAGATGAAGGTGGATTTGCACCAGATTTACAGTCTAATACGGAAGGATTCGAATTGATTATGGACGCAATCAAAAAAGCAGGGTATGAGCCTAAGAAAGATGTTTGTATCGCTATTGATGTTGCCGCCAGCGAATTTTATGATAAGGAAACTGGTAAATATAATTTAGTCGGTGAAGGTAGAAGCTTAAGTACGGATGAATTGATTGATTTTTATGAAGAGCTAGTTAACAAATACCCAATTATTTCTATCGAAGATCCAGTAGATGAAAATGATTGGGAAGGATTTACCAAAGTTACGAAAAGACTTGGAGATAGAGTTCAACTTGTAGGGGATGATTTATTTGTAACCAACAAAGAATGCTTACAAATGGGAATTGATAAACATGCTGGTAATGCAATTCTTTTAAAAGTAAATCAAATTGGTACGATTACAGAAACATTAGAAACCATTGAACTTGCTAGAAGAAATGGATATCATACTATCATTTCTCATAGAAGTGGAGAAACAGAAGATACTACGATTGCTGATTTAGCAGTTGGCCTTGATTTAGGTCAGATTAAAACAGGTTCTATGTCTAGAACAGATCGAATCTGTAAGTATAATCAATTAATGAGAATAGAAGAGGAACTTGAAAAATAGCTCTTCTTTTTTGTAATCAAAATTTTACATAACCAAAAGACAATTTGTCCTAACTATTGACAAAAAAGCTGGGGGGGGGGGGGGGAAAAAATAGGTAAAAAAAAGTAAGAAAGGGGGAAAGAAATGGGAGAAAAAAATATA
>CALVSR010000076.1 GCA_944359075.1 uncultured Bacilli bacterium
ATATAAAAACAGGAGAAAGTGTTAATACATTCTCTGATAATTTAGGTAGAAAGTTTCATTTAATAGACAACGTTACAGCAAGTAACAGCTGTTTCCTCTATAGTAAATGGCGGTAAATTATATCAACCCTATGTTGTAAAAAGTTTATTAGAACCAGAGACCAACACTGTTATTCAAGAAAATGAACCTGTTTTGGTTCGCAATACCATATCAGAGGCAACGAGTGAAAAAATGCGAAGAGCCTTAGAAAGCGTAGTAGCTCTTGGTGGAGGAAAAGCTGCTTATATTGATGGATATCGAATTGGAGGAAAAACAGGAACCGCACAAAAGGTTGAAAACGGAAAATACTTAGTAGGTAATTATATTATGAGTTTCATGTCTGTTGTTCCTTCTAATGACCCACAAGCCGTTTTATATATTGCCTTAGATAATCCTAAAAATACGGCACTTCTTTCTAGTTATACAACAACACCAATCGCTCGAAGAATTTTATTAGATATTATCGATGCTTTAGGAATCGAAAAACAAGAAGGTCAAATTGAAAAAGATTATACATGGGAAGATAAAATTTATTATGAAATACCAAATGTAGAAGGATGGGAAGTTAGTGATGCTAAAAAGGTATTAACCAACTGGAAAATCGAATATGTAGGTAGCGGTAATAAAGTAATTAGTCAAAGCCCTAATGCAGGGGAACGTCTAGCAGCTGATGAGACAATCATTCTATTATTAGGTGAAGAATAAAGAGTGTTTGCAAGGTGAATGGAATCATTTTAATTCGAATTGTCTATAGTATAATCGAAAGATAATTACCATATAATGAAGTGACTGATAGTGTAAAATTTTGTATATCAACGAAAATATTCTTCGGTCCTAATCAAAAATATAGTATAATGTTAAACAGAAATAGGAGTGATTGTATGCTAATTTTGACGAAATCTATTTTCGCAATTATGATTGGCTTTTTATGTTCTGTAGTATTGGGACTTATACTGATACCAGCTTTAAAAAAATTAAATGTTGGACAGCGAATTAGTGTATTTGTAGGAGAAGCTCATCGTAAAAAAGAGGGTACGCCTACTATGGGTGGTCTAATTTTTATTATTTCTACCTTGTTAACCACAGCTTTTTTGCTACTAACCAATAAAATAGAGTACACTACAAACTTAGGAATTGTTTTAGTAGTATTTATTGGCTATGCAATTATTGGTTTTTTAGATGATTATCTAAGTATTAAAAGGCATAATAACGAAGGTTTAACGGAAATTCAAAAGTTAATAGGTCAAGTAATCATTGCTTTAATTTTTTTCTACATGTATATTAGTAATGGTGGTCAAACTGCTCTAGTCGTATCTACACTTGGTATTCACATCGAAATGGGTTGGGTTTATGGCTTATTTATTTTGTTTTTATTGGTAGGTGGATCGAATGCTGTTAATTTAACAGATGGCTTGGATGGCTTAGCAGGAGGTCTTTCCGCAATTGCATTTATTGCTTTTAGTTTAATTTCTATGGTAGTTGGTTTTGAAGATATGGGTATCTTTACCTTTATCTTAGCCGGTAGTTTAATAGGATTTTTAGTATTTAATACTCATCCTGCCAAAGTATTCATGGGAGATACAGGAAGTTTAGCACTTGGTGGGGTAATGTCTACGATAGCAGTTTTAACCCATCGTGAAGTAACACTAGCTGTAGTAGCCAGTGTGTTCATTATAGAAACATTGAGTGTAATTTTACAAGTATTTTGGTTATATGTATTTAAAAGAAAATTATTTTTAATGACTCCTCTTCATCATCATTTTGAAAAACTCGGTTGGCAAGAGCAAGATATTGTGAAACTATTTTGGGTAGTTGGCTTAATACTTGCCATGGGAGGTATTTTCTTCGGAGTTTGGTTATAGAAAAGAAAGAGTGATCCATGTGAAAAAAAGAAAATTTGATATTGTTCTTTTTATTGCAGTAATACTCTTAATATTATTTGGACTCGTAATGATTTATTCTGCTTCTTCTATTTGGGCTGAATATAAATTTCATGATAGTTTTAAATACGTGAAGCAACAATCATTATTTATCGTAATAGGAATTATACTAATGGTTACAATTTCAAAAATAGATTATTCATGGTACTATAAAAAGACAAACATTATACTAGCAGTTTGTCTCTTTTTATTAGTGCTTGTCTTAATACCAGGAATTGGTAGTGTTAGAAATGGTAGTCGTAGTTGGTTTGGAATTGGTTCTTTTGGTATTCAACCTAGTGAATTTGCCAAGCTAGGGCTCATTATTTTTACTGCTAAATATTTATCCAACAACAATAAATTCTTAAAAGATATTAGAAAAGGAGTAATTCCTATTTTAATTGTCTTATTTACCATTTTTGGGTTAATTATGTTACAACCAGATTTTGGAACCGGGATGATTATTGTGGTTAGTATTTTAGCAATGCTATTTATTGCAGGGGTTAATATGAAGTTTTTTATAGGACTTGGGATTCTTGGAGTAGGAGGTATCATTGGATTAATCGCAATTGCTCCTTATCGAATGGATCGTATTACTTCTTTCCTAGATCCATGGAAGGATCCTTTGGGAACTGGTTTTCAAATTATCCAAAGTCTTTATGCGATTGGTCCTGGTGGATTATTAGGACAAGGATTTTTAAATTCAAGACAAAAACAGTTTTATTTGCCAGAACCTCAAACAGACTTTATCTTTTCTATTATTAGTGAAGAGTTTGGATTTTTAGGAGTTGTGATTGTTAGTGCTTTATTCATAACCATTTTATATCGTGGTATTCGAATTGCTTTGAATTGTAAGGAGAGTTTTCCTAAATATTTAGCATTCGGAATGATTTTCCAAATTTTAATTCAGGCTGCCATGAATCTAATGGTAGTAATTGGTTTAATTCCAGTAACCGGAGTAACTCTTCCTTTCTTAAGTTATGGAGGATCCAGTTTATTAATTACTTTAATAAGTATTGGAATTCTATTAAATATTTCGAGAAAACAAATTAATTAGCTAGGCTAAGATATTAAAAATAATTAGATATTTATAGGTAAAAAGGGAAATGTATGCTATAATAATCACCAAGAAAGAAGTATTATCTAAAATGTTGTGGAAGTTTTCCTAATAGATAATTAAAATGGTGATAGTATGAAAGCGTATAATTTGATAGAAAAGTCACTTTATGAGTTGTTTAGTCAGTATAACAAAGAAATGATAGATTTGGCATTAGAAATATTCAAATTAAAAGAGCCAGAATCTTTTAGTCTTTTAATACGAAAATATGGGATAGAATTTAATGGAATTGGTGTTACTAATAATTTGAGTTTTGCTGAAAGAGAACGATTACAAAAGATATTAAATCGTTTTGAAGCAAGAATTCAGTGTTGTAATATTATGCACAGCCAAAAATATAGTGTACAAAAAATAAAAAAAATGTACAAAGAGAAAAATGCTTTGGATATTATGCACATGGAAAAGAAATTTATGAATAGTGCTGTTCAGAAAGATTCAAGTAATAAAATAGAGTTCACATCATTAAATCAAATATTAAAAAAATATAATATTACTGTCAATCAATTAGATGATGCCATTTCATTAATAGGTTCTTCAAATCAAAGATTATGTTATTCTTATACGTATGGCATTAACAGAACGAAGATGGCAATCGATAAGATTCTTAACTTGTTAAATATAGATAGACATGATTATGATAAAATTTTATTAGATGTCGAAAAACAATTACCTTCTTTAGTAGAACAAGTACTTAAAGATCGGCAAGATAAAACATATGAGTTAGCAAATAAAGAACCAAAAGTAAATAAAACTACATTGAGACTTACTTTCTACGATTATTTTTATACAGAAGAAATGACGGAAGAAGAAAAAATAAAGATAAAAAAAATAATAGATAGTTATATGGAA
>CALVSR010000077.1 GCA_944359075.1 uncultured Bacilli bacterium
GATATGAAAGATGTTATTGATATTGCTAAAGATATTAAAGATCTAACAGAGCAAAAGAAAAATCCAACAAGAGAAGGCATGGAAAAAGTAATAAAAAGTGTTAGAGAACATTTAATATTAGAAACAGAAGTATATGAGGATACTTTGTGTGTAGCTAATAATAGTCCTAAAGTGAATATAGAGAGTATTGATAGCAATGTGTTATATGATCGATTAAACGCTTATAAAACTATATGTTTAGGTTATTTATTAAATAAGTATGGTAAAGAAGCGTTTGATGAAATCATTAGAGAATATAATTTGGAGGTGTAAAAATGAAATTTATGACAATAAAAGAAGCTAGTGAAAAATGGAATATTAGTGAAAGAAGAATAAGACAGCTTATTCAAGATGGTAGGATATTAGGTGCTGAAAAAATAGGTACTGCATGGTATATTCCAAATGATGTTGGAAAACCAGTTGATAAAAGAGTGAAAGATGAAATTGAATTTAAAATTGATCTACCAGAAAATTATTTTAAAGAAGTTGATGAAAAACTTGTTAAGCTAAATAGTAAAAGACCATTATCAAAAGAAGCAACAGAATCATTACAAAATGCTATTAATCTAGAATGGACATATAACAGTAATGGTATTGAAGGTAATACTTTAACATTAAAAGAAACTAAAGTAGTGTTGGAAGGAATTACTATTGGTGGTAAGTCTGTAAAAGAACACTTAGAAGCTATTAATCATGAAAATGCTATTAAGTATTTAGAAGAATTAACAAAAGATAAAAGCGAAATATCTGAGTGGAATATTAAAGTACTTCATCAATTGGTTTTAAAAGGTATAGATGATGACAATGCTGGTAGATATAGAAATCATAATGTAATTATAAGTGGAGCACAACATAGACCGCCAGAATACATAAAAGTTCCGGAATTAATGGAAAAATTAATGATGAACTATGATGAATGGGATAAATATCATCCAATAGTAAGAGCTGCATTATTACATGGAGAATTAGTTAAAATTCATCCATTTATTGATGGAAATGGCAGAACATCGAGATTAATAATGAATATGGATTTAATGAGAAGTGGATATGTACCAGTTATTATTAAAAAAGATAATAGATTAAAATATTACGAAGCACTTGATAAAGCACATACAACAGGAGATTATACTGATTTTATTAAATTAGTAACGGAAGCAGAAAATGAAATGCTTGATAGATATTTAGAAGTAATATAATGAAAAAAAGGATAATAGTTGATAATTCTGTGTTATAATAGTAAACATTATCTTTATTGGCGAATAATATATAAAAGAATTATTATTTGTGCTATAATATAGATAATAGGATGGAGGCTTGTGAAATGAAGAAGAGGTATAAAAGAAATTTTATAGCTAATTTTATAATCCGATTTGATTTTGAAAAATATAATGAGATAGATGTTGAAAAAATAGCTGAAAAATTTCAGCAAGACTTTCCAATAATAGAAAAGAAAAATATTCAAGATCATCAAATTGTGATTGACGGTGCAGGAGAAAATAAGATTGGTTCTCCAAGAATAGAGCCAACTAATTTAATACATGAAATTAGTATGATTAATTCAAAACAAGATCAAAGAGTAAAGATTAGTGATATGTTTTTCACATATGAAACAACTAATTATAAAACTTTTGATGATATAAAAAAAATAATTTCTCCAATATTAGATTTTCTTGAAACAGATAATCAAGTAAAAAGATATAAAAGATTTGGAATAAGATATATAAATCTAATTAATCTTCCATGTAAAAATAAAAAGGAATTACTTGATTGGAATGATTATATCAATGAAGAATTATTAAGTTCTAATAATATATTTGGTAAAAAAGAATTATTGCAGTTAATTCATGTTCATAATATTAAATCATCTTTTAATGATGACATTATATACACAGTTCAATCTGGAATGCCAAATCAAAATTTTCCAGCATCATTAATGGAGAAAAATTTCTTGATTGATATAGATGGCTATTCTAAAGTATTAATGGAAAAAAATGAAATTATAGAAATGTTTGATGATATTCATAATGAAGAAGATGAAATATTTGAAACTTGTATTAAAGATGAATTGAGGAGAATAATGAATGAATAATTATGGGTATAATCCTCCAAAAGATTCAATGGTAAAAATAGATATTAAAACATCAATTAATTCAAACTTAAACCAGCAAACAAGTAAATTTGAAAATTATAAAAAGTATATATCTCAGCAATCAACTGATACAAACTATGGAAAGGTAAAACCCAGCAGTTCAAAAACAGTAAAGGTTACAAATTGGAGTATTAAAATAAAATGAAACCTTGTAAAAAGTTTATAAAACAATCTGCAAAGGAGTTTAGAGTAGACCAAGGAGATATATATTCAAATATTTCTTTTTTTAAATGTATTGATATTTCTTCTGGAAATCTAAATTTGAATAAACTTGATTTTTCAAATGTTTTAGTTTTATCTCAAACATGTGATTTGTGTAGAGAAAGCGAAAAAGAAAATTCTATACTTTCTGTACTGGTGGTTCCATTATTCCCTTTGGAAGAATTTAAATTAGGTAAACATCTTGAAGGGTTAGGAGTGGAAACAGATTCAGTATCGACAAAAGTTATTGAACGATACAGAAAAAAAGAACATGTGAGATATAGAATAATAGACTTAGATGAAGAAGAAAAGATAAAATATCATTTAGAAGATTCTTTTGTGATAGATTTTAGATATTTCTTTACTGCTGATATAAGTCAGTTTTCAAGAAAAAAATATAAAATATCATTAAATAATTTATTTAGAGAAGATATATCTCAATCATTTTCTAATTATTTGTCTAGAATTGGATTGCCAGAAATAAAAAAATAGCTTATTCATCTTCTAAGCTATCTATAACAGAAACAACAGAGTCGAGGGCAGTACTAAACATATGTGAATATGTATTTAGTGTTTCCTCGATTTTTGTATGTCCTAAATATTTGGCAACTAATGTAACATTAGCACCATTGTTAATAAGTAATGATGCACATGAATGTCTAAAATCATGAATCCTAATGACTTTTAAACCAGCAAGATTTGCTAGTTTAGTTCTTCTAAGATATATATTAGAATCAGCTATAGTTTTAGCATCGGATACTACAAAGAAATCATCATCAAATCCATAGTAGTCTTTTTTATCCTGCTCATAGAGCATTTTAAGGTCATTTAACAAGACTTTAGTAATAGGAACTATTCTTCTACTGTCTTTTGTCTTAGTATCTGAAAATTCGAATTTAACACGGTTATTTCTTTGCGTTATTTGTATATTAACTGATAATACTTTTTTATCAAAATAAATGTCTTTCCATGTAAGTCCTTTTAATTCTCCTTTACGTAATCCACAGTAATATAATATTTCAAATACGCATTTCCATCTTAGATCTTCTTCATAAGAAATAAACTTTTTAAACTCATCATAAGTATAATAAGCCATTTCTTTTCTACGCTCATTAGGATCTTGAAACTTTGTCATTTTATTATATATTGCTTGAAAGTTTAGGTTATGCCATTTGACTCCAAAATTTAGAATAGATTTAAGAAATTTATAAATATCATTTTTATATCTGAGAGATATGTTA
>CALVSR010000078.1 GCA_944359075.1 uncultured Bacilli bacterium
AACTAAAAACACGCATCAATTCTCAAACTAAAAACACGTTATTTTAAAAACGTGCTTTTACTATGAGAATTCAGAAATTATAAAAAAGTTTAGAAAATACTTGTCAAGGAGCATAAAATATAGTAAAATGTAAATGTTCACTGATGAAATGGGCTTGTAGCTCAGGTGGTTAGAGCGCACGCCTGATAAGCGTGAGGTCGATGGTTCAAGTCCATTCAGGCCCACCATTTTAATGTGAACAAAGATACTAACTCGATGGTTGGTATCTTTTTTAATTTACCCACATAAAAATTAAAGGTTGACATATATTAAAAATAGGAATATAATTTTTTTAACGACTTAGAAAAAGAGAAGTAATATTGAAATTTTCATCAAGCGAGTTAGATATGGTGGAAGCTAACATGAGAATCAATATGAAAAACACTTTGGAGTCGCTTATGCGAAATAGTAGTAGTGTAAGCCGGTAGTAACCGTTATCGTATACTAGATTTTGTTAGAAATCGAAAGGGATCATAAATCAATAAATAACATTAAATGTTTATGATAAATTGGGTGGCACCGCGGAAGACTAGTTTCGTCCCATACGTATCTTTACGTGTGGATGCGAACTAGTCTTTTTATATTATTAAATAGAAAGAGGAGATAATATGAGTTTGGTGACTTTATCCATTAAAACAGAAGATTATTGGAGATTATTTAATAAAATGCATCTTTGTACTTCTAATGAGCAGAAAAAAATCAAACAAATAAAAATAGGTCAAAATTTTTGCCAAGAATTAGAAGCCAAAGGAATTTCCTATTCTTGGTGTATTAAACATCCTGAAGTATTAGGGTGTAATCAATCAAGAAAATATTATCAAAGATATCAAGAGTATTTAGGAAGTGATTATAGTATTTGTAAACATTTGGTAGTTCATGAAAGAAAAGGACAAAAAAGAGTTTTTTTAATCATTGTGGATGATGAAAAAAGCGTAGATTTAAAAGAGTTGAAAGAACAAATTGGATGTAGTAAATTAGAATTTGTTAGTAATAGTGAATTAGATGATTTATTACATACAGTACCGGGTAATGTTTCTTTGTTCCATATGAAATTTGATATTGAGTGTAAAGTAAATTTGATTATGGATAAAGAATTATTAGAAAAAAGTCTAGTAGCTTTTCATCCATTATATAATGGCATGAGTTTGTTTTTAACACCAGATAATGCTTTGAAATATTTAAATGCAATTCATCGAGTGGCAACTATTATGGATATTCCGAGTAAAAATAAAGAATATGTTTTAGAAAAAGTTATGTAATATGTTATACTTATAAAGAGGTATTGTGTATGGAAAGAGAAATAAAAGTTGGTCATATTTATAATCATTTTAAAGGTCATACTTATAAAGTAATTGCGATAGCATATGACTCTGAAAATTATAATGAAAGCAATCCAGAATTATCGAAGATGGTTGTATATCAAAATGTAGAGAATGAGAAAATGATTTGGGTTCGCCCTTATCAAATGTTTAATTCGTTAGTAGATAAAGAAAAATATCCTAATATTGAACAAGAGTATCGTTTTCAAGAAATTGAATAAAATATTGATAGTAAGGTAGGTAATTATAATGATAGATTTAAGAGAGATATTTGAAAATGTAGAAAAATATATAGATAAAGAAATTGTGGTAAAAGGATGGATTAGAAGACATCGTAAACAGAAAGAATTTGGTTTTATTGACTTCTCTGATGGTACATGTTTCAAGCATATGCAAGTAGTTTATGATAAGGTTACCAAAGATTTTGATAAAATAGATGCATTAAAGCATGGTAGTGCTATTTGTGTAGTTGGTACTTTGGTAAAATCAGAAGGTGCAGGGCAAGATTATGAAATCAAAGCTAAAACGATTACCTTAGAAGGAGATTGTAGTGACGATTACCCACTTCAACCAAAACAGCATTCTCGTGAATTTTTAAGAGAAATTAGTTATTTAAGACCACGTGCAAATTTATTTCAAGCTGTATTTCGTGTTAGAAGTATTGCGGCTATGGCAATTCATACTTATTTTCAAGAACGAGGGTATGTTTATTTACATGCTCCATTAATTACTGCCAGTGATTGTGAAGGAGCAGGAGAAATGTTTCAAGTAACAACACTTGATTTAGACCGTATTGCTAGTAGTGGTAAGGTTGATTATAGTAAAGACTTTTTTGGAAAACGTGCTAATCTGACAGTGTCAGGACAACTTCAGGGAGAAACATTTGCCATGGCATTTAAAAAAATATACACTTTCGGTCCTACTTTTCGAGCAGAAAATTCTAATACGAAAACACATGCTAGTGAATTTTGGATGATTGAACCAGAAATGGCTTTTTGTGACTTAGAAGGCTTAATGGATGTAGAAGAAGAAATGCTTAAGTTTATTGTAAAATATGTTTTAGATCACGCAAAAGATGAAATGGCATTTTTTGATAAATATGTGGAAAATGGTTTGCTTGACAAGTTAAATAAACTAGTAAATAGCCATTTTACTAGAGTTACACATGAAGAAGTAATTTCTATTTTAAAGAAAGCTGATATAAAGTGGGAGTTTACTCCGGAATATGGAGAAGATATTGCCAAAGAACACGAAAAATATATTACAGAATATTTTGATGGCCCAGTATTTATTACGGATTGGCCAAAAGATATTAAAGCATTTTATATGAAACAAAACCCAGACGGAAAAACAGTTGCAGCAGTTGATTTAGAAGTTCCTGGAGCTGGGGAATTGATGGGTGGTTCTCAAAGAGAGGAAGATTATGATAAGCTAGTAGAGCGTATGCAACAGATGGGGGTTCCTACCAAAGATATGGATTGGTATTTAAATTTAAGAAGATTTGGTGGTTGTGTTCATAGCGGCTTTGGTATGGGATTCGAAAGATTATTAATCTATTTAACTGGTGTTGAAAATATTCGCGATGTAATTCCTTATCCTAGAACTCCAGGAAATTGTGAATTTTAGTATAGTTATTATTGTGAAGAGTATATACAAATGCTCTTCACAATCTCTACATTTAATGGCAAAATTTTAATATAAAAAGTAAAAAAAAGTATTGTCAAAGTAAAAAATATATTATATAATGAAATAGCTTTATGTGATTGTGCCTGATTAGCTCAGTTGGTAGAGCACTCGGCTGTTAACCGATAGGTCGTAGGTCCGAGTCCTACATCAGGCGCCATTTATTTAATTTTATGTTGATGCCTGATTAGCTCAGTTGGTAGAGCACTCGGCTGTTAACCGATAGGTCGTAGGTCCGAGTCCTACATCAGGCGCCA
>CALVSR010000079.1 GCA_944359075.1 uncultured Bacilli bacterium
CTCACTTCGTTCGCCCTTGATTTTTTATTAAAAGAATAGTCCTTTTTATGATGTCTCCTAGATGGGGTTCACATCAATCAATAAGCTCTTTTTTACTTCCTTTTTTGATAATCTAATAATTTGTTGTTCATATAGTATATTTGATCTTCCATTCTATTTAAATTAAAATTAATCCAATGATTCCATGACTCATCACTCGGTTTAATGGCAACATCGCCTAGTTTATTACGATATTGTTCACGATAATCCAGATAGGATTTACTACTATATAATGCTGGACTAATCAAATAATATTTTAAATTATCTTCAGTTAATTCATAGATCTTGACATTTTGAAGCATTCGTCCCATCCTAGTATTTCCATCATCAAACATTTGCAAAGCACCTACTAAGCCATGAACTAAACAAGGTTTAATTAAAGTATGTTCATTATGTATCAAACTATTATAATAAATAGTTAAATTCATAATTCCGCTTTCTATTTCTTCACAAGGCAAAGCAAAATAATGAATTGCATTCCATTCTTTTCCACTTTTAGAAACATAGGTAAAGTTATTCGTGCGATAATTATTTTTACCATATTTTTGTCCAGAAAATGTACCTTGTAATAATTTTTTGTGAGCTTTAATAAATTCTTCTCTTGTTAAAAAATCTAACGGTGAACGTTGTTGCTTTAATAAGTAGTCCATAGCACTTTCTCGATGCGTTTGCATATATAAAGCTAACAAATAAGAATCTTCTTGCTCTAATAATTGAGTATCCATGATTTCTTGTACCTTAATTCCTTTAAGATAACTCTCCTGCTTAGTTTTCTTCATCGATAATATATTCTCTAGATATTGTTTATAAATTCCCATTACTTCCTGCTCATGTTCTAGGGAAAAATCTGATATTTTTAAATCATCAATAGTCTTAAAAATATCAAGACTGACAGTAGGATATAAACCACTCTTTTTGGCTTTTTCTATTTCTGATGTATTATTAGAATGAAAAGATATCATAATATCACCTCTTATTTGGGCCATATTATAACATATTTCTGTAATTTTTTCAACTTTTCTTCATTCTGCTTACTAGCTCTCTTATTTTCCTAAACCTATGATTTAGCCCTGATTTTGTAATTGGTTTTCCTGTTTCATAACTAATAATTTCGCTTAATTCCAATAAAGATGCTTCTGGATATTTTAAACGGTATTCCATAGCTTCTTTGGTTTTATCATCTAATAAATCCATACCTAAATTTTCTTTTAAATATTCAATTTCTTCTATTTGTCTAGTAGCATTTCCCACTACTTTATCAATATTTGCCTGCTCGCAATTATTCAATCGATTGGTCATATTTTTATGATCTCGATAAATCCTAATATCTTCGTAATATAAAACAGCTTGGTTAGCACTGATAATTCTTAAGAAATCTCCTATTTTTTCAGCTTCTTTGATATAGACCATATATCCTTTTTCACGAGATAACAATTTACTATTTAGATCAAAGGTATTTAATAAACTAGAAATTAATTTTGCTTCTTCTTTTTCTTCAATTAGATATTCTAAGTGATATCTAGCAGTTTTAGGATCATTAATACTTCCTTTTGATAAAAAGGCGCCTCTAAGATAAGCTCTCACTTCTTCTTCTGAACCTAAAATATAGTCATCTGGCACTTCTAAGAAGTTCCCTTCTTCATCTATAATAGATAAATCTTTTAAAATAAAATCTACTCTTTCATTAATCATAATTAAGTATAGATTATTTTTACTAAAATTCATATTTTTTCTACTTTCAATTTCGCAAGTAATATCATAAATATCCTTCATTAATTGATAAATTCTCTTAGCAACTGTAGCATTTTCTGTTAAAAGATCAATGGTAGTATCCGTACAAGTACCATTATTTCTTAGAAATCCTGATAGTTCGGAGATACTTTCTGAGCGTGTATTTTTGATTCTTGATATCTCTTCTTTAATTGTGGTTGTAAAAGACATAGGATCACCTCATTAAGTACGAGAAAATAATAGAGCTTAATTTTAAGCTGTTGTGTCTAATGGTATTATCTATAGTTGTTAATAGGTCAGACTCTATCAGTTCTAATTTTCTATTTCTTAAATTTTTATAATCAATCATAACCGGATCTTTTTCTTCTTCCGTTTCATATTTTTTTAATATCTGAGGATCCACTTTGGTATTGCTAGCTATTACTACGTCAATGCTATCTTTTCCTAAGTAGTTTTCTAAGGTATCGATGTGATCGCTAACTCCAAAATGATCCGTTTCTCCTGGCTGTGTCATCGCATTACATAGATACATTACTTTAGCCTTTGATTTGTGGATTTCTTCAACTACTTGTTGACATAATAAATGCGGTAAAATACTAGTATATAGACTTCCCATAGAAAAAATGATTAGATCAGCTTCTTTAATGGCTATCAATACATTTTCTTCTACATGAGGTGTCTCTTTATAGAAAATTCTTTTGTATTTGGCATGTGATTTTGTTAGATTGGACTCGCCCTCAATAATTTGGCCGTTTATGGTTTCTCCCATTAGTGTTAAATAATCTTCTGATAATGGTAATACTTTATGTTTTACATCTAATAGCTTACTTAAGTATTCAATACTTGTTTTTAAGTTTTTTGTTTTATTTAGCATGGCTGTTAATACTAAATTCCCAAGGGGATGACCATCTAGGTCACTATAAGTTTCAAAACGGTATTCCATTATACTTTTAATTTCTTCAGGAAGTTCCGATAAATTACTTAACACTTTTCTAATATCACCAACTGCTGGTGTTGAAAACTCTTCTCTTAATTTTCCTGTAGATCTGCCATTATCAGAAACCGTTATTACGGCTGTAATCTCTACTGGAAAATCTTTTAGTCCTTTCAATAAACTAGAGAGTCCTGTTCCGCCACCAAATACTACAATTTTCTTTTTCATGCTATCATTCCATTCGTTTCATCTTTTAGGAATTCTTCTACACACTGTTTGATTTTATCCAGATCAGTTCCAACAGCTTGACAAACATTCCAGCCCTTCATTTTGGGAATTTCCAGATTTTTTTCCAAATCATCTATAAATAAAATATTTTTGCTGGGTATGGAAAGATCTTTTTCTACTATATTATATATTTTTGGATCTGGTTTTCTACAATTTAATTCAAAAGATAGCCAAACATAATCAAATTTTTTTAAATCCATTTGTGCTACCCGCTATTTTATTAATATTCTTATTCTTTTTACTTTTATGTATTGGAGG
>CALVSR010000080.1 GCA_944359075.1 uncultured Bacilli bacterium
AGAAATATCAGCAAAAACAACGAAACGATCCAATGCCAAAATATCTTTTTTTCTTTTCGGAAAAACATTACTTAAAAATAAATTAGCTCTCGATAGTGCCTCTTCATTAGAAAAATGATCCAATTCTAATGTTTGATAATCTTTCCATAATTTCACCTTAGAATATAATTTTCTACATCTTAATAATACCTGCTTTTCTTTAGAAGAAAACTGGTACATAGTATTGATATCTATTCCTAATTGTTCATAATTAGAAATATTAGAAAAAACTCTTTCTAAAAAAGACAAATCATAGTGAACAAAATCTTCGTTTTTTGTCATATTTAGCATCATCCTCCTATAAACAGAAAAAATGCTTATTCAGCATCTTTTTTTACTTCTTCTTTTCCTTTATAGAAACCACATTTTGGACAAACTCTATGAGGTCTAATTGCTTCTCCACAATTTGGACATTTGCAAGTTCCAACTGCTGTTAATGCATTGTGACTTCTTCTCATTCTTTTTCTTGTTTTCGATACTTTTCTGAATGGTACCGCCATATTATCACTCCCCTCCCATCATATCTTTTAGTTCATTAAAAGGATTATTAGTATTTTTCATACTATCTTCACTGACCAATTTCCAGCCATCCCCTTGATATTCATTGAAATCTTCTACATGAGAAATTTTCAAAGGAACTTCTAACATAATATTTTGCCATAAAATGTCCGTAATATCAAGTATATTTTCAGTTTTTTCACCAAATTCTTGTAGTTCTTCTTCCAACTCGCAAGAAAAAGGATACGGAATTGGATCTAAACTAATAGAATCTTCTAATGTCATGATTCCTGAAACATTAGCATTTAAAATAACGGTATCCATACTATCTTTATAAACCTTACCTTCTAACTTCACATCTGTTAATTCCAAAATAGGCATTTTTTCATACATCTCTTTCGGTATCTGAACATTCTCGTGAAGATTGATTGTATTGACTGCCCCAGTATATAACTTTGTTAGATCCAGTTTCATAGAATCACCACCGCTTACTCATTATACCGTAAAAGAACTATTTTTTCAATCTATTTCATACAACTGGTTAAGAGTTTTTGTAGTTTTTGTGGCGCTTTATGAAGTTCCACCTCATAACTAGGTGAAAAATCCAAACAATCATTGCTATGATTATTAATAAAATAGACTTCACATTGATTTTTCTTACTCAATAATAGAGCCTCAAAACAGTCATCTGTAATTGCTAAGGATTGTTTAGCATCCAACAACAAAAATTCATTCAAATTTATAAAATATGGTTTTCTTAGTTGTAAGCCCTGTTGTGCTAAATATAAAACAAAACTAGGATTAACATAAAGTGTAAAATTCTTACTATTTTCAAAATCTAATGATTTTTCTTTTAAATACATATATGAATCTTCCTTTCAAGCATTTTCAATAATATCAAAAGCAAACACTAAAGTCAAATGGTTTTTTCTGAATTTTTATGCTACAATAACTACGAAAAGAGGGATAGGTATGAATACAATTGGTATTATCTGTGAATATAATCCTTTTCATAATGGCCATCTTTATCATTTAAAAGCCGTAAAAGAGAAATTTCCTGACTCTTTAGTCATTTTAGTAATGTCAGGGAATTTTACTCAAAGAGGAATCCCTAGTGTTATAGACAAGTGGGACAAAACCGAAATTGCTTTAAAGTATGGAATTGATTTGGTAATAGAACTTCCTTTTGCTTTTGCTACCCAAAGTGCGGATATTTTTGCACACGGAGCTATTTCCATATTAAAAACATTAAAAGTGGAATTCCTACTATTTGGAAGCGAAAGTAATAACAGTGAAAAATTAATCCAGCAAGCAAAGACTGCTTTAACAGAGGATAAATATCAAAACCAAATAAAAAAATATTTAACAAAAGGATATAATTATCCTACTGCTCTGAATAAGGCATTAGAAGAGATATATGGAGAAGGTATTACAACTCCTAATGATTTATTGGGATTTAGCTATATCAAAGAAATCATAAAACAAAAAGCCGAAATAGTTCCAATTACCATTCAAAGAACTAATGATTATCACAGCAACGATCTACACCCTATATCTAGCGCAACTAGTATTAGAAATGCTATCTTACAAAAAATCGATATTCAAGAATATGTTCCAAACGAAGTGGCCAAAAAAATAAAATCAAAGGTCTATTTTCAAAATGATTATTTTCCTTTTCTAAAATATAAAATTATTACAACAGATGATTTAAGTATTTTTCAAACAGTAGATGAAGGAATTGAAAATCGGATTAAAAAATATATTAAAGAAGCAAACTCCTGGGAAGAATTGGTTCAAAAAATAAAAACCAAACGTTACACCTATAATAAAATAAATCGCATGCTAATCCATATTTTATGTAATTTCACCAAAGAAAAGGCTCAGAGATGGAAAGAAATCGAATATATTAGAATTTTAGGATTCAATCAAAAAGGACAAGCTTATTTAAATAAAATAAAAAAAGAAATGAATATTCCTATCATCACTACGTTTTCCAAAGGGAAAAGCGAGATGTTGCAATATGAACAAGTCGTAACTGGTGTTTATGCTTCCATCTTAAATGAAAAAGAAAAAAACAGCTTAATCAAAGCTGAATATTCTTATATTGTGAAAGCAAGAGAATTCTAAAAGAAACAGAAAAATCTCTTGTTTTTTTATTGAGCTTTACCAATTTGCTTGATTTTTACTGTCTTAGCACCATACTGTGATAAAGCAATATCTGTTAATCTTTTGGTAGACTCTTCTTGAATTCTATCATAGTTTTGAATGCTACCATTAATCATTAAAATGTCAACATTTGATGTTGCTGGATTAAACTGCATGGTAGATGCACCTAAAAATTTATCTTCTAAATAAATAGCATAGAAAGAACTCTTTTGATCATCTTTTACAATTCGAAATTTCCCCTCTTCATCCCATGTGTGAATAGTTTTGACATAAGACGCTAACATAGGATTTGATAGTTGAATTTTGGCTATACCGATTGATTTCATATTATCCCCTCCTTTTTTTACAGCGTGACTTAAATGATATCACAAAACAAAGAAAAAAGCAATCTATTTTGAATAAAGTGATTGCTTTTCTTGAATTTTATTTTGAATTTCCGTTTTATTATAAAAAACCGAAATAAGTCTTGTATAATATATTTTATGTTTCC
>CALVSR010000081.1 GCA_944359075.1 uncultured Bacilli bacterium
TTTAATTTGAGAATTCGCGTTTTTTTCTATTTTTATAATAAATTTTTTCTGCGCCATTTTTAGTGTTTTTAATTTGAAACTTGAATTTACTAGGTAAAGCGCGTGCTTTTACTTTGAGATGTCACCATATTTTTCTAGATTTTTCTAGATTTTTCTAGATTCAATCTGTTTGCAAGCTCTCATATATAGAATAGAATTATTTTTTCATTTCGTTTAGCCTATTGCGAACTAAAAGCGTTAATTCCAGTGGTGCTTTGATTTTATTTAAAACTAGAAGTGCATCTTGTAATTTTGTTTTTAAAGGATTCTTTTCCACTTCTTGTGCTATATCTTGGTAAGGAAAATTAGTAAGTGGATATAATTTTATAAATTCACGTATATAATTTTCAATATCTTTTAAAACGTATACTTTAAGTTTATATTCATCCATCTCATAAATCCCATAATAACCACTTACTAATAATCTAAATTCTTCTTCTAAAGTCATATTATAAAACCTTTAATCGATTGTAATCAATTCATACTCACGATTTCCTAATCCTAAATCATAAGCAGCTTCTACCGTATGAATTCCATGTCTAGAATTCATTCTCTCAATCAAAGCCTTTTTTCCTTCATCTTCAGAGTTTATAACGGCATCATAACAAGCTTGATCAATCGCAACTGGATCTAAAGAAGCAAAAATACCAATATCAGCCATTTCCGGTGCATGTGGATTAGAATCACAATCACAGTCAACAGATAAGTTATTAGCTACATTAATATAAGCAAAATTTTCTTTTCCTTTATAATCCAATACTCCTTTGCAAGCATCTGCCATACTTTCTAAGAAATCATCTTGCTTAGGTAGATTATCCCAAGTCTCTTTTTGATCTAATGATTTTCCTGCTGAATGGATATTTAACTTTCCTTTGGTAGAAGCAATTCCAATAGACATATTTTTTAAAGCTCCTCCAAAGCCACCCATTGCATGCCCCTTAAAATGAGATAGCATTAAAATAGAATCATAGTTTTTAAAATGTTCTCCTACAATATCTTTATCTAAATGATAACCTCCCTGGACAGGAATTTCAAATTCTTCAAATTCATCCATAATATCACATGGAGCAATCGCTTTGAATCCATGGTCTTCAATTGCTTGCCAATGATCTTTTGGATCTTGTCTTTTTCCTCCATAAGCAGTACAACATTCAATGATAGTGCCATTTAATCGAGTTACCAAATCCTTAATTAAATTAGGATTTAAAAAATGGTGCCCTCCTGGTTCTCCTGTTGATATTTTTACTCCAATTTTTCCTTTTAATTCTACATTTAAAGCCTCATAGATTTTTACTAAACTCTCAGGTGTAATTGTTTTTGTGAAATAAACTTTTGCTTTTTCCATATTATCCCTCCTTTATTATTTTACCACAAAATTCATACATAGAAAAAGAAAGTTTTCCTTTCTTATTTACATTCTGTACATATATTCATTTCAGTATCTGAAATCATGGTTTCTAGTTTTTCTTTTAAATCAGCAATTTCTTCTTCTGTCCAGTATTCAGAAGGTGTTGAAAATCCTTTCGTATCCCAAGCTGTCTCATCATCGAATCCTACAATTTCTCCTTTTTTGACAGCGATTACACTAGGTACATAAATTCTTTTATTTCCTTCCTCATCGTTTTGTAAGTAATCTTGTAAAATAGAAACAATCTCTAAGTACTTTTCAGTATTATTATTTCTATCTTCACGAATATTATAATAATATATTTTTTCAAGTCCCATATCTATAGCCACATCATTTAAATAACTTACATATCTTTGACACCATTGACACTCAGGAAAACCCAAATAAACAATACCTGTCCCTTTTTCTAAAATATTGATAATTTCATCTATACTACGAAATACATAGACATTATTTTGATCTACCTCAGTATACTCTTCGCTAAATTTTTCCCCATCTGTTTTTTCAGGTTGTTTTTTCTGATTACCAATCATCCATACTATTCCAATAACAACTAAGATAATCACTAAAATAGAAATGATGAATATTATTATATTTTTCTTTTTCATTTTTTTACCTCCAATACTATCCTAACACTTTTTCTGTCAAAAGGAAATCAATGAAGCGTTACATTTACTAAACTTTTCGTTTAGCTTTCTTTTACACAACTATTTTCTAATTCAATTGGAATATTATAAGTAACCGTTTCTTCCTTTTTATTAATCGCATTAATCTTTAGATACAGTTGATTACATGCAGATACTCCACAAGAACAAGAATAATTATCTACATTTAATTCAATATTTTCTAATAATTCAGACAAAGTAAAAGTTTGACCTAATTCTCCACTATTTTGAGAATTACAGGTAGAAATTCTTTTTTCTATATTTCCACTAACTTCATATAGAACGCATTCTACATTTAAATATTCCTTTTCTTCTTCGTTTTCAGCATAATCTACTTTTGAAATATAAATAGATTTCTTGTTGTTATTGTAGGCAATAATTCCTTTGATACGAAACAACTCATTGTCAGAAGCTAATTTCGAAATTTGAAAATCGCTATTGGAAGAGGAAGTTATAAACATTATTCCAACCATAACGAACAGTACTACCATACCAACAATCAAGAGAGCTAATCCTATTTTTTTAGTTTTTCCTTTTTTATCATCTTGTTTTTCTTTAATACTTCCTGTTAACAATTCAGAGATATCTATTTCAAATATTTCACTTAATTTTTGGAGCATTTCAATATCGGGTATACCTCTACCATTTTCCCATTTAGAAACGGCTTGACTAGTTACTAATAATCTATTGGCTAATTCTTTTTGGGTTAAATGATTTTTGTTTCTTAATTCATATATTAGATTCCCTATCTTTTTAGAATCCATCTTACCACCACCCAGAATTACTATATTTTTATTTTCTTTTTTTTTTTTTTTTTATTTTTTTAATTTCTT
>CALVSR010000082.1 GCA_944359075.1 uncultured Bacilli bacterium
ATCGTATTTTTTAGTGTATTTACTATTTATTCCTCTAGTAATAGTAAGGGTATCATTTATTAGACAACTTGTTGAATCGGAGTCACACTAACACCCTGTCCAAAAGCAGTAGTAACTAATTCTAATTCTCCTACTTTATCTAAAGAAAAAATAATTCCTTCGCCTTCTCCATTTAAATCAATTCCTGTTTTAGAACCAAATCCAAATAGATCCAAATAAGAAAATAGCTTCTCTTTTCCTAACATTTGTCCTAACTTTACAAAACCAGTGTTACAAGAATTTTGAAGAACTTGCAAGAATGTTTGATCTCCATGACCTCCAGCTTTCCAACATCCAATTCTAGCTCCACCAATTACAACACTTCCTGAATCATAGAAATGATCATTATCCATGTCAATTAAATTTTCCTCTAAAGCTGCGGCAAAAGTTGCAATTTTAAATGTAGAACCAGGCTCATAGGATGCCCAAATTGGCAAATTACGACTTAGCACTTCCATGGTATAATTTTGATAATTATTAGGATCATAAGTAGGACGAGAAGACATCGCTAAAATTTCTCCTGTATTAGGGTCCATTACAACAGCAAGAGCCATATCTGGGTTAAAAGCTTTGACTGCATTATCTAACTCTCTTTCTAAAGACATTTGAATATTATAATCAATGGTAAGTTGCAAGTTCATACCACTAGTTGGAGCAACATAGATATCCGATAGCTCTAATTTATTTCCTTTTGCATCCGAAAAATATTTAATTGCTCCACTTTCTCCTGCTAAATATTCATCATATTCTAACTCTAAGCCACTAAGTCCTTGATTATCAATTCCTACATAGCCAAGTACATGAGAAAGAGCTGTCCCATAAGGATAGTATCTTTTTGATTCTTTTACCAAATAGACACCAGGTAATTCTAAACTGCTTATTTGATCTGCAATCTCATAGGATAGTCTTCTTCCTTCGGGATGTACTCTTTCAATAGAACTAATTTTATTTACATGTTTATCCATTCCTTCTTTACTAACCCCTAAAATATCTGCTAATTTTTGACTAGTATCCTCTTTATCTTTAATCTGATTGGGAATTAAAACCAAAGAAGTTGTGGTTAAATTATCTGCTAAAATTACACCATTACGGTCTAAAATCAATCCTCGATTTGCTTCGATAGGTAAATCCCTACTCCATAAGTCATTTGCTAATAAAGATAGTTTTTCATAACTAATTAATTGAATATATGCTACTCTTAATACAATAAAAGCAAACATTATGATAATCATAAAAAATACCAATTTAATTCTAGAATCAATTTTTTTAAAAAACAAAAGACTCACCTCTTAAGATAAGTCTATGCACCACTTATTTTTTTAGTATAAGATCCATTGTTTTTTAATAGTTGCTTATTTTGGTAAGAGGCTTTATCGGCTTCTTCTCTTTTCTGATTCCAATCATCTCCCTTTTGATAGAAAGAAATTCCTGTAGATATAGATAATGGAATTTTTAAAAGTATTCCCAATTCTTGAACTCGTTGTTGAATAGTTTCCATTATTATTTTTACTTCTTCCTTATTATCGGTAGAAAAAATAAAAAGAAATTCATCTCCTCCTACTCTAGCAACTAAATCAGAAGTTCCTACCATCTGATTAAATAGTTTTGCTATTTCACTTAAGCATTGATCGCCGATTAAGTGACCATATTCATCGTTGATTTCTTTAAAATTATTGATATCACACATTACTAAACTGCAACTCTTTCCCTCTTCGATAATTCTATTTTTTAGGTCCTCTACTGCTTTCACATTAGCTACTTTTGTTAAAGGATCAATTGTTAACTGTTGCAATAATTTCTTATTTTCTACCCATAATTCTGTCACATCTATGTATTCTTCTTGCAAATACTGACAGTTATCACAAACAATAAGCCTACTTTTTTTATTCCAGATCAATTCTGTTTCATGATCATAATAAAGATGATTGCCTAAATAGGTCATACAAAGAAAACTATCAGTGATTTTACGACTATACTTTACAACTTTTCCTTGCAAATCTCTCAATAGAAAAATAGTATTTGCAGATTCTAGTAAAAAATTTAAAGACATAGTAGTCCCCTCCATAGTAAATGTTTTATATCGTACTACTTTCTTATGCAATTGTCTATGCAATAAATTGCCTTTCTTGTTAATAATTTCTAAATCGAGGCGGGTTTATCATAAAAAAAAGAAGTTCCTACTTCTTTTATACGGTCATTAGTTCATTTTCTTTTTCTTTGGTCTTTTCATCAATCAATTTATTGTACTGGTTTACCAAATCTTGTACTTCATTTTGCAAGCGTTTTTCCTCATCTTCTGATATTTCTTGCTTTTCAATTTCTTCGTTTGCATCGTGTCTTATATTTCTAACAGAAACTTTTGCTTCTTCTGCCATAGAACGAACCTGTTTGGTAAGTTCTTTTCTTCTTTCTTCTGTTAAAACAGGAATAATAATGCGAATGGTTTCTCCATCATTGTTTGGAGTATACCCTAAATTTGATTCAAAAATGGCTTTTTCAATAGCGGCTAAACAACTTCTATCAAATGGTTTAATTAGTAGTTGTCTTGCTTCTGGAACAGAAATAGTAGCTAATTGTTTTAATGGGGTTTGGCTACCATAATAATCCACTGTAATTCCATCTAAACTAGATGGATTGGCACGGCCAGCGCGAACGGTTGCAAAACGACTATCTAAATTTTCTAATGTCTTGCTCATTCTTTCTTTTGCTAAATCAATAACTTCTGTATTCATATATTTTATTCTCCTTTTATTTAACTTATGTTCTTATTTTATCATTATTCAGTATTTCTATCAATAGAAAAAGCATCATTTTAGATGCCTTCTGAATTCTCATAGTAAAAGCACGTTTTTAAAATAACGTGTTTTTAGTTTGAGAATTGATGCGTGTTTTTAGTTT
>CALVSR010000083.1 GCA_944359075.1 uncultured Bacilli bacterium
AATATGGAGTAGTATTAGGACAAGATAATTACATAATCTATGATGAAACAAGAGATGATATCGATAATTATTATAGTTTAGATAATGGGAAGACATGGGAGATATATAAAGGACCATTTGAGATCAAGAGTGGAACGATACTGGCAAAGAGTGTGAAGAGAGAAAGTGGATTAACAATTACAGCTACCAAGCAAGTAGAGATGCCAGCAGATGCATTAGGACCAGAAGCATATGATGGGAATATGGAAACTTATGTATCATCACCAGGAACATCAAATGGTTATGGTGGTGCAACAGCAAATAAAGATCAAAAAATATTAATTGATCCATCCATGATAGGGAATAAAGTAAATTTCTATGGATCAGCACCAATATATCAAGCTCCAGGAAGAATAACCATTACTTTTATAAATGAGAATGCAGAAGAATCAGATCAAGAAATTAGTAATAAACAGTATGCTGGTACTCTGAATGATACATTAGTAATACCAGAAAACACTACAATGATAATTATAAATTTAAAAGATGCTGGTCAGTATGCGGGTGGAACTGTTTCTGTGTTGTATGAAATAACATTAAATACAGAAGCAATAATTAATGCAGAACAGTATTATCCAATTTTAACAGAATACGGAGTAACACCAGGATATAATGAGGTAACAATTGATTATTTCCAAACCAGCGTCCAAAGATTATATCGAATCAATGAAGGAGAATGGCAAGAATATCAGGATAAAGCTGTTAGGTTAGAAATAGGAGATGTCATTGAAACCAAAGGAATCGATAAATATGGAACTGAGACAGACATTTTGAGTTATACGGCAGTATTACCGGATGACGCATTAGGGGAAGAAGCATATGATGGGAATATGGAAACTTATGTATCATCACCAGGAACATCAAATGGTTATGGTGGTGCAACAGCAAATAAAGATCAAAAAATAATAGTCAATTCTAGTATGATAGGAAATAAAATAGATTTTAAAGGATCAACCCCATATGTAACTCATATACAAGGAAGAATAACTATAACTTTTATCAACGAAAATTTAGAAGAATCAGAACAGATAATTAGTAGTAAAGCATATACTGGAACTTTAAATGATACATTAGTAATACCAGAAGGTACAACAATGATAATTGTAAATTTAAAAGATGCTGGTCAGTATGCAGGTAGTGGTGTTTCTGTGTTGTATGAAATAACATTAAATACAGAACCAGTAATCAATGTAAAACAGCATTATCCAACCTTAACAGAATATGGAGTAGAAGCAGGATATAATGAAGTAACTATAAATTATCTATCTCATCTACCTCAAAAACTATATAGTATAGATAATGGCGTAAATTGGCAAGAATATACCGGATCATTTAAAGCTAATGTAGGAGATGTTATTCAAGCAAAAGCTATTGAAGAAGATGGAACAGAAACAGAAATAGCATCTTATACAGTAACCGCATTAGCAGATGCATTAGATTTTAATGCTTTAGATGGAAGCAAAGAAACTAACACTACGATTCCTAGAATGAGTGCTAAGTTGTTATCATTAAAAAATATAGATGGAAAAACATTAAGAATTTATACAACCGGAACCGTAGCATCAAATGCCTATGTCAAATTCTATGATAGTGATAATTTAGAGATAGGAAATGTAGTTCTAACAAACAATCTAACTACAGTAATCATTCCAGAAGGAAGTGTGAAAGCCGAAATATATTCCGGAAGTAGTACATTAACTGTTACAGAGGTAAATATCAGAGGAGAAGTAAATATAGAGAAAAATACACCAGTAATAGAAATTAATGATGCAAACTGGACATTATCAAAAACAGTAGATATTACTTATCCAGAAGGATATCGAAATGAGTATAGTTTAGATTTAGGAGAAAGTTGGAATGAATACTTATCCCCAATAACTGTGGATAAACCAGTAACAGTACTAGCAAGAGTAGTGGAAAATGGAAAAGTAATCTCAAGTAGTAGCTTTACGATTACGAAAATAGATCATATAGAACCAAGTATTACATTAGATATACCAGAAGAGATAGTAATTGGAACAGACTATAGTTTACCAACCTCTTATGAAGTAGGAGGAAGTGGAGGAGAAGCGATCTGTAAGATAGGAGAAGAAGTGGTAACCTCTACGAAAGATTTGGAAATTGGTATTTATAAAGTTACTTGCACTGTAACCACAACATTAGGAAAACAAGCAAATATTACCAAAACTATTAATATTGTAGATAAGTATATGGATGCGAGTGCAGAGTTAAGCATAGGGGAAGCAGTAACAGCATTGGATGGAAGTAAGTGGCATGTACTTGAGTCTAGTTCCTCAGGTATTGAAAATGTGGTGCTATTAAGTGATTATAACTTGAATAAAAATGGTGATTATGATTCTACTTGCACTTATTATGCATCAACTAATTGTGGTTTTTCGTTCGATTCTGATAATCTGAATATTTACGATGAATCAAAAGAAAATAATATTGGTTATTTTATAAAAAATGTCTATACGCCTAAAGTAGTTAATAGTTTACCAGAAGTTGTTAGTATTGGATTGCCAACAGCAAATCAAATACTTTCTGTGGATCAAAAAGTTTTTTCTCAACAAGAGATATTGTTATCAACAAGTTGGTTACTAACTAGTAATTACTGGTTAGAAACTGCTGACTCGGAATCAGAATCTTTAATTTGGATAGTTAGTGGTTATCTTAAGAGAGTTTTCTTGCTTTCGGCTGATATTAACTCTTATGATGTTGGTGTTCGTCCGGTTATAACGATACCAAAAACTAGTTTATTAAAAGAAGGTGAATCCAATGGATAAGAAAATGAAAATATGGTTTGAAAAAAGTAAGAAACCAATTATTATCATAGGAAGTTTACTAATTGTTATGATAGTAATATTCTT
>CALVSR010000084.1 GCA_944359075.1 uncultured Bacilli bacterium
TCGATAACAAAAGGAGATAGTTATGCTATACTTGGAAGCTATTCTGCAAATGGTCCAAGTGGTGGTAGTGCAAGTTGTAAAAGCAACTTAGATGGAACCGTAACGAATATTAGTCAATTAAAAACAACAGGAAATCACACCATAACTTGCACAGTAACAACCGGAGCAGGAAAGAAAGCTACTACTTCCAAAACCATTCAAATCACATATAGTCCTTATACAGCAACCAATTTAATTACAAATGGTTCTTTTGAAAATGGAATAAGTGAATGGGGAAATTACAACAGCGAAGAAGTTTGGGTATATAATTATGAAAATAGCAGTTTTGCAAAATATGGCAACAGAACATTAAGAGTAGCCAATCTTATAAGTACTCAAAATTTTCTCAGACAGCAAACAAATGCTAGTAATTTAAAGAGCCATAAAATTTATGCCAAAGTTTCTGCATTACTTGAAAGTAAAGGATTAGATCCGGGAATATATATAGAGTCTGCACAAACAACAGATTATTGGCCAACGTTATCTTCTAATAGTATTTCTTGGTATCGTTTATATGAATCCACTGATGTGGTAGGTAAATGGGTTGATATTTCTGCTTATTATGATAATGTGCCATATAATTATTTAAATATTATGTTAGCACAGGCAAATATTACTTCAGGAGTGTTCTTTTATGATGGTTTAGTAGTAATAGACTTAACAGCAACATTTGGAAGTGGAAATGAACCTGATAAAGAATGGTGTGATAGGCATATTTCTTACTTTGATGGTACAACAACGATTTATAAATAAAATGATCAAAATTCTAGCAGGACATAGGTAGCAGGAGAAACATTACCTGCCCAATCTACAGCTTCTATTTTATAGAAAGTTGCATGGGTAGATGTATTGTAAGTTTGCAAATAGGAAGTAAAAGGACCATTATGAATTGTAGGGTTTTTATATGCATAGTCTTCAATAATATTGGAAGAAGTCTGTGTAACATTAAGATCAAAAAATCTAAGTTTATCATAGTCATATAGTCTCCCTCCTGCAATTCCTGTAATATCATACTGTGTTATTGTATATAATCCAAAAACTCTATAATAATTATCATTAGTTTTTATAGAACTATAAAGTATACTACTATCATTAAAATCCACATTATTTACCGGTTTATCAATTGTGTAGTCAAAATAAATAACATCTCCTGCTTTGATAAGTTCAGAACTATAGTTAATACGGCGACATTTATCAATACCACCACTACAATCGTTATCCTTTGCAATAGGCTGTAGTTTTGATTGTCGAGGTATTACATATGCCGTATATATATAGTGAGAAAAATTTGTATCGCTTGAGTTAGGAACCAAATGACTATTAATTCCATTAGTATGAATTGTATTCATATTTTTAGGAGGAACAGTTCCGATAATAGAATTATTTTCTGCATTTTTAATATAAATCACCGGTGATTCTGGAGCAATAGTATCTAAGTTAGTTAATTAAAAAAGAAAAAATAGACTTAAATATCTATTCTTCCCATTAAAAAATCTAAAGCACTAATTAATTTAATTCCATTATAATTAGCCATGTCATAATCTAATGTTATTATATATTTAGGATAGTTATCTTTGATACTTTCGAGTGCGGTTAATTCACGTTTCAATGTATCTTCATCTCTAACTGATAAACACACTTGAATATATTTTATGCCATCATCTTTTTTTACTACAAAATCAATTTCTTTTTCATCATTTTTGCCGATATATATTTCGTAATTTCTTCTTTTTAACTCTAGGAAGATAATGTTTTCTAAAATACTACCAGTATCTCGTATTTCGCCTAATAGATATTTTCTAAGCCCTAAATCTGCTACATAATATTTGTCTCCTGTTTTTAAATATTCTTTTCCTTTTATATCATACCTAGAGACTTTGTAAATAATATAACTATCTAATAAGTTAGATATATAACTTTCTATGGTATTAACAGAATTATTTCGATTAATAGAATTAAGGGTATTACTAATTTTATTAGTAGATACCAATTGTCCAATATTATCAAAAATAAATTTGATTAGACTATCTAGTATCATAATATCCTTAATTTTGTTTCTAGATATTACATCTTTTAATAATACTGTATTATAGATACCATCTAAGTAATTTCTAACCAAGTCTTTGTCATCTTTAATTTTTATAACATACGGAAATCCGCCTGTTTCAATGTAATTTTGATATTCTCTCAATTCGTTATTTGAGTTAACCGCTAAAGAATATTCTTTAAAAGAAAGAGGTAACATATGTATTTGCATATATCTCCCTGTAAGAAAAGTTGCTAGTTCACCAGATAGCATATAAGAATTAGAACCTGTAATATATAAATCAATATTTTCATTAATAAACAGTCCATCAACTGCTCTTTCAAAATTTTCTATAATCTGAATTTCATCTAAAAAAACATAATTTTTTTTATCTTTTAAAATACTCTTATTTATGTAGTTATATAATTCTTGCCAATTATTAAAATGTAAGTCGTTTGGATTTTCAAAATTCAAACTAATAATTTGTTCTGAAGTTACACCATTTTGTAGTAAGTAATTTTTATATAATGAAAATAATGTTGATTTACCACATCTTCTTATTCCTGTGATCACTTTAATAATATGATGATCCTTTAGTTTAATTAAAAAATCCAAATATTCTTTTCTTTCAATCACAAAATCACCTCTGTATTTAGTTTAACATTAATTCTAGAGCAAGTAAAGTTTTTTCATTTGATTGAAAAAACTTTACAAAAACTGACATTTTTTTCAAACTCTAATTAACTAACTTAGAAACTAATTTATATTATTTTGGTAATGAATATGCAGATATTACAGGTGGTTGGTTTATTGC
>CALVSR010000085.1 GCA_944359075.1 uncultured Bacilli bacterium
ACTTCACCAACTTTATCCTTTTTCTTTATTATACATGAAAAAAACGCATTTTTAAAATTTCATGCGTTTATCCTGGAAATTTATAGAATTTAATTGTCTTTTAAAAGAAACTTTGTTATGATAATACATGTACTAGGAAGGAGAACAAAATGAAAAAAAAGACAATGAAAATAGTAGGAACATTAGCGATAGTCTTATTATTTACAACCGGTTGTGGAAAAGTTCCAAAACTAGAAAATGGTCAAGATGCAGTAATTACATTAGAAGGAGAAAGTATTTCTGTAGATACTCTATATAACGAAATGAAAAATAAATTTGCACTGAGTGTATTATTAGACTTGATGGATACAGAAATTTTAAATCAGAAATACGAAGATACAGAAGAATCTAAACAAGAGATAGAAGATCAAATCGATTTAATGGTTGCCCAATATGGAGGCGGTAGTGAAGCTACTTTACTACAACAAACTTATACTGCTTGGGGAATTGACACTATGGATGCATTAAGAGATTATTTGACATTACAATATAAAAGAAACTTAGCAGTAGAAGATTATGCCAAATCTCTTGTTAGTGATGATGAAATTAATGAATTCTATGAAGAAAAAATCTTCGGGGATATTTCAGCTAGCCATATTCTAATTTCACCAGAAGTAGATGACAATGCGACGGATGCTGAAAAAACTGCTGCCGAAGAAGAAGCTTTAAAATTAGCAAACGAAATTATTAGTAAATTAAATAATGGTGAAGATTTTGCTGAGCTAGCAAAAGAATATTCTGATGATGAAAGCAATGCTTCTGATGGTGGAAAATTAGCAGATTTTGTACATGGTGATATGGTAGAAGAATTTGAAGAAGCTGCCAAAAATCTTGAGGTTGGAACTTATACAACTACGCCAGTAAAAACAACATACGGTTATCATATTATTTATAAAGAAAGTCAAAAAGATAAACCAGAATTAAAGACTGTAAAAGATGATATCATTGAAGAAATCGCTAATGATAAACTAACAGAAGATGCTACGCTTCAAATCACAGCACTAGAAGAATTAAGAAAAGAATATAATGTTGAAATCCAAGATGATACTTTGAAAAATCAATATGAAACTTATTTAAAAAATGCTAAAGAACAAATTCAAAGTAGCAATTAAAAGCAAAAAACCTTCTCTTAAATAAAGAGAGGGTCTTTTTTTTATAAAATTTATTCTTCACTATTAAAATCAGAAAATCCTTTTTGATACATCTTTTGTTTTAATTTATATTCCAACTCTCTGCCAGAATATTTTTTACTTAATTTCGTATATAACTTTTCATATTCCTTGTGAGATATATCTTCATTAACTAATTTTCTGCCATTAAGAGATTGATTGATAATCGTACTAGAATATCCTAACTCTAGTAAATAAGCTTGAATCTTTCTTTTTAATACCATAGCCCCCTTATTATGATTCTGTTTTATTTTTTTCTCGATAATTTTTTCAATACGCATTTTTTCTAATGACTCATCAAAAGTAGATAGTGCTAATGTTATCGTTTCATTAGAAATATCACATTCCTCTAATTGTCTACGAATTCGATTAGGACCATCATTACTCATTAATATTCGATCGTGAACAAAAGATGTGGCATAAACCTGATCGTCCAAATAGCCTTGCTTTTTTAACATAGTTAATACAGACTCTATTACTTGACTCTGATAACCTTTTTTTGACAAATATAAATACAATTCTTTACGACTACGTAGTCTAGTTTTTAAATACCTTAATGCCACTTCATAAACTTCATAAATTTGATTTTCTTGACGTATTTTTTCTAATAAAGTATCATCTATTCTACAATGTAAAAGCAATTCGTATCTTAAAATTAAATCTTCATGAACCTTAATGTCGATACCCGTTTCTAAAGACAAAAGATACATGCCATTTTTTTGCTTTGAAAACTTTTTTATTTCCATAAATATCACCACTTTAAAATATTATACAAGAAAAAAAGACTAATCTCTTAATCTTTTTTTACAATTATTAAATGATTTTCAATTTCTTCCAGAGCCCTACCCAGGTTCTTCTTAGATACATATTGATACTCAGGCATCTGATAATGACCTGTAGCAGCCATTTGTTTACTCCTCTTACTAATAATATGAACAAGTTCATATTTAGAATCCACAATATTTAAAATTTTATCAATTGATGGATAAATCACCGTATCACCTTCCCTATTCTAATCATAAACCGGAATCATAAAGACTACAAGTAATTTACATAAATTAGACAAAAGTTTACAAAAGAAAAAAAGTCTTTCGACTTTTTATCTAAAATTACAACAAGAACCACATTGGACTTCACTACATACATTTTCTTCACAACATGAGTAAGATGGTTGATAAGTATGTTTAAACACATGATGATTTACTATTCTTGTTCTCATAGGACATACGTGTGGAACTTCATGCACGATAGTACGATTTACAACTCTTTCTTGCATAGGTTCAACGATTGGTCGTTGCATGCCTCCAGCCATTTGAGGAGCCATTCCTCCCATTTGATTGTTTGTCATCTCGATGTTCATATCAACATCCATATTTTGTGCATTGAAAGTGTTATTTACTTCGTTTTGTCTATCGTAACAACAATTTCTAAACATAGTTTCTTTCCTCCTATCTAGTTTATAGTATGATGATAAAAAACTATGTAATAATTGATTGGCCTAATCTATTTAGACTTTTTTATTAAAGTATTATCTTTTTAATAAATTTCAAATATCATTACAATATCTGT
>CALVSR010000086.1 GCA_944359075.1 uncultured Bacilli bacterium
AAGAATATTACTATCATAACAATTAGTAAACTTCCTATGATAATAATTGGTTTCTTACTTTTTTCAAACCATATTTTTATTTTCTTATCCATTTTTTCACTCTCCTAAATAGGTAATTTTAGCATAACCATTTCCTATTTTTGCATAATTACTGATGGCTTCTTCAGATACATTAGTGGTAGAAATGGTTTTAGTTGATTCTTCAGTGGATTCCTCACAGTTATAACAGTACATTACTTTATCAGTTAAAAGTGTATTTCCTATATAACCGGATCCTCCACCTCCAGAATAGGTGAAAGCACCACCACCATAGAAACCTCCTCCAGCACCTCCATAATTTGCTGAGCCACCTTGTCCGAATGTTCCGTAATAACAATAAGGCATCCAACTACTATCGCTAGTATAACAGCTTCCTCCTTCGGTTTGAGTAGCACCTAATCCATTATACTCCCCTTGCAATGGAAAATCTCTATGTGGAGTAGCATCATTTCCAGATATTCCACCACCGGCACCACCAGAAGCGCAATCAAGTACTACATTGGTTCCTGCTCCTCCGCCACCTCCGGCTACTATTAAGATTGAACTTTGTTTACTTTCTAGTGAGGATAAAATTCCAGATTCTGTCGCTATATGAGTTGCTCCTCCTCCGGAACCTCCATATGAATTAGGATCGCCATTATATTTGCTGTTACCACCACCATTATATCCTCCCGGATATTCTTGATTAGTAGCTGCTCCTCGTTCTCCTGCTCCTCCTATATTAATATATAAAGTGTCATTGGCATTTAGAGTGATAATCCCAATTGAATAGGCTCCATATCCACCTATACAATTCTTGGAACTATAAGTATAATTACCTCCACCTTGAGCTCCCCAAACTTCTAGTTTATATTGTCCACTTGCTTCTGCTGTAAATACTTGTTCTGTTCCTGTATAGTCAAATGAGGTTGCTTTAAATTCCATAATTTCTATATCTTTGGTAATACTAACTCTTTTTCCAGCACCATTTACCAAACTACATTCTATCGTATATTTTCCAAGTCCTAAATCTTTCGTAGAAGTTACTTCTTCGTCTCCTATCTTACAGATAGCACTTCCTCCACTTTCTCCTACTTCATAAGATGTTGGTAAACTATAATCTGTTCCAAGTTCTATCTTTTCTGGTATATCTAAGCTAATACTTGGTTCTATATTATCTATTTTCGTAATCGTAAAACTACTACTGGATATTACTTTTCCATTTTCCACTACTCTTGCTAGTACTGTTAATGGCTTTTCCACAGTTATTGGGGATAAGTATTCATCCCAACTTTCTCCTGAATCTAAACTATACTCATTTCGATATCCTTCTGGATAAGTAATATCTACTGTTTTATCTAATGTCCAGTTTGCATCATTGATTTCTATTACTGGTGTATTTTTCTCTATATTTACTTCTCCTCTGATATTTACCTCTGTAACAGTTAATGTACTACTTCCGGAATATATTTCAGCTTTCACACTTCCTTCTGGAATATTTACTGTAGTTAGATTGGCTGTTAGAATCACATTTGCTACTTCTAAATTATCACTATTATATAATTTGATATAGGCATTAGATGCTACGGTTCCTGTTGTATAAATTCTTAATGTTTTCCTATCTATATTTTTTAACGACAACAACTTAGTGTTCACTCTAGGAATCGTAGTATTAGTTTCTTTACTTCCATCTAACGCATTAAAATCTAAGGCCTCTGCTAATGCGGTTACTGTATAAGATGCTACTTCTGGTTCTGTTCCATCTTCTTCAACAGCTTTTGCTTGAATGATATCTCCTACATTAGCTTTAAATGGTCCAGTATATTCTTTCCAACTTGTTCCATTATCTACGCTATATAGTTTTTGTGATAAATGTGGCAAGTAACCAATAGAGATTTCATGGTACTCTGCTACTACCCCAAATTCTGTTAGGCTTGGATAGTATTTCGTTTCTGTTATGACCGGAGTAGGAGATGGCTCTACTTCATTTATTTCAATGAAAAAGTTATAATGTGAAGCTCCTATAATAAACCTTATTTCTACTGTTCCTTCTGGTATTGCTAACTCTTCTTTATCATATGTTGTTGTACCATTAGCAGCTATTCTAATTTCTGATATTTTTTCTTCATTTTCACCTATAAATCTTATATATGCAAAATCTACATACGGATTTGTGCTAAATCTCCCTGTTACATACATCTTTTTCCCTTGCATCTCTTCTGATACAAACAATTTTCCATAACCACTTTGCACATATCTTACATGGCTATCTTCATCTCCATCATATGCTTCTGGTCCTAATGCATCTTCCGGTAATGCTGCTGTATAACTCGAAATATAAGTTTCTTTTCCAAACTTATCAATTCCTTTAGCTTCGATTTTATCTCCAAGTTCCAATCGAATCGCTTTATCTTGATATTCTTCCCATTCTCCCTCATTAATTCGATATAATCTTTTTACTGATGTTTGGAAATAATCTATCATTACTTCATTATATCCTGCTTCTACTCCGTATTCCGTTAAGGTTGGATAATATTTGGTTTCTGTTATGACTGGAGTATCAAATGGTTCTACTTCATTAATTTCAATGAAAAAGTTATAATGTGAAGCTCCTATAATAAACCTTATTTCTACTGTTCCTTCTGGTATTGCTAACTC
>CALVSR010000087.1 GCA_944359075.1 uncultured Bacilli bacterium
TCTTTCCTTATTTCCTTCGATGATTTTTACATCTACTCTTACCGTATCACCAACACGAAATTCTGGAATGTTAGGATTTAATTGCTTTGCTGTAATTTTATCAATTACATTTGCCATACGATATCTCTCCTTTCTGTTTTTCCAGTAATCATATCAAGCAAGTAACAGCGGATTACTAACGAGTTAAATTATAACATAGTTTATTCTAATATGCAAATACTTTTTTGTTCTAGCTATTTTGAAATATGATTCTTTTCTTCTAATACTTCTTGCTTAGCTTTCACAACTAAAATAGAATCCAATAACATTAATAAATCCCGATAATCTAGAAAAGCATCAGCTTTTATTATAGCCTTTATATAGTCATCACGATTTTTGATAGCAGAATAATCTAAATAATATGGTTCTAAATTATTAATCATGCAAATATAATCTATAAATTGTCTGATAAATTCTCTTTCAGTACGACCATTTCCCTCTCTAAAAGGATGAATAACATCTAAATCCGAATATAATTCCGTTATAAAAACTAATAACTCTTCTCTGCTTTTTATACTGGGTACTTTAGTGAAAGCCGCTTTTAATACTCTATCTAGTTCTGAATAAATAAAATTTGGTAAGCAAAACGAAATTTGTTTTGAAATGTTTTCATCTCTAATTTTTCCAGCAAAAGAATAGATATCTTCAAACAAAAATTTATGAATAGATAAGTAATGATTTACATCAAAAGTCTGTTTTCCTGGATTCAAATATAACTTGGCTAGTTTATAACTAGTTATCATTCTTTCTGCTTTATTTAATGCTTGTTCCTCTTCTAAACCAAGCTTATTAATCAAAACTCCATTTTTCAAATATTTAGAATCATAATTTAATAAATCACTTTCTAATCTTGACATTAGACTCCCTTACTTTCTCATCTTTATTTTCTGATTCTGTCAAATTCATTTGGCTTTTTTGGGTCATCTCAGCAACAGAAAACAAAAAGCTTTTATCCGTTTTTCCCATTAAAATATCTTCAATTATTTGATTGGCCTCATTGTCAGAAAGTTGATTGTTTTCTAATTTATTACTACTACTTGCATATTTTACTGCCCTCTCAATTTCTTCTTTCACGATTTCCTCCTCCATATATTTATCTAGATTTTCCTTCCATACTATTAGAATATTCATTTTGATAATTTTGCTCTAAATAATATAGTCTTAACTTCAACTCCTGCTCTAAAATATCTAATTTCTTTTCCATTAGACTTGCTTCTTCTTCTTCCAAATGCTTGCGATACTTATTTAATAATTCCATTCTTAACTTGCTAACCTCATTTAATCCTTCCCGATAAGCAGTTCCTGTATCATCATCCGTTTCAAAAATAATATTTAATAGTTGCAATAATTTGCGAAATTTTAAATCCAACTTTTTTTTGGCAACTTTTTGAGCTAAAGAGGGGTTGATAATAACTATTTTATTTACATTAATTGCATCTTCTATCTTTACTCCTTTTTTAGGAGACAAATCATAACCTTCCATTTTATCATACTCAAAATAAGTGATGGTTTTATCATTCTTTTCTTTTACAATCAAATATTTTTTATCTAACATAGAATTACCACCTTTACTATTCTAATAAATCAGGTCTTCTTTCTTTAGTTCTATTATAACGCGAAACTTGTCTAAATTCATCAATTTTTTTATGATCTCCAGATAATAATACTTCAGGAACTTGCATTCCTCTAAAATTTTGCGGCTTCGTATAAGTTTCATAATCTAATAAACAATCATTGAAACTATCTCTTAAATGACTCTCTTCTTCAATTACTCCAGGAATTAATCGAATAATAGAATCAGCAATTACCATAGCAGGATACTCTCCTCCTGTTAGAACATAATCGCCGATAGAAAGCTCCATATCTACAATATTACGAATTCTTTCATCAAATCCCTCATAATGTCCACATAACAGGATTAAATGTTTTTCTTTTGATAAATCATAAGCTACTTTTTGCTTGTAAGTTGTTCCATCAGGTGTTAGCATAATCACTTTACTATCTTCTGTTTTAATATCTTCAATACAATCATAAATTGGTTGACACATTAATACCATCCCGTTTCCTCCACCATAAGGCGTGTCATCAACCTTTTTGTGCGGATCTTTAGAATACTCTCTAAAGTCAATTATATTTACTTCCACTAAATTTTGATCAACTGCTCTTTTGATAATAGAGTCTTTCGTAAAATTAGAAAACATTTCTGGGAATAAAGTTAAAATATCAATCTTCATTCAAACATCCCCTTAATCGGTGTGATTACTATTTGCCCTTTTTCAAAATCAATATTAGAAATAAATTCTTTTTGATAAGGAATAAAAACTTCCTTATGATCGTTTGTTTGAATGACTAAAAATTTATTATGTCCAGAATCTCTAATATCTGTAATGATTCCCTTTTCTTTCTCATCTACTATCACAGTAAGATTGATTAAATCTGTTTCTAAGTATTCACCATCTTCTAATTTTAAATCTGATTTCTTAATATAAACATATAATCCTTTATATCTTAAAATTTCATTAATATCCGAATAACCTTCCATGGTAATCATTTCAAAATTTTTATGATGTCTATAACTTGCAATT
>CALVSR010000088.1 GCA_944359075.1 uncultured Bacilli bacterium
GATACATTCAAAAATACAGTAGTAAAAGTATTAGTTAATGATTGATATGTACTCTCATCCCCATCATATGCTTCTGGTCCTAACGCATCTGCTGGCATCTCTACTTGTTTAGTAGAACTACTTGTTAATCCACTTTCTCTCTTCACACTCTTTGCTAGTATCGTTCCACTCTTAATCTCAAATGGCCCTTTATATATCTCCCATGTCTTCCCATTATCTACACTATAATAATTATCGATATCATCTCTTGTTTCATCATAGATTATGTAATTATCTTGTCCTAATACTACTCCATATTCTGTTAGTATTGGATATCCTGCTGTTGAATGGATGATTGGTTCTTTTGGCATATCTAAATCTAATATATAGATTCTCTCACTTACTTCTTCTACATTCCCTGCTTCATCTGTTCCTCTTGCATATAAAGTAATGCTTCCATCTTCATTTGCTAAATCTAAGACATCATAGGAACTTATTATGATATTTTCTGTATAGGTTTGATAGGTTGTACTACTTTCTCCTATTCGATATTCTTTCTTAATGCTATCTCCATAATCGATACTTACTTCTGCACTCGTTCCATATCTCTCTGTTAATACCGTAATCGTGATATCTGGCGCTGTTTGATCGATATTCGTTACTTCGATTACTTTTATACTTGCATTCCCTACTTGATCTACTGCATATATCGTATATTTTCCATTCGCTTCTACTGTAAAACTTCCATTTGTTCTGATACTCGTTCCATTGTTTTCAAAATATTCGATTCCTCTTTCTCCTTCTGCCCACTTCACCATGTACATCATCATATTATCTGTTGCTTTTACATTTACGGTTACTTTTCTCTTTGGATTCGTGAAATCTCCTACTATTTCTATCTCTGGAGCGATTAAATCGATATTCGTTACCTTTTTACTACTAATCTCACTTTCAGTTCCTTGTCTTGTTATCCCTTTCGCATAGATTACTACATTGTTCTCATTGACTTTAAATGGCTCTTTATATTCTATCCAGCCACTATCGCTTCCATCTTCTTTTACTATCTTATAGTATCTATCTACTAAACTACTAGAGTATACGATCCCTACTTCTACTTCTTTTGTTGGTTCATTACTTGGATTTACTACGATCGTTGGTCCACTGATTGGGGCTACATCCCATCTCATAAATAGATTTTCCATTAATTCACTAATTGGTACATCTAATAAGTAATAATGATCTGTAAAGATTACTTCTTTTCCATTCTCATCTTCTACCTTAATTCCATCTTGGATATCTCCCATTACTTCATCTTTATATTCTGGTTTGATTAATAGAATTCCTTTACTATCATACTCTTTCCATACCCCATCTTCTTTCCACTTGTATTCTTTCTGGATGGCTTCTTGTGGATAGTTTAATTTAATAATATAATACTTTCCTTTATCTAATACCGTATAGTCTTCTCCTGCTACAATATTCTTTACTTCATAACTACTTTCTGCTTCATCTCCTAAGATATTCGTATTATAGGCTCTAATTACTGTATTCTCATATACATAGAATGCTCCATTATAATCTAAGACTGGTCCTTCTCCTACTTGATATCTCATAATATTTGCATTCTCATCATATTCTATCTCTACTTTTACTTGCTGTGTTTTCGTGGTTGGACTTACTTTTATAATCGGATTAGAGATTCCTGTCGTTAGATAACTGATTCTTTTACTTGCACTTCCTCTTGCATTCTCTCCTGTTGCATACGCATAAATCATACTATTACTTCTTACTTCAAAACTTCCTGTATATTCTTGCCACTCTCCATTATATCCGATCTTATAGTATTTCTTCTCTGCTTTACTATCATAACTAATACTTACTTCTACTTTATTTACTAATCCTTCTACTTCTTCTTGTTCTGGGCTAGCTGAGATATAGATTTCAATATTTTCTTTTTCTATTGGCGCTTCTTTCGTTGTGATCGTTACACTTTCTATCGTCTCTCCATAACCATTCGTTCCTTTGGCATATACCGTACTACTTTCTGTTATCGTGATTGACCCTATATATTCTTGATAGATTACTCCATCTAAACTATACTCTAGTTTATCATAATCTCTTCCACTTATACTTACTTCTACACTACTAACATTCTCACTTAGATAATTACTTGGACTGGTATCTATTCTTACATATGGTTGATTCCCTACTTTTATGTTTTGTACATAATAGTAACTAGTATCCGATATCTTTCCATCACTTCTTCTAATATAGTAAGCTCTTATAATCGTATTCTTAGTAACTTCTACTTCCCCTTTATATTCTTCATAGCTTCCATTTCCTATTCGTATATAAATCTTCTCTGCTACTTCTTGTGGTATCACACTTACTTTTACACTTTCTACTAACTCACTACTTGGATTACTTCTTATCTCTGGTCCTATTAAATAGGTTGATGGTTTACTATCTTCTACTGGTTTCGTGGTCGTGCTTCCATCTGGTCTTTCTACTGGTTCATACTCGGTGTCTCCTCCTTCTCCTCCTTCTGTCGTTCCACTTCCACTATTTCCTCCACTTCCTGCTTCTATATACTCACTTATAAATACACTATCTGTTCCCATTAATGTTTTCGTATATACATAGTTTCCTTCACTATCATATACTTTCTCTTTTCTAGTCGCCCTTGCTTCTATTATCGTATTTTCTCCTACTTCAAATTCTTTAGTATATGTTTCCCATTCTCCATTTCCTATTCGATACTCTTTGGTTTCGGCATTTGCATCATAACTTATTTTTACTTTTGTCTTCTCTCCACTATTTAAAGTATATCTTTCTGGCTCTATATCTACTGCTACTTTCCCATTTGGTGCTACTATTACTGTCTCTCCTAATAACTCATAGCGGATATACACATCATCTACATCTTCTAACTTTACTAAGATTGGGCCCGTATAAGCTTGCCATCCTGTATTCTCATATCCATCTCGGATTTCTCCTTCTTTTCCGATTCTCCATTCCCAATTCGTTGAATTCTCTGGATAGTATAGCGTTAATCGAATCCACCCATCTAATATTTCTTCTTCTTTCTCTTCTACTTTAACTTCTACTGACTTCTCTACCATGACTCTAATATTTTTACTACTGGTCGCTGTACATACAATTAAATGTTTTCCTATCGATAATGTGGATGTATCTTGATACGCTTTCCCTTCTACGATACATTCATACGTTCCTGTATCACTTCCAAAATCTACATAACTTGGTAACTCATATTTTTCCCCATAGTAAAACTCTGTTGGTACTTTATCTAAGTTGATTACTGGTATTTCTTTTTCTTCGTCATCTGGATTTGGATCCTCTGTTGGACTTGGTGTTTCTGTTGGTGTTGGTGTATCGCTTGGAGTTGGACTTACACTTGGATTTGGTGAAGTGCTTGGATTGGGTGAACTCGTTGGGTTTGGTGTTACATCTATTTCTTCATCACTACAGTTTGTATCACACTTTCCATCGTTATTGGTATCGCAGTTGATATCACATTTTCCATCGTTATCAGTGTCACAATTGATATCGCACTGTCCATCATTATTGGTGTCACAGTTGATATCACATGTATTATCATCATCTGTTTCACTAGTGCTTACTTCCATACTTAAAATAGTAGTATTTCCTACATTATCTACCACTTTAATATATATCGTATACTCTTTTCCTCTTTCTAGATTTCTATAGGTATATCCTACATTCCCTTTCTCATACTCTTTCCCATCTAGACTATAATAATATCCTTCGATTCCACTATGACTATCTTTTGCTTCTACTTCTATTCGAATACTATTCGTCGTTTTCTCTTTGGTCGTTACTTTCTCTATTACTGGAGTATCATTATCTATATAAACTACTTCTGTATTCGAGTTA
>CALVSR010000089.1 GCA_944359075.1 uncultured Bacilli bacterium
AGGGTCTAGATGAACTCACTTCGTTCGCCCTTGATTTTTTATTAAAAGAATAGTCCTTTTTATGATGTCTCCTAGATAGGGTTCACATCACAAAACAGTTCTTTTTTTTATAATTATGAAAGTAAATATAACTTTCTATGATAATTTTTGAATTTAATGATATAAAAAAATTCCTAAAGCAATGTTTAGGAATTTTTAATTATCTTTATGAATTAAGCATCAATTTTGCTAACAGAACCAGCACCAACAGTACGTCCACCTTCACGGATAGAGAATTTAGTACCTTGTTCTAGAGCAATTGGGTGAATTAATTCAACTGTCATACTAACATTATCACCTGGCATAACCATTTCAACACCAGCAGGAAGAGTAATAACTCCAGTTACGTCTGTTGTTCTGAAATAGAATTGAGGACGATAGTTTGCAAAGAATGGAGTATGACGTCCACCTTCTTCTTTACTAAGTACATAAACTTCAGCTTCGAACTTAGTATGTGGTGTAACAGTTCCTGGTTTAGCAAGTACTTGACCACGTTCAACTTCTTCACGAGCAATACCACGAAGTAATACTCCAGCATTGTCTCCAGCTTGAGCAAAGTCTAATTGTTTACGGAACATTTCAATTCCAGTAACAACTGTTTTTTGAGTAGGACGAATACCAACGATTTCAACTTCATCATTAAGTTTTAGTTGTCCACGTTCAACACGTCCAGTAACAACAGTTCCACGTCCAGTGATAGTAAATACATCTTCAATACTCATTAAGAATGGTTTTTCAGTATCACGTGCTGGAGTTGGAATCCATTCATCAACTGCATCCATTAATTGTTTAATAGATTCTACATATTTAGGATCTCCTTCAAGAGCTTTTAAAGCTGATCCACGAATAATTGGAGTATCGTCACCTTCAAATCCGTATTCATTTAATAAATCACGAACTTCCATTTCAACTAACTCTAATAATTCTTCATCATCAACCATATCACATTTATTTAAGAACACTACCATTCTTGGTACACCAACTTGACGAGCAAGTAAGATATGTTCACGAGTTTGTGCCATAGGTCCATCAGTAGCAGCAATAACTAAGATTGCACCATCCATTTGTGCTGCACCAGTAATCATATTCTTTACATAGTCAGCATGTCCTGGACAGTCTACATGAGCATAATGACGTTTTGCAGTTTCATACTCAACGTGAGCTGTATTAATAGTAATACCTCTTTCTCTTTCTTCAGGTGCTTTGTCAATATCCTCAAATTTAACTTCTGCATTTAATACTTTAGTAATAGCAGCAGTTGTAGTGGTTTTACCATGGTCAACGTGACCAATTGTTCCTACGTTAACATGTGGTTTTGTACGATCAAATTTTTCTTTTGCCATGTTTTATTTCCTCCTTTTAATTTATACATATTATATTTTATCTAACAATTGAATATTTTTCAACTGTTTTGATACTTTTTTTAGTTTCTGACAAAATATTTATAATAGCAAGACACCATTTAGGTATCTTGTTATTATTATTTTTTAATTACCGCTTTTTTTAATAATTTCATCAGCAATATTTTTAGGTACTTCTTCATAATGATCAAATTTCATATTGAAGTTACCACGTCCTTGGGTATTAGAACGTAAGCTTGTAGCATATCCAAACATTTCAGAAAGTGGTACCATTGCACTAAGTTTTATAGCATTTCCTTGTGATTCTTGTCCAAGTGGACGACCACGACGACTTGTTAAATCACCCATTACATTACCAAAATATTCATCTGGTACTGTTACATCTACTTGCATGATTGGTTCAAGAAGTACTGGATGACATTTATTTTTAGCCTCTTTTAAAGCAAAACTTGCTGCAATCTTGAATGCCATTTCATTAGAGTCTACATCATGATAAGATCCATCAAATAAAGTAGCCTTAACATCAATCATAGGATATCCTGCTAATACTCCAGTTTGTAAAGCTTCTTGTAACCCTTTATCTACAACTGGAATATATTCACGAGGAACAACACCACCAACGATTGCATCCACAAATTCATATCCCTTATCAGGATTTGGTTCAAACTTAATCCATACGTGACCATATTGTCCACGACCACCAGATTGTTTGATATATTTTCCTTCGCAATCAGCAGTTTGACGAAGGGTTTCACGATAAGCTACTTGTGGTTTACCAATATTAGCTTCTACTTGGAATTCATCTTTCATTCTTGTAACAAGAACATCTAAGTGTAACTCACCCATACCGGCAATCACTGTTTGCCCAGTTTCTTGATCTGTATGTACTTTAAATGTTGGGTCTTCTTCGGCTAATTTTTGCAATGCAACACCCATTTTTTCTTGATCTGCTTTTGTTTTTGGTTCAACAGCCACTTCAATAACTGGTTCTGGGAATTCCATAGATTCCAAAATTACAGGTTTCTTTTCATCGCATAAGGTATCACCTGTTGTCGTATTTTTAAGACCAACAATTGCAGCAATATCTCCCGTATATACATCTGTAATTTCCGTTCTATTATTAGCATGCATTAATAGTAAACGTCCAACACGTTCTTTGACATCCTTTGTAGAGTTTAACACATAAGAACCACTTGATAAGTGTCCAGAATAAACTCTAAAGAATGTTAAACGTCCCACGAATGGATCGGTCATAACCTTAAATGCTAATGCACTAAATGGTTCATTATCAGATGGATGTCTAACTACTGGATTACCATCTAAATCAGTACCTTCAATAGAGGCAATATCTGTTGGAGCTGGTAAATAATCAATTACTGCATCTAGTAATAACTTAATTCCCATATTTCCTAAAGCCGTTCCACACATAACTGGGAAGAACTTAACCTCAAGAGTACCTGTACGAATTGCCCTTTTGATCATATCAACAGTTACTTCTCCACCATCTAGATATGCTTCCATTAATTCATCATCAAATTCCGCAATAGCTTCCACAAGTTCATTATGTTTCTCTTCCGCAATTGCTTTAAGATCTTCTGGGATTTCAATTTCCTTAGCATCTTCTTCTTGTTTGCCATCATACTCATAGGCTTTCATAGTAACAAGATCGATAACACCACGGAACTCACTTTCAGCACCAATTGGCCACTCTATAGGTTTTGCATTAACACCTAAACGAGATGCAATCGTACCTAAAGTATATTCAAAGTTAGCACCCATTTTGTCCATCTTATTTGCAAAAATAATACGTGGTACAGAAAATTCTGTAGCTTGACGCCATACTGTTTCTGTTTGTGGTTCAACTCCTGCTTGTGAATCTAATAGTGCTACTGCACCATCTAGTACTCTTAAACTACGACTAACTTCAACTGTAAAGTCTACATGCCCTGGAGTATCGATAATATTCATACGATATCCTTTCCAATAGGCAGTCGTTGCTGCAGAAGTGATAGTAATACCACGTTCCTGTTCTTGCTTCATCCAGTCCATTTGGCTAGCACCATCATGTGTTTCACCAATCTTATGAATCTTTTTTGTATGGAATAAGACACGTTCAGTAGTAGTTGTTTTTCCCGCATCAATATGTGCCATAATTCCAAAATTTCTTGTCTTTTCTAACGACGTTTCACGAGCCATATTCTAATCCTTTCCTACCAACGATAATGTGCAAATGCTTTATTAGCTTCTGCCATTCTGTGGGTATCTTCACGTTTTTTAACTGCTGCTCCAGTTCCATTGGAAGCATCAATAATTTCATTAGCAAGATTTTCAGCCATTCCTTTGCCACCTCTAAGTCTTGCATAATTAACTAACCAGCGAAGCCCTAAAGCTTGACTTCTTTCAGGACTAACTTCGACTGGTACTTGATAGTTGGATCCACCAACACGGCGAGATTTTACTTCAAGTAATGGTTTAATATTTTCTAATGCTTTATTAAAAACATCTAGTGGATTTTCTCCAGTTTTTTCTTTAATCATATCAAAAGCATCATATAAAATAGTTTGAGCTTTTCCCTTTTTACCACCAATCATCATACGATTAATTAGTTTTGTAACAACTTTTGAATTGTATATAGGATCTGCTAAAACATCTCTTTTAACTGCTTGTCTTTTACGCATGATTATATCCTCCCTTCACAATGATTATTTCTTATTTTACTTTTTAGGTTTCTTAGCACCATATTTACTGCGGCCTTGTTTTCTATCTTTAACTCCAGCTGTATCTAAGGTACCACGAATGATGTGATAACGAACTCCGATTAAGTCCTTAACACGTCCACCACGAACCAAAACAACACTATGTTCTTGTAAGTTATGTCCTTCACCAGGAATATAAGTATCTACTTCTTTTCCATTAGATAAACGAACACGAGCATACTTTCTCAAAGCTGAGTTTGGTTTTTTTGGTGTTTTCGTACCTACACGAGTACAAACTCCACGTTTTTGTGGACTATTCAATTTAGTAGATTTTCTTTGAATAGTATTAAGTCCAAACCCTAATACTGGAGATTTACTCTTTCTCACTTTATCAGTTCTCTTTTTTCTGACCAATTGTTGCATTGTAGGCATATTTTATCTCTCCTTTCTTTACACATAACCAGGTGTATCATACTTCTATCTAAATATAAGTTTTGTCTAAAACAAAACCCAAATTTATTAGCATGTATAATATAACACTCTTAACTACGAAAGTCAACAAAAAAACTATAAAATATAAAAATCTTGAATTTTATTTTGAATTTCCGTTTTATTATAAAAAACCGAAATAAGTCTTGTATAATATATTTTATGTTT
>CALVSR010000090.1 GCA_944359075.1 uncultured Bacilli bacterium
GCAATAAACCAACCACCTGTAATATCTGCATATTCATTACCAAAATAATATAAATTAGTTTCTAAGTTAGTTAATTAAAATAAAAATTGTAATGCAGTGTATAATTATATATAAAGTTGTACAAAATTAAAATGGAACTTTAAATTTGTACAACTTTGTGTTATCATATTATTGAAAGGAAATGATGTTATGAAATACATTAAGAGAAATCTTGAAAATGATATCTTAGAAGCAAGTAAACAATTTCCAGTTGTAATGATTACTGGACCTCGACAAGTAGGAAAGTCTACTTTACTAGATCATATTGGCAGAAAGCAACCAATAATCAATCAAATTACATTTGATGACATCGAAGTAAGAAAAGATGCAGTCGATGACCCAAAATTATTTCTTGACAAATATAAAACTCCTTTAATAATTGATGAATTTCAATATGCACCTGAACTTTTATCATACATAAAAATAGTAGTTGATGAAAAAAGAAAATCTAGTCTTTATAATGATGAAAATCCCAATGGATTATATTATTTAACTGGTTCACAAAATTTTTTGGCAATGAAAGATGTACAAGAATCTTTGGCAGGTAGAGTTTGTATAGAAAATCTGCATGGTCTCTCAACAAGAGAAATCAATCAAGATGATGCACCACTATTTATTCCTAATATTGAATTATTAAGAAATAGAAAGCCAACAAAACGATATAATATTAATGATCTTTATAGTAGAATTTTAAAGGGAAGTTTCCCCGCTTTATACAGTTCTGAAAATATAGAACTTGCTAAATTTTATAAATCATACATCAATACTTATTTAGAGCGTGATATAAAAGATATTATAGGTGTCAGGGATGAAGTGAAATTTTTAAAATTTATGACTTCAGTAGCTGCTAGAACTGCACAAGAACTAAATTTAAATGAAATATGTAATGATGTTGAAATTTCAAATCCTACTGCTAATGAATGGCTGTCAATTTTAAAAAATACTGGGCTTGTTTATTTATTAGAGCCATTAACAGCTAACCCTATTAAAAGAGTTGTAAAAAGCCCCAAAATTTATTTTATGGATACCGGACTAGCATGCTATTTAGTAGGATATACGGATGCTAAAACTTTAGAATCTAGTGCTTATAATGGTGCGATATTTGAAACTTATGTTATTAGTGAAGTTGTTAAAAATTATACTAATAACGGTGTGGATCCAAAAATAAAATTGAGTTTTTATAGAGATAATCACCAAAAAGAAATCGATTTAATTATAGAGCATGAAAACACATTATATCCAATTGAAATCAAAAAAAGTATGTCACCAGGAAAAGAGGCAATAAAGAATTTTTATGTATTAGAAAATGCAACACACAAAAATATTGGTAACGGTTTGGTATTATGCAATATTGATAAAATTCAACCTATTGATACTAATAATTTTATGTTACCGATTGAATACATATAGAGAAAAGAATTATACCAGTTCTTTTCTCTATTTTAATTAACTAACTTAGATACTATTAATACAACATATGACAGTTTTGAAATAACTAATGTAACTGCACTAGGTTATGATATATATGTATATGGTGTAAGGTCCCCTCAAGGAGTAAACAGAGTACAGTTCCCAACATGGACAGTATATGGTGGTCAAGATGATCTGCAAAGTAATTGGGATATTAGTACAAAGTATTCAGGAATAAATTTAGGAAACGGAACATGGAAATATCATGTAGATATATCAGACCACAATAATGAAGCGGGTAAATATATAACACATGTTTATATCTTTGATTCGAATAATAAGTCTTATTGTATCATAGCTACCGCATCAGTTTTTATAGAAACAACTGATTATATAGGAAGCTTATATTTGTCTGAAGACAATAGTACTTTTGATGGAACAGAACTTTATCAACTAAGTTCCAAGGTACTAAATACTAATTTTACTTATGAGTTTGATGCACAACCGTCCGTTTCAATATCTTTATTTAAAAATGGCGCATATGCTACAGCTGGCTCAAACAATATTATTATCCGAGAAGACTATAGTAATGAAGAAAACATAGCTGGAATAGGATTGTCTTTAGGAGTAAATGGGGTAGTTGCTATTGCTCATGCTCCTAATTATTATTATGTGTTATTAAGTTATCAAGCTGATTTATCGGATAAGCATAGATATAAGTTTACTATCAGAAATAATATTCCTGAACTATATATCGATGGAATTTTAGTAGCAACAGGAATTGCTCCATTATCTCCAATTACAACATTATATACTAGAACTTATATCGGATGGGGTTCATATGGTGGCTATTCCGGATATGCAAATAATTTTGTGTTATATAATAGTGCTAGATAAAGATTCAACCGAAATAGTTGAATCTTTATTTGTATATAATAGTAGTACCATCAAAATAGTTAATATGCCTATCACACCATTCTTTATCTGGTTCATTCCCGCTTCCAAATGTTGCTGTTAAGTCTATTACTACTAAACCATCAAAATGTATAATCCCTCCTTTGGAACCAGTTCCTAATGATTGTGCAAGCATAATTCTTAAATAATTATATGGTGCATACTCAGTGTATGTAGATACATCAAACCATTGCCTTGCATTCGAAGAACTAGCAATCCAACTAACAGCTTCACCCTGAGGAACATCCCACATTCCAGGTCCTGAACCGAAAATTGTATATATACCAGGAATAACATTAGTTGATTCTCTAAGAGTAGATACTTTGGCATATACTTTATGTCCTTGCAAATTATTAACATTTGGATAATTAGCTCTTGCAAATGATTGAGTATCATTTATCATTTCAATTTTAAATGTATTATTACCATATTTTTGAATACCATAAGCACTATAATTTCCGGTAGTATACGTGGCATTTTCAGTTCTATTTCCCCATTCATCTATTCCGTTTTCAAAGGAACCATTTGTAACTAAATTGGTTGCCGTATAAGGACTATATGTGACTTGAACGGTTTTAGAAACCGTTACATTAACTCTAGCCCCTGAAGATGCAGTACAATAGATTCTATGTGTTCCTACTGTTGTTAACTCTGATATATTAGATACAATACCATCTATATCGCTTCCACAAAAATAACTAGCACCACTTGGGCCATTTGCAGAATAGCTTCCAAGTATAGTATAACTATCTCCTTTTGTTATCGAAGATGGTAGATTAGGATTTAAAGTTATACTTGGTGCTTTGGTATCTAAGTTAGTTAATTAAAATAAAAAGTCTCTAAAATTATTTGGAGACTCAATTAATAAAATTATAACCTCAATTATGGCTTTAAAGCAGTAATTGGAATAATATAAATGCCGGTTTCTTTATCTCTAATAACAGCTTCATAATATCCCACTATAATACACATGAATTTAGGCTTTTTTCTAGCATTTTCATAAAAAGTAACCAAATTTTTTTTTGCTTCCTCTATACCTTTATCACTTAACTTTATTTCTATTGCTCCATAACTGCTATCTCTAAGTTCCAATATAGCATCCACTTCATCACCTGATACATTATCTCTAAAGTGATATACATGTCCGTCCAAATAATCCATATATATTCTTAAATCTCTTTCTACTAATGACTCAAACATTAAACCAAATGTATTAAAATCATTTAGTAATTTTGAAACAGATAAATCTAAACTAGCACAAGCAAGAGATGGATCTACTAAATGTCTTTTAGGGGATTTACCGATTCTTTTTGAAGAACGATAGTTCAAACTAAAAGCTTCTTGATTAGCTATTAAATATAAACTATCTAAAGCACTTATATAATCTGCAACGGTAATTCGACTTTCTAATAATTTATCGCTATTTTCATATTCTTCAATATCTTTAACAATTGTATCGTTTCCAGCAATAGAAGATTCATTTCTGGCAAGTGATCTAATAAGCATTCTCATCTTATTAGGATCTCTTTTTCTATCTTTTCTTTCATTAATATCTTTATAAATGACAGAGTCAATATAACTTTTTGGAATAATATCAATATCTTTAATATCCTTATCAAGATTTTCTGGCCAACCGCCTCTAATAATTAATTTTGCCAATTCATCTAATTCAACTTTTCTAATATATTTGCATTCTACTTTTCCATTAAACATATCAAGAATAGAAACATCTCCAGTTGAATCGCCAGATTCAAATAAACTCATAGGATACATTCTCATGCTAGCAATTCTGCCTGTTCCAGAATGAAAAATTTCTGCATCGTTTTCTTGCTTTGTTAATGAGGTAGAACCTGTTAAAATGAATTTTCCTTTATTATGATCATTATCACATTCATGTCTAACGGCATCCCAAATACTTGGAACTAATTGCCATTCATCAATTAGTTGTGGTTTTGTGTCGTTAAATATGTATTTTGGATCAACATTCGCTAAATTTCTTGGACTCCTTTCTGTCATATATGTAACACTATTAGCATGGTTTAAAGCCGTCCATGTTTTTCCGCACCATTTTGGTCCCTCGATAGCTATAGCACCAAAAATTGTCAAATACTTATTAATTTTTTGATCAATTAATCTTTCTCGGTAATTTTCTTTTTTTAAACTCACGTTATCACACTCCATAAATATTATAACAACTTATTATACAATAATCAAATAAAATATTATACACTTTTCAGCAAAAATATTATACACTTTTCAATAATATTGTTGATTGTTTCTCAAAAAAATATACATAATTTTTTATTTTAATTAACTAACTTAGGGACTATATTAAAAGATAAAATATTAGCTAATAATGTGTTAATTACAACACAGCCAACATTAACTTCATCATCTAATAATACAAGTGATATTAGTGGTTTATATATGTCAACTGCTACCAATACAGGAAAACCTACCTATTATTTTAGAGGAGATGTAGAAAATAATTATGTATCGTTTGTAGGATTTACTTGGAGAATTATTAGAATTAATGAAGACGGGACAATACGTATCATCTTGGTAAATGGAATTAATGACACAGCATATGTATTCAATTCTAATGATGATAATAAATTGTATATGTATTATACAAATAGTAATGCTAAAACACAATTAGAAAGATGGTATCAGACTAATATAGCTAGTAATACTAAATATTTCAGTAAAGTAGCTAGTGGTAACTATTTCTGTGAGCAAGCAAAAGTAGCTTATGCTAGTTCTTATGCATCTAGTAGTGGAGCTAATATGACTGTATATTCTAGTTATATACCAGACTTTAGGTGTTCGACTGATGGAAATGGATACGGATTAGTTAGCGCCAGCATCGGCCTAATTACATATGATGAAATAGTGTTTGCGGGCGGGTATTACAATCAAGCTAACAGTAATTATTATTTATCTGATGGTACATCATACTATTGGACAATGAGTCCAAGCGGCTTTGGTGGTTCCATTGCACACATGTGGTATATGGAATCTTCTGGCCTTATCCATCGTATTCGTGTCAGTCGCCTTGAATCCCTACGGCCTGTTATAAACCTAAATGTTGATGTGATTATCACAGGAAATGGAACAAGTACTGATCCATATGTAATACAATTTTAGCTAAAATTAGTTTTCAAAATTTTTATATTATAATGAATAAAAAAGTAAAAAAGAATAGAAATTTTATTGATTTTTATTCTTTTTTCATTATGAAAATATATGCCTTTTAATTGGCTATTAATTACTTATATATTTATGATTTTGATTAATAACATGAGCTATTTCTATTGTATAATTAGTAATACCACCAATGTCAAAAAACCTCATTTGATCATATGCATAATTTCTTGATGGTAAACCTGTTAACATTTCTTCAGTTATTGTCATATTTCCATAGATTTTATATCGATTACTACCTAATTCTTCAATAGTACTTGGTACATAGATATCATTAAAATCCACTACGGTAGGAGCTGTTGTTGAAGTTACAATAAAAGTATATTCAAGGTTGTCTCCAACTTTAATTTCATCAATATCAAAATTGACTCTGATAGCATTAATACTTTTTATAGGCATTGACATTCCATTCCATGTAACAGTAATGCTATCCTCAAAATAAATAATATTTTCATCACACCATGATTGATCTGGTTCATTTCCTGCTCCGAATGTTTCTGTTAAATCAACAAGAATTAATGCATCACTATATGAATATTCAGTAGCACCCCTCTGAAAATTTCGAATTTCCCATGTATTTGATAAATTGGTAGAAGCCGTTACGCTTTGAATAGCAGACAATTTAGTCCAAGAAGATACTTTGGAATTCTTTTTGGCAAAAATTATGCTCTCATCAGCGCCATTTGAATTTCTATAAATCCATTCATATCTACTATCAACAACATCTCCATATCCAAATGTATTTGATGATTTAAACATTATCGAACCATAATATTTATGATTTAGTGTTGGACTTTTAACAGTTAATTCTTGGATTGTCATCGCTGTATAGTCGCTCCCATTATTGTGATTAAATTTTAAACATGTATTGCCATGATATCCATTTTCTACTATATCAATATTGCTATATGTCCAACTATCTAGCCCATTTTCAAAAGAACCATTAGTAATTAAATTAGTTAAAGTATAAATTTTGGTATCTAAGTTAGTTAATTAAAAAACGTATATTAATTTTATTAAAATTTGTATATTAAAATTATTAAAAATTGTATATTTTGTTTGAAATCGCATATTATATTATTGTATAATATACATGTACAGAAAGAAGGGATTAAAGTGTCTTTAAGAAAAAAAGAATATAAAAACAGACTGGTTGATAAAAAAATAGATAATTATTTATCTGTTTTTGGAGCAATTTCAATAGAAGGGCCAAAATGGTGTGGTAAAACTTGGACTGCACTAAATCATGCCAATAGTGTTTTTTATCTCGATGATGAGGAAACAGTTGCAAAAGCTAATCTGAGTTTAGATTATGTATTAAACGATGAAAAACCAGAATTACTAGATGAATGGAATTTAGTTCCTAAAATTTGGGATGCTGTCAGAAGAAAATGTGATGAATCTTCTATGAAAGGTAATTATATTTTAACATGTTCAACAAAATTATCTGATGAGAAACAAAAGGAAAATATTCATCATTCAGGAGCTGGACGTATTGGAAAAATAAAAATGTATACTATGAGTCTATATGAATCTGGTGATTCTACTGGTAACGCTTCTATTTTAGATATGTATAATGGTGTTCAAAGTAATATTAAAAATCCCTCAGTAAAATTAGAAAAACTTGCTAGTCTTATTATACGAGGCGGTTGGCCTTCTAATATTGATACAGAGGAAAATAAGCTAGGCATAATTCCAAGAGAATATATTAATGCTATTATCGATAGCGATATGAATGACGAAAAAAAAAGAGATAAATCTAGAATGCTAATGCTATTAAAAAGTTTAGCTAGAAATGAATCTACTATTGTAAGTAATCAGACATTATTAAATGATATTGAAGAATTTGAAAATAAAGGACCACTACTTGAAAGTAGGATTACTTTAGATGATTATTTAGATGTGCTAAATAGACTTCATATAATAGAAAACCAAAATGCGTATAGCGAAAATTATCGCTCTCCTCAAAGAGTGGGTAAATCACCTAAAAGGCATTTTACTGATCCATCTTTGGCATGTGCTTGCCTTGATTTAACAAAAGAAAAACTTATGGATGATTTAAAAACATTCGGCTTTATGTTTGAATCTCTTGTGGAAAGAGATTTAAAGATATACATGAATTTTTTAGATGGAAGTTTATATCATTTTAGAGATAATGTAACAGGCTTAGAAATCGATTCAATTCTTGAATTTCCAGGGGGTGATTATGCAGCTGTTGAAATAAAATTGGGATTTAATCAAGTGGAAGATGCAAAGAAAAATTTATTGAGTTTTTATAATAATATGAATAAAAAGCCAAAATTTATGTGTATTATAGTTGGATATTTAGATTTCATAGTGAAAGATCAAGAAACTGGCATATATATAGTGCCGATAACAGCTTTAAAACCTTAATATAAATAGTGTAATTTTGTTAGTTAAGTCTTTAAAATATTTTAGAGACTTTTTTATTTTAATTAACTAAATTAAAAACAATAATGACATCAGCCACAGCATTATCCATAGGAGATGCCGTAACAGCTATTGACGGAAGTAAATGGCACGTGTTAGAAAATAGTGGTTCCGGCATAGACACGGTAGTTTTATTATCTGATTATAATTTAAATAGTGATGGTAGTTATAATATAAAATGTAATAGTATTGATAATAGCACTTATGAATGTAATCCGATAGAATTTGATATAGATAATACTAACATTTATGATGAAACAGATTCTAATAATATAGGTTATTTTATTCATAATGTCTATACCCCTAAAGTAATACAATCTTTACCAGGAACAATTGGCATTTCACTTCCAACAGCAGACCAGATAGCAATAGCAGATGGAAAAATTTTTAATTCTAATGAATATATGACATTATCTAATGATTGGCTTTGTACAACTAATTATTGGACTAAAACTAGCTCAAGCTTATCGAAAACTAATGTATGGAATATATCTGGTCATAGTAAAATACTAAGTGATCACTATGCTGCCCAAACACAGATATTTTTTGGCATTCGCCCAGTAATCACGACTTTGAAAGCCAATCTATTCAATTAAAATATAAATTTTAGCTTAATAGTATTTAAAATAACCGAATTATTTTTAAGAAAATTCAAAAAAAACATTCTATGATTTAATAAATAAAAACGAGTATAGATCTTTCATAATCGAAAGATCTATTTATATATAATAGTAGTACCATCAAAATAAGATCGGAAGAGCGTCGTGTAGGGAAAGAGTGTA